>JAJFTX010000029.1 GCA_021372715.1 Methanobacterium sp. | reverse complement strand
ATATCCGATCACTTTACGAACATCTTCTATAATGCTTGCCAGCCGAGCTTCCGATCCGGTATTATTAGCACCGTTATATCCCACCAGGAGTACTTTAGGTGGGTTTTGAGGTTTTTTCATTGTATCAAAAAATTTCTTAATAATTATTTTTTTGTAAAGTTATAATTAATTATCATTTCTCGGTCCTAGGTCTCTCATTATGAAAAATAAAATTTTTAAAATTATTCTTGCCCCAATTTTGGTGATGATTCCAATTTTAGCGGGATAGTAATAATCTTTATTTTTATAGAAATCGTAATCAGCAGGCATGTATTTTTTAACATTCTCCGATACGTTTTTAAAAATCAGAAAACCCATATACTCCTTGAAACTTACTTTTTTATCATTGTTATTTTTCATTGATCTGAGCGATTCATGGAATCTTAATGCAGATTTTTCCAGATTTAAAGTGTTTTTTTTCTCCATACTACTAGTTGGGGGCCAGGGTGCTGTAACTAAACCACATTTACTAGTTACTTTATACCCCCACGCTCCTGCTATCATCTCCATATAATTAAGGGTTTCCTTAATTCCCGATCCGCCGGAGGTGCATAATATCAGTGCTTTCTTACCATGGTAAGCCGGGCGATGGCAGAGATAAGCCACCCGATCTATAAAGTTTTTCATGAGAGCCGATACATTCATCACATAAACAGGCGATACCAAAACCAAACCATCAGATTTTTCCATTTTTTCATGAATCGTCTTACGATCATCTTTTAGAGGGCATAAATCAATTCCTTTGCTTACACAGTTAAAACATCCCCTGCATATCTCAAGATGGGCGTCTTTGAGGAATAGATACTCAAATTCATAATCGTTATGGTTCTTAAATTCTTCTTCCAATTCTTTAACTGCCAGATAGCTATTACCTTTTTTTCGAGGGCTTCCAATGATGGTTAAAATTTTCATGATAATTATTCCTACATTTTTATGGCTTCCAGAAGAAATTCAGCATGGTTTGCCATTTTTTCCTGGGCTAAATCCATATAGGTTTTAAAATCTTTATCATATTCTAAAACAAAATATTCAAAGAAGAGGAAAATGGCAAAAGAGAAGTATTCATATGCCAGTGTTCGTGGGTTTAAGGGTTTTATCATTTTTTTTTCGATCATCATCTGAAAAGTATTTTCCCAAACATTTATGGGTTCTTCTAGCAATTCTTTCTTGAAAAAGTCCCTTATCTTCTTATTATGGTAGGTTTCAATGGAAACTAATCTCCAAATTTTTTCCATCTGAGGGGTATTTATTTGTTTGATATACATTTTGGCTCCTGTTTCAAAGAAAACTTCAGGGCCCTGTTCTATTAATGCTTCTGCATCATCTTTTGGTAAACCACTCTGTGAGAGTTGGTATATGAAATAATCCATTATGGTGTCCAAAATGGCTTCCTTATTTTTATAATGATTGTAAATTGAACTTTCTCTAATACCAACTTCTCGAGCTATTTCACGTACTGAAACGGCATTAAAACCTTTTGCTGCGAATAATTCAAGTGATATGTCGAATATTTTTTCTTTAGTAGGTTTTGATGGATTTCCTTTGTTTTGATTTTTCATGATCCACACCAAAATATAACTAACGTTCGGTAATATGCCAAGTAGTTAACTTAACTATATTTCTCCTAAGGAATGTTCGTTAATTCAAATGATAGTATTCTTAGTATTTAAAACTAACGTTCGTTCGTTATTACAGAAACTATTTGTTATATTACTAACTACCTAGCTTTGTGATATGAGTAAATTCAGAGCTATTGTAATAATTGTTAAATGTGAGCATTGTGGAGAAGAAACAGCAAAATTGGTGATGCTTTAAGTACTTGATAATCCTATTTTGTTGTATTGTGATGTTTTTTTCCAAAAAAATAGTTTTATGGTTATTAAACTTTTCTATTTGTATTTTTTAGTAATAGGTATATATTTTGTGATACAATACTCACATTCATATTGTAATTAATTGTAAAAGGAGGTGAAAACGATAAAAAAACAACTTATATTACTTAGTTTCATTTTCATTTTTGGTTTCATTTTCTGTGGCGCGGTCTCCGCGACCCAGTATGCGGATCTGCAAGTTTCTAATTCTAATTGTGTTGTTTCTAATGATGGAGGGATCGCTGATTTCAGCTTAACCGTTACTAATAATGGTCCCAGCGCGGCTTCGAATGTGGTTTTGCAGGATCAGATGTTGGGTGTGAATGTACAAACCTCACAGTACAGTATCAACAACGGACCCTGGCAGGACTGGAACCAACACTACATCAACCTGGGAACCTTAAACAGTGGAACAAGTGTTTTAATACAGTTCCAGGCAGATGTAACCGGCACATCCCTAGCTAATAGGGCACAAGTAACCAACACCACCATGGACCTCATCCGAACCAATAACGTCCAGGTTTACAAAACACAAGCATCCTACACCATCACCGCCAACTCCGGAACGGGAGGAACTATCCAACCCAATGGAAACGTGAACGTCTACACCGGAAACACACAAACCTTCACCATCACACCGGATATGGGATACCTAATCAATGATGTTACTGTAGATGGAAACTCACAAGGACCAATAAACACCTACACCTTCACCAACGTACAAGCAAACCACACGATAAACGCCACCTTCAACACAATAACAAACGCCTATGCCTACGTAACCAACCCCTACGATAATACTGTTTCGGTTATTAACACCACTACCAACACTATCACCACCACCATAGACGTAGGAGTTCAACCAATGGGTGTTGCGGTTAGTCCGGATGGAACCAAAGCCTACATAACCAACTCCATTGATGATACTGTTTCGGTTATTAACACGTCCACCAACACTGTCACCACCACCATACCCGTATTAGGATACAGTCCTACGGCTGTTGCGTTTAGTCCGGATGGGACCAAAGCTTACACAACCAACTTTAATAGTGATACTGTTTCGGTTATTGACACCACTACCAACACGGTAACCACCACCATAGGCGTAGGAGAATATCCTAGGGATGTTGCGTTTAGTCCGGATGGAACCAGAGCCTACGTAACCAACAGCTGGAGTAATAATGTTTCGATTATTAATACAGCTACCAACATGGTCATCGCCACCATAGGCGTAGGAAGCGATCCTTGGGATGTTGCGGTTAGTCCGGATGGAACCAGAGCCTACGTAACCAACACCATTGATCAAACTGTTTCGGTTATTGACACCACTACCAACACCGTAACCACCACCATAAACGTAGGAAACGCTCCTTGGGGTGTCGCGTTTAGTCTGGATGGGACCACAGCCTACATAACCAACTATACATGGGATGGCAGTGTTTCGGTTATTGACACCACTACCAACACCGTAACCACCACCATACCCGTAGGAGGATATCCTGTAGGTGTTGTGGTTAGTCTGGATGGGACCACAGCCTACATTACCAATTATACTTGGGATGGCAGTGTTTCGGTTATTGACACCACTACCAACACCGTAACCACCACCATAAACGTAGGACACGCACCTTGGGGTGTTGCGGTGACTCCGGATATGGGACCAGTTTAATGAAACAAATACGCAAAAAAGAATATTTGGATTTAATGTTGGATTTTTTTTAAACCAACACTACTTCCTTTTTTTTAGTGATTATATTCAGCAGCAGCAATGAATTATTATTCCTAGGATAACTTAATATAGTTAGTAGATAACTACATTAAATCAAAAAGATTTAAAACAAAAAACGTTTTGTGAAAATAATCACATAAACATTTAAACTTTAAATAAAAATCAGGGATAATAAAGCTTTGTTGGTGTTTATTTTTGTTATAAACATTTAATAAGCGAAAAAAAGATTTATCACAACTAAAATTAATGATTGATGTATAATATGTCTTTTTATAGGTGAATCTATAAATTAAATAGAGGATGAAGTCGAACAATAGTAATAAATCACTACAAAGAAGTTGGTAGTATGGAAGAAGGAGAACTCAATGTTCTTATACTTGAAGACGTAGAATTAGATGCGGAATTGACAGAATATGAAATGCGTCGTGAAGGTTTAAAATTTACATCTCGACGAGTAGAAACAGAAAAAGAATTTATAAACGAGATTGATAACTTCAAACCAGATTTGATACTGGCAGATCACTCTCTACCTAGTTTTGACGGGCTTTCTGCTTTAAAAATTGCTCGAGATAAATGTCCTCAAGTGCCGTTCATATTCGTAAGTGGTAAGATAGGCAATGAATTTGCAGTTGATGTTCTTAAAAAAGGTGCAAAAGACTATGTTTTCAAAAATAATCTTTCAAAATTAGTTCCAGCCATTACAAGGGCCCTTACAGAACGAGATGAATTGGAGGAATTAATAGAAAGTAGAAATAAGTTAGAAAAAGCCTTAAAAGAAAAGGAAATGCTCCTCAAGGAAATACATCACCGTATCAAGAATAATCTGATGATCATATCCAGTTTACTGGAACTCCAATCCTATTATATTAAAGATCAGGCGGATTTAGATTTTTTCAGAGAAAGCCGAACACGAGCAGATTCAATGGCCATAATACATGAAAGGCTTTATCAATCAACAGACCTTAAAAGAATAGATTTCGGAGACTATATTTCCAGTCTAGCCACTGATCTTTTAGATATATATTCAATAGCTCCAAATAAAATAAAAATTAATATCCAAGCGGCTAATATTATGATGGATATCAATACTGCAATCCCCTTGGGTTTGATAACCAATGAGTTAATTACCAATAGTTTGAAATATGCGTTTCCAGATAATAGAATTGGAACAATATCGATAATAGTAAGTAAAAGTCATGATATATTTACATTCATTGTGAAAGATGATGGCGTTGGATTTCCTGAAGAGTTAGATTATAAAAATTCAGATTCTCTGGGTTTAGAACTGGTAAATAGTTTAACTAATCAAATTGATGGTAAATTGGAGCTTAGTACAAACGGTGGAACAGAATTTAAAATTACTTTCAAGGAGCTAGAATATAAGGAGAGTATTTGATGTCCGGTGAAAGAATAATGGTGGTGGAAGATGAAAGTATACTGGCCATGCTTATCAAGCGTAAACTGCAAAATTGGGGTTATGAAGTTGTAGATTGGGTTGATACAGGTGAAGCTGCTGTAAAAAATGCTAAAAAAATTGTACCGGATTTAATTTTAATGGATATTGTATTAAAGGGTGATATGGATGGTATTGAAGCTGCTCAACATATCCGTAAGGAAATGGACATTCCTATTATATACTTAACCGCTTATTCTAACGATGAAGTTTTAAAACGAGCCCAAGAAACAGAACCGTATGGATATATATTAAAACCTTTCAGAGAAGGTGAAGTAAACGCTAATATAAAAATGGCACTATATAAGCATAATTCAGAAAAGAAGAAAACAGAAGAAATTAAAAAAAGGGTTCTTACAGATTTCTACGATCTGGTTCAAAAATCAATGAGCGATTATGCTGATTACTCCGAGGAAGAAATAAAAGAAACACTATTAGATATATTTACAAAACGAATAGAAAGAGAACTTCCTGATTTTTATGATTATATGGACAAAAAAGGATTGGATATTGAAAAAGATAAGCCAGAGACTATATTTGATGCTTATTTACATTGGTTATCCAATCTATTGATGGACTTTGGTATCAGGAGTAAATCTGATTTTGATGATCATGGGTATCGTATTGAGTTTTTAAATTGTCCATGGAAAGAAGAAGCTGAAAAGAAACCAATATTCTGTCTAAACTGCCAAGCAATTATAAATCACAGCTTAAACTGGACGAATATCAAAGGAAAAATGGATCGAAGAAAAACAATAGCTGAAGGCCATCCCATATGTGTATTTGAACTATTTTAACTTAATTATTATATTTAATATACTAACTTTTTTATTTATAAAAACTATTTCTGAACTTTTTTCATGTTTCATATTCATTATAAAAAAAATATTTTTGTTTATTAGTTTTTAAACAAGATTTAATAAAAATAAACTAGAATCCTATCATATGAGAAGGAAAGATAAAGAGATAATTGATGAAAAAGTTATAAAGCAGATTTTGGAAAAATCATTGATCTGTAGGATTGCCCTATGTGATCGGGGTAGACCATATTTGGTACCGATGAATTTCGGATTTAAAAACAATCGTTTATATCTTCATTCAGCATCAGAAGGACGTAAAATAGAAATTTTAAGAAGAAACAATAATGTTTGTTTTGAAATGGATAGCGGTATCAAAGTAGTAAAAGCAGAAAAACCATGTCAATGGGGAATGAAATATTCAAGTATCATTGGGACAGGTAAAGCAAGATTTATAGAAGATTTTCAGAAAAAAATAGAAGCAATTAATATCATAATGCAGAAATATGCTCCAAATAGGATATTTCGATATGATGATGAGATGGTTAAAGATGTCTGCATACTAATAGTTGAAATTGATGAATTAACCGGTAAGATGTCTTTATAGTGGTATTGGGGGATTATATGAATATAATGATTATACTGGCGCATCCAAGAGAGGGTAGTTTTAATCATGCCATAGCAGAGACTGCCCGGTACACTTTAAAAAATAGAGGTTATGAAGTTGTTTTCCATGATCTCTACCAGGAAAAATTCGATGCCATTTTGCCGTATGCTGAGATAACCCGGGACGCAGAAATAGACCCTATAATAAAAAAACACTGTGATGAACTTGTAAAAGCCCATGGAATCATTATAATACATCCCAACTGGTGGGGGCAGCCTCCGGCAATTTTAAAAGGATGGATCGACCGTGTTATACGGGCAGGAGTAGCTTATAAATTTGTTGAGGGAGATAAAGGCGAAGGAGTACCGTTGGGTCTTCTTAAGACAACTTGTGCTTTGGTTTTAAACACTTCCGATACTCCGCAACAAAGAGAACAGGAAGTTTTTGGAGATCCCCTGGAAACTATATGGAAGAACTGTATTTTTGGACTCTGCGGTGTAAAAACATTTCACAGGAAAAATTATGGGGTTATAGTAACTAGCACACTTACAGAAAGGAAGAAATGGTTAGAGGACGTTAAAAAGACTATAGAATTATTATTTTAGTTATCTGAATGTCAATTGATTATGATATATTTACGAAAAGAATAATTTATAATAGATAAAAAGAGTTTAAACAATGCTTTAAAAAATCCATATATAGATTTCAGTTTTATATAAACACTAAATAGTTTTTCAAAATGTTTTAAAAATAATGAAAAACCAAATACTTTTATTCAGTTTTATCAAATGATTTCCGGGAAAGAGAAAAAAATTTTGGTGTTTTTTATGGAGTCAAGGATGCTTGAATTTGGAGGTAAAAGGGTTAAACCAGATATCAGAAGACTATATGATATGAAAGAAGTGATCCATGATCATAAATGGCTGGAAGCCACCAATGATATGGATCTTTATTATATGTATCGTGATCTGGCCTTCTCCAACAAAGATCATTCCATAATTTTGCAAAATGACTTAAGATATGATATAACCATAATACCTCCTTGTAATTTGGGATTAGAATACGTAAAAACTGCAGGACATTACCATCCAACTATTAAAGGAACACAATACACGTTTCCAGAGGTTTATGAGGTTTTAAGTGGCATAGCTCATTATCTGCTGCAGAAATCTGAAAAGAACAGTATTACAGATGTAGTTATAATTGAAGCTAAAGAGGGCGATAAAGTAGTTGTACCCCCAAACTACGGACATGTAACAATAAATCCATCAAATAAAGAACTTAAAATGGCTAACTGGGTTTCAAGAGAGTTTTCATCCATTTATGATCCTTATAAAAATTGTAGAGGGGCAGCCTATTTTGAGTTGTCTGATAGAAGTATGGTGGAAAATGAAAACTATAAAAATCTACCTGAGATACGTCATATAAAACCATCAAACCACGCAAAACTTGGTTTCTATAAAAATAAAGAGATGTATGGACTTATTCGTGAAGCTGAAAAACTGCGATACCTTAACCATCCCCAGGATTATGATTGGATCTGGGATATGATCCTGGCAGATTAATATTAAAAAAGAGATAATAGGGAGATAGGATGAAAAACATAGCTATAAGCATTAAAGCAAAAAATAAACCGGGCGTTTTAAGTAACATAACGGATATGATGGCTAAATGCGGTATCAACATCACATACACCTATCTATTCATTGAAAAAAAAGAATTAGCATCTATTTACATGGAGCTGGAATACGTAGAAAACGTGGAGAGATTCATCGAGAATATAAGAAACTTCGTAGAAGTTACTGGGGTTGAAATCCATCGTTCAATGGACGATATATATGGTAAAAGAATCATCATCATAGGAGGCGGAGCACAGGTGGCTATGGTGGCACAGGGAGCTATAACCGAGGCTGATCGACATAATATTCGTGGTGAAAGAATCAGTGTGGACACCATCCCTTTAGTTGGTGAAGATGAACTGGCAGAGGCGGTTAATGCAGTGGGAAGATTACCTCGGGTGCAAGCCCTGGTACTGGCCGGTTCACTGATGGGTGGGAAAATATCAGGGGCAATTGATGAAATAAAAAAGGATCATGATGTATTAATCATTAGCCTGAACATGCCTGGTAGTGTAACCCAGAAAGCAGATTTAGTAGTAACAGATCCAGTACAAGCCGGTGTAATGGCGGTTATGGCAGTTGCTGAAACTGCAATATTTGATATTAATAAAATTAGAAAGAATAAGTTTTAAGAATTTTTCCTTTTAAAAAAAACATTATTCCATTGTTAAAACTTCTTTTGATATTATCTAAAACTAAAAAGAATAAAATAAATAAAAAATAAGGGATTCAACTCCTTTCTATGGCTCTTATTAGTTTACTTGCTGCTACTTTCAAATCGGGATCCTTTATATCTCCACTTTCCCTTATTTTTAAGGCTAGCTGCAATACTTTAGGAACATCCTGTGCAGATAGGTTTTCTGCCATTTCTAAGTAAGTTTCGCTGGGTTTATCCTCTAATTCCACATTTTCTTTAGCCATCATCTCTAGCATTACTTTACAGGAGCCCATAACGCTACTATCATCTATATTTTCACATTTCTCTAATAATTCTTCGGCCTTTTTATCCATCTTATATCACCACTATAACATTTACTCTATCAATTAGAAAATTTATAGTTTTGGGGAGTTTTTACTAATCTAATATTTAGAATTTAACCAAAAATTCTAAATAAAATAAAGATAGAATAATCAATGAAATATTGTAAATTATTTAAAAAATCAGGTATTAAAAACTATCGGGGATTTAAATGGTACCTTATATTGATAGTATGGATGGGCCGGTTGTAAAAGCTGCAGAAACAGCATTAGATATGGAGAATATAAAATATATTCTTCCTCATGTTTCTTCAGAAGATGAAGAAGAACTTAAAGATGCCTTTGATAGAACATTATTAGTAAGGGAACTAAGTGGAGATGCAGCAGAACTGGCTGATTATTGGTTTTTCGAAACAGCTGTGCGTTTAAATCGAAAAGAAGAAAAAAAATCATATACTGGTTTAAAATCAGCAGATATAGATTGGGGCCCTATCATTCCAAAGGTTGATAAAGCCATCGAAACAGAGAATATCGATGAATTACTTAGTTTTATATTAAATCTCATTAGTGAAGATATAAAAAGTAGATTCGAAGACTTATTAGCTAAAAAAGATTACGATATTAATGATGTGGAAGATGCCCGGGAATATATCAATTCTCGTTCAGAATTCATTGATTACACCAGGAAATTTTATGATTACTTTGAAAAGGGATAAAATAATAAATAAGTCATAGAGGTGGAAATAATGTCAGAAGAACTGAAAAACAAGGTTTTTAAGATTGTAGATTTACTGGAATACCAGGAAGGAGCGGTTGTAAGTAGGGAGATTATTCGAAAGGACACAGGAACCGTAACCATATTTGCATTTGATAAAGGAGAAGGATTAAGTGAACACACGGCACCATTCGATGCCATGGTACAAGTCATCGATGGGAAAGCAGAGATCATCATTTCCGGTAAGAAAAACATCGTTAACTCCGGAGAAATGATTATCATGCCGGCCAATGATCCCCATGCACTAAATGCTCTGGAACCATTTAAGATGGTTCTGACTATGATTAGATCTTGATTTTGGTAATATTAATCAAAAAAAATATTAATTCTTTTTTTATTTTCCTCTTGTGAAAGATATTTTTCAATTTTCATTGAAAAATTTGGTAGTTTTTATAATATGCGGATAAAGATTACCTCACCTTTCACAGATTCTAATTTTTCAATCCTTTGAACTGCTTTTTGAATATTTTCTTCAAGTGCCTGGTGAGTTACCATGAATATAGGAACATCATTCCCTGTTACCTGTTTTTTCTGACTAACAGATTCCAAACTAATGTCTAAATCACTTAATATTCCTGATATTTCATGTAATACGCCTGGTTTGTCAGTAACCATAAGTCGAAGGTAGTATTTAGAGATTACCTCATTCATATCTTTTATCCTGGTGACTCTGGTTTTTTCAGGACCATAAGTTAGGGGTTTGCCCATTTCTTCTATGAGGTCGATGCAATCGCCAACCACAGCACTGGCTGTGGGCATCATACCGGCTCCCTGACCATACATCATCACAGGCCCTACCACATCTCCAATAATATATACGCCATTAAAGGCATCGTTAACAGAAGAGAGCAGGTGTTTTTCATCCACCAGGGTAGGATGAACCCTTACTTCCAGTTCTCCATTGGATATGGTGGAGATGGCCAGGAGCTTAATACAGCATCCCAATTCATTTCTGGCAAATTCAATATCATCCAATGTGATGTGGGTGATTCCTTCCACATGAAAATCTTCCTGTTTAACATATACTCCAAAACCAATTATGGTGAGGATGATTAGTTTTTGAGCGGTGTCATGGCCTTCAATATCAAATGTAGGGTCTTGTTCGGCGTATCCTTTTTCCTGAGCTTCTTTCAATACTTCATCGAAATCACGTTGGTCATCTGCCATTTTGGTGAGAATGTAATTTGCAGTGCCGTTTATTATACCATATATATCTTCTATTTTATTGGCAGCCATACTTTCATTCAAAGGTCTTAAAAGGGGTATTCCACCACCTACACTGGCTTCAAAACTGATTCTAACCTGATTTATCTGAGAAGATTCCATGATTTCATCCCAATGTTTAGCGAGAAGGGCCTTATTGGCGGTTACCACGTGTTTACCCTGGGACATGGCTTTCAATATGAAACTCAAAGCAGGTTGATAACCCCCAATGAGTTCTATAACAATATCAATCTCTGGATCATCCAGTATGTCATTTATATCTGTAGAAAGAATTTCTGGGTTTACTTCAACTCCTCGGTCTGTTTCTATATCCAGATCAACTATTCTTTTTAGATTTACCTTTCTTTTAACCTTATCCTCAATAAGGGGTAGGTTTAAATTGAAGGTTTCCACTACACCGCTTCCTATGGTACCAAAACCTATTAAACCTATGTTTATAGCTTTATTTGCCATTGTAATCCATTCCAATTTTTTTATTAACAATATAATTTAAATTAATTATTAAATACATAAATCCTTTAATTTAATATATTCATCAATAGATTCCCTGGTTGTACCGATTATCAGCCGGTTGATGGTTTTTCCGGACTGTTTATCAGTTATTTTTTTCATTTTTCCCTGGGCAATAACTTTTTCTCCCTCTCTCACTTGTCCGGCATAGGTATGGGTGAGGGAAGCTAATTCATCCACATTTATGTTGGGACCATTTAATATTTTAACATCTTTGATTTTGTATATGGCCGGATTATCAAAGGCGGCCAGTGCATCAGTTATGGAACATTCTATTTGCATGGTCCCCAGAGGTTGGCTGATGGTTCCACCATAGGTCCCTTGGATTTCATTCCAATCTTTAGTGGCTAATATATCAAATAGAACGCCATCAATGGTTCCACGATTACTTTTACGGTTTTCGTACCATTGAAATTCTTCGATACTTAATGATGAATCTTTTATTCTTTTATCATATAATTTTTTCCAGAACTCATCCCCAATTCCTTTTAATGGAGAATTTTTATCATTTTTTAACCGGGCGAAGGTTTCTACAGCATCCCTATGATTTTTTAAGCCGTAAATAACAAAATCTATGTCTGATTGCTCAGGATCGTATAAGCCGGGTAAGATGGAACCGGAAACACCCATATATTTATATGATATGTCTGCTTCTTCATGAAAGAAATCTGCAACTTTCACAACTTTTTCAAGTAATTCATTGGCAGGATTGTTAATTATCTCCTTGAGACGTTTATCTGGTTTCAAAATATTTGATATTTTATGGAGCGGTACACCCATCATTTTTTCGCCGGTCACACCAGAATCAAATAGATATTCAGGGTAATTTTCATTTATAAACTGGTAAGCCTGTTTAGTATCTACTTTTGAGTATCGAGAATTATTATTAAACCGTTCCCCATCTTTATCTGGTACGTATCTTAAAAATGAAATAATTCTATCTTCTGGATGTAGATAACTGGTGGTGGCAAAAAAAAGATCATCGGTGGTGTATATGAAATCTCTGGTTCTCGCTCTCATGGATTAATTTAATGGTAGGCAACACTATTAAATATAATAGTTTCCTATTTAGTATTCCAGAATGATATTTTCAGAGAATTAATTTGTAAAAAAATAAAATCTTTAAAAAAAATATAAAATAATCTTTAAAAGTGGTTTTATGAAATATTTAAGACTTAATGAGAATCTGCTATATGATGGGAGTCAGATAGAACCACAATGGGCATTCAGAACCTTTAAAATTAAAGATTCTAATATTGTTAGCTGGATGGGCCCTATGAATATTAAGCAGGAGAATATAGTAGATTATGAAGACAAAGGTAAACATATAAAAGGAAATGAGCTTTTACATTTCATTATAGAACATTTTGACACTCAACCGGCAGATATTAGGCTTTGCTATCATAGGCAGCGATTATTTATTATGATAGTCCAGGATAATCTGGAAAAAATCAATATTAAAACACTGAGACATGGTGATGATCTCTACTATCCAATATCAAACTCAAAAAAAGGTGAATTAATGGGAAAACTCAGTGTTTCCATTGCAACCTGTTCCATTAATAGTATGAAGATTCATTTCGCCCTGAATATAGTAAGTGAAGGAACACCTTCTGATGTGGAAATTACCAGTCTTAAGGATATTTCAAATAATTTTGTAAGGGAAAAAATACTTCAAATGGCTGATAATATCTGTAAAGATTATATTAATGAATTATATTCTATTGAAAAAGATATAACAAAAACTAAAGTATTTTAAATTTTATTCCAACAATTGTTTTCTAGGATTACTAAGTACCTATAAATTTGAAATAATAATTGATCCTTTTGGAAGGGATTAAAAAATTTATTATTATTATTATTATTCAGTAACGGGAAAAATTATAAATTATCATAGGAAGGTTAATTTAAATGAAAATTGTTATAAACGGAATTCATGCTAATTTAAGGTTTTCATCGGCTCATATGATCCCCTGCCATCAGTTTTGTGGTGGTATTCATGGACATTCCTATCATGTGGATGTACAGGTTGATGGGGATAGATGTGGTGAATTTGGATTTGTAGTGGATTTTAAGAAGGTAAAGGATTTAATGCGTGATTTATGTTCAGATTTAGATCATAAGGTTTTGATACCCTTAGAAAGTGATGATATCAAGTTCAATGATCTGGATGATTCAGTTGATTTTTCCATAGGAGTAAAAAAATACACTTTGCCCCGTGAGGATTGTTGTTTACTTTCTCTAAAATCTACTTGTGCAGAGGAATTGGCTGAATACTTCGCTAGGAAACTTTATAACTCCCTAAAAGAGGAAGAAAATGAATCAGAGATGAAAATTGCCAGTGTTCAAGTCTGTGTGAATGAAGGCATCGGACAGGGAGCATATTTCGAAATTAAAGATTAAAATCTCATATTTGCATTGAACAGGTTGAATTTTAATGAAAACATATATTAATGAAATTTTCTCCAGTATCCAGGGAGAGGGTATGCTTCTGGGAAGAAGACAGATATTTGTCCGATTTTCTGGTTGTAACCTGAACTGCAATTATTGTGACACACCTGAAAGTCGTAATCCTATTTTTGGTAGAAATACATCGGTAGATGAACTTTACAGTAATGTGGAAAATTTGATGACTCCTGATTTTCATTCAATATCGTTAACTGGTGGTGAACCGCTTTTGCATGCGGATTTTATCAGAGAATTCTTGAAAAAAATAGACTACGATGTGCTTATTGAAACCAATGGTTCATTACCAGATGAATTGGAAAAGATAGTCGACCATATAGAATATGCGTCGGTTGATATAAAATTACCAGAGCATGAATCTATATCAAAATGGGATAGTCTTATAGTACACGAACTAAAATCCATAAACCTATTAATAGAAGAGGGCATAAATACTTATTGTAAACTAGTTGTGTTTCCATCCACAAAGGTGGACATAGTTGGTTTTATAGCCTCTAAACTAGTTCATGAAGTAAAGGACACTTCCGAGCTCACATTAGTTATTCAACCGACAAGTCCTCTTAGTAATTGGGAAAAGAATCATCATAAATTATTTGAATTCTCTGAAAAATCAGGGGAATATTTAGATGTACTAGTCATACCTCAGATTCATAAACTTCTAAAAATAAGATAGGAGGTTTCATAATGGAAATGGATACCAAAGTAACAGTACATGATGCCATGACGTCGAATGTATTAACCGTAGGTCCTAAGACCACTGTTGCGGACGCTGCGGTTTTAATGACCAGATACAAGATTGGTAGTTTGATTGTACAAAGCAACTCTGAGCCAGAAGGACTGATTACAGAAAGCGATATCATTAGTAAAGTAGTATCAAAAGATATCAAGGCGAGCGATATAACTATCGGAGAAATTATGAGTAAAAACCTCATATCAATTCATCCTGGATGTGAACTAAATGAAGCAGCCAGAATAATGGCAAAAAACAACATAAGAAGATTGCCGGTAGTAAATAATGGAATTCTGGTGGGTATATTGACATCATCGGATGTTCTAATGGTTTCTCCAGAATTAACAGAAATTCTGGTAGAAAATGCAAGAATGCAGAATCAAAACGGATATTCAACAGATGAAAACTCATTATCAGGAATATGTGAAGTTTGTGGTAATTTTATGGATGATTTAGAAGAGGATGATGGTAAATTTCTCTGTGAAGATTGTAAAGAAGATGTGGGGTGATTGAATTGAATGATGTAAAAGAAATAATGACCTCCAATCCTTTAACAGTTACAGTGGATACTCAGGCCACCAAGGTCAGATCAATTCTTAGAGAAGATGGTTATAGATCACTACCCGTAGTATCCAATCATCGTCTAGAAGGCATAATAACCCGGGGGGACATTATGAACATTTCAGCAACTAAATCAAACATTGATGCCCGGGGAATAATGGATCATCCGAAAGTGATCTGCACACCTGATGATGATATAATGGATCTTGCAAGGAGATTACTTAAAACAGATAAGGTACAGGCGCCTGTAGTGGAATCAAAGGATAATATGCACCTGGTTGGGATAGTAAGCATTACTGATATCATTAGAAAATTATTGTACAACGGTGCCAAACCAGCCCATGATAATATTGCAGAAATCTTCAGCCGAGATGTTATAACCTGTACTTATGATGAATCTATTTCTAAAGTTTGGGATTTGATGGATGAAACCGGATTTTCTGGACTTCCTGTTTTAAAAATGAACAAGCTAATTGGAATAATAACCAGAAAAGATATAATTAATTCAGGACATGTTAGGATTGGCCGAGAGTCGGGTGATATAAAGCGTTCTATCAAGGTAGAGAAGGTTATGAAAACTCCGCCACTGGTCACCACAGTCCATAGCACCGTTACTGAAGTTGCCCAGATGATCATAGAATATGATATTGGTCGGCTTCCCGTGGTCGAAAATCCAGTATATGTCAAAAGAGAGCCGAATAGAGCTCTAAAGTCAGATTTAGTTGGTATAATAGCAAGAGAAGATATTTTATGGTCTTATTTAGGGTAGTTTTTAATATAAATTACCTATTTAAATATAAAAATATATGTAGGCCTATTTTTAACTATCTAATTATTAATAACATTATTTTAAATAGTGAAACTATGATTTCTTAATGAAGGTGTACTAATGAGAAGAAAAGAAACCATAAACATAGTAAAATCAATGGACAGAGGTCCATTAGAATTTAAAACACGAACCTCAGAGCATGAAGGGGACGTGATGAGTATAGCGAGAAAAGAGGTGATTACCGCGCCTCAAAGTATTACCATTCAGGAAGCAGCTGAAACAATGGTAAAAAATAAATTTAGAAGGCTTCCTATCACTGATCCAGGAACAGGAAAGCTGCGTGGAATAGTAACTTCCATGGATATCTTGGATTTCTTAGGCGGAGGAGATAAATACAAAATTCTCGAAGAAAAATATCAGGGAAACTTCCTAGCCGCTGTAAATCATTCTGTAAAAGAGATAATGACCAGAGAAGTTTATGTTTTAAGAGATAAAGATTCTGTGGGGGATGCCATAGGGGAAATGATTAAAAGAGGTGTAGGAGCACTTCCTGTAGTGGATGCCCAGGATAAAATAGTGGGTATAGTTTCTGAACGTGATTTTGTCACACTTATGGCTGGAGTACTGACCGATGAACTGGTAGAGGATTATATGACTGATAAAGTAATTACCACCACACCGGGAACCAGAATAGAAGGAGCCTCAAAAATAATGGTCAGAAATAAACTGCGTAGAGTTCCAGTAGTGGGTGAGGAACGAAAAACTCCACATCCTGAAAAGGATAAGATCGTTGGAATAGTAACCGCCACAGATGTCATGGAATTTTTAGGAGAAAATCGAGCATTTAACAGTAGTGGAAATGCAGAAGAGATTTTAAACACATATATCAGTGATATTATGGAGAAAGAAGTAATGTCCACCACAATTCGTACTCGTTTAGGTGATATATGTGAGATTATGCAAAATAAAGGCATGGGTGGTTTACCGGTAGTTCATGGTGATGAATTACAAGGAATAATTACCGAAAGCGATATATTAAAAGCTTTCTGTGTTGACAGATAAGGGGTATTGAACCCGGTTATTTAAAAATGATATTTTGGATGTTCTTTTTAAAAGCCTAATGGGGATGAGAATATGAAAGTAGAAGACATAATGAAGGAAGAAGTAATAGTAATGCAGGAAAACGAGCAAGTGGGACATGCAAGGAATCTCATGCTTAAACACGGCCTCAGCAGGATATTAGTAGTGGACTCTGAGGGTAAGCCCATAGGAATTATCACAGAAAAAGATCTAAGTCGTAAATTAAGGGGAAATGGACCTGAATGGAAAAGAAGGCCAATAGATAAGATATTAATTGGTAGGGTTATGTCTGAAAACCTGATTACCACAAATCCGAATGAAGACGTAAAAAATATAGTTGAATTGATGTTAAAAAATGAGATCAGTTCCATACCAGTGGTTGATAATGAGGGTTTAGCAGGCATTGTAACCAAAACAGACCTTTTAAATTTCTATAATACTAAATATCAGGATAGATGGAAAGTATCAGATCTAATGAGTAAAGATGTTATCACGGTTAATGAAAATCACAGTATAGCACATGTTATTGATGTAATGGAAGAAAATGGAATCAGTAAAGTTGTAGTAATACGTGATAACGAACCTGTGGGGATTATAACGCCTGAAAATATCTCATTTGCCCATGTAGAAGATCCGGAAATTGGTGTAAGTATGGAAAAGATCTATTTCATTAGAAATTCGAATGGAAAGGATAAGAAAAATTTCCGCATGATCTCCATGCTTACCGCTGGGGATATAATGAAGAAAGATCTAATTATAATTAAACAAAATGAAGATGCCACTAAAGCTGCTGATATAATGTTAAATGAAAATATAAACGGCCTTTCTGTGGTTGAAAATAATGAGATAGTAGGTATTATAACCAAAACAGATTTAATCAGAGGTATTCAATAGAACAAATTACAGTTTATTTACAAATAACCAATTAAAATCTTATAAACATATAAATAGCACTTAATTGTATTTAAAGGGGAATAGAAATGCATGTAAAAGATATAATGAGTAGAGAAGTATTTTCAGTGGATAAAGATCAAAATATCCATGATGCACTTAAAATAATGAAAAAGCATAAAATCTCCAGACTCCCTGTAATAAACACAAACAACGATCATGTCAAAGAACTGGTGGGTATAATGACTGAGAAAGATATTGCTCGTCGTTTAGGATCATCCCGGTACGGTAATCTGGCCCCCTCTCACTTCCATGTTTCTACAGTGATGACAACAAATCCAATTACCATTGAAAGTAGTAAAAGTATTGGAAATGCAGCCAAAATTATCATTGATAACAAAATTGGCGGGCTGCCCGTGGTAGATGATGGAGAAATTGTGGGCATGTTAACCAAAACAGATTTTATTAACACTTGCAAAGGAAGACCATTCCAGGAAAAAATTGTGGAAGATGTTATGACTCATCAACCCATAACTATCAGCCCTATGGAAAGACTGGTACATGCACGACGAATGATATTCGACGAAGGAATAGGAAGACTGCCCGTAATGGAAGATGAAGTTTTAGGGGGGATAGTAACGGCTAAGGACATAGCCCGTTCAATGATATCCTTTAGAAAAGTCGTACCAGATAAATATAAACCAGCACGTATCAGAAATCTCTTGGTAGAAGATATAATGACTCAAAACGTAAAAACCATTTCCCAGAAAGCATCAATCGAAGAAGTCTCATCTATTATGGTGGAGAATAATTTCAGTGGGATGCCCGTGACAGATGATGGTAGTTTGACTGGTATTATAACCAAAACAGATCTAATGAAACTTATTGTGGAGTTTGAGGAGGTTAACTGAAATCTCAGCCATAACTTGTAACCAATGCAGTCAACAGATGCATATCAAGCGAGAAAATATATCACCTGATAACTTTCTTTTTTATTGTTCTAAATGTGGAAATAGTCAAAAAATATCTTTAAAAGATCTAATAATCAAAGAAATTCCTTTGTTACTGGATGTGGATTCCCATAAACTGGAACAAGCATATAAAAAAGGAAATCTTAAGTTTTACCAGAATAGATTCATCACTGCTTTACAGTTTCGCAAAAGCGTGGCTAAAATAGAAGCAGGAACTATGGTATGTTTCTCCAATGAAATACATATTATTAGGGGATTTCCAAAAATAAGAAGGACGCTAATGCTTGAAAAAGCTATGGAATTGCATTTTCAAAGGGAAGTAGCAGTCGAAGAGAAAATGAACGGATATAACGTCCGTATAGCTTTTATAAATCCAGAAATAGTTGCATTTACCAGGGGCGGATATGTATGCCCATATACAACCAGAAAAGCTTCAGAAATCATGGATTTATCCAAGTTCTTCTATGATTATCCTGATCTGGTTATTTGTGGGGAGATGCTGGGAACTGACAATCCCTACGTATCTCATTATTATCCGGAGATTGGAAAACTGGGGTTTAGAATATTTGATATAAGAGAGAAAGTTACAGGTAAACCATTATCTATAAAAAAGAAAAATTATCTGCTGGAAAAGTATAATCTACCTCCAGTTAGACTCTTTGGTTTATATTCTCTTCCTGAGGCACCTACAAAAATATTGGAACTGGTAAAAAATCTAGGAGAAAATGGTAGAGAAGGAGTGGTCATGAAGGACCCTCTCATGAAAATTCCACCACTAAAATATACCTCATCCCAAGCACATGCAGATGAGCTGGTATATGCTTTTAAATTTCCTTTTGATCTGGGTAAATCGTTTTTTTTCAGTAGAGTAGTTAGAGAAGGATTCCAATCATATGAAATGCAGGAATCAAAAGATGAAATGAAAAAAAGAGCCCAGAGATTAGGAGAATCAATATTATATCCCATGGTAGAGACCATTAAACACATCTCAGCAGATGAAGTTGCTGGAGAAGACTTGGTAATGGAAGCAGATAACCGAGAAGAGGCGGAAGAATTTCTACATCATCTCCAGGAATTGGGAGTTGTGGCTGTTTTATTGAAGTACGAAAATGGAAGAGCGGTTATTAGAAGAATACATCAATCGACCACTGATAAGATTAAAAACTTTCTTAATGGTGGATTATACTAAAATAAAAAATTCGTTTTTTAAAAAATTTAATAAGACAATAATTAGATTTTATAATATTCATTTTTATCTGAATCAATAATAAAAGAATAAAGACTTGGTTGTCATGAAAAGAATAGGATATTTAGGTCCTCCCGGAACCTTCACCGAAGAAGCTGCATTAACAATACAAGGCGAACATATAGCTTATAGTAATATAAATACAGTTTTCCAAGCTGTAAAGAACGGTGAAGTTGATTGTGGTGTGGTTCCCATTGAAAATTCCATAGAAGGTTCTGTGGGTATAACTCTGGATTTAATGACCCATGATTATGATTTAAAAATAAAAATGGAAATACTACTTCCCATAAGTAATAATCTCCTTATTAATCCTGGTACTAAAATTGAGGATTTAAAAATTGTATATTCACATTCTCAGGCATTATCACAATGTAGGAAATTTATTGATGGATTAGATGTTGATATACACTCAGCATCTAGCACAGCAGCGGCTGCGAATTTAATATCTGGGAATGAATATTCGGGGGCTATCGGAACTAGAAGAGCTGCTCAACTAAATAATTTAAAAATAGCAGCTCATGATATTCAGGATTATGAAAATAATATCACTCGCTTTGTTGTTATAAATAGAAAAGACCATCCTGAAACAGGTAAAGATAAAACATCTATAGTTTTTTCGCTTTTAGAAGATGAACCTGGTGGTTTATATGATATTCTGGAGCTTTTCGCTGAGAATAACATCAATCTCACTAAGATAGAGTCCAGACCATCTAAGGAAAAGCTGGGGAGGTATCTATTCTTCATTGATTTCGAAGGTCATCGGGATGAAAAGTTGATCAGAAACATTTTAAATATAATAAAATCAAAAGTAGGATACATAAAGATATTTGGTTCATATCCTAAAGAAGGAGATGATTGATATAATTACAGATAAAGATACAGTTATCCGTAGCTTACAAGAGCTGGAATTTGAATTTGCTCAGGGTAATATTACAGAAAAGGCTTATAATTCTCAAAAAAGGGAATTACAAGCTGAACTTGAAAATTTTGCAGTTGCAGATAGGATTAAAAGATTACAAGGTAGTAAAGGCGGAGAAAAACCCCTTGAATATTGGACAGAGAAAAAAGAAGCCGAAGAAGCTAAACAGGCTAAAGAAGAACTGATGAAGAAGTTCATAACATCTTCCAGTCCCACTTATCCTGTTGCTAAGGTAAAAAAAACCGGTTTTAATAAAAGTAAAACAGCCTTAACTGGTATAATCGCTTTAATATTCTTCATAGGCATTGGATTTGGAGTTTTCCTTATGAAAGTTCCATCAGAATCCGCAGCGGTTTCCATGTCCATAAATGAGAGTGCATTTCCGGTAATAAACAACACCACTAATGCTACTAATGTTACAACAGATACTACATTAACCGATTTAACAGATTCAACGGATACAACCACTGACACCGGTGGAGATACCGGTACTGGTGGTAATGGTACAGTATAATTAGATACATTTTATATTTTTTTTTATTAGTGAGAATATCATAAATCATATTAGGTGAATAAATGAAAAAATTTCCATTTTTGATAGTTATCATTTTGTTATCGCTGGTGGTCATGGTATCAGGATGTACCAACAACAACGATACCAATGCAACCAAAAAATATTCACAAAATGGAATTTCATTTGTTTACAATGGCACTTGGGATATTGCCAATACCACATCACCCAATTCAGTGGTTGCTGTGGGAGATCCCAAATCAATAGATAATCAGAATAACCCATATACCTTTGTACTAATTCAGAAACCGAATTCTACGGAAAATAATGATTTATATGCGACATATGCTAAAAATTACAATACATTTTTCAATAATACTACAAATCAGCGTGTATCAGAAGCAAATATAACTGTGAATAATAATCCCGCGTTTGAAAATGTATATATAACCAATTCAGGTGGAATTCAGAGGCAGATGAGGGCAGTTTGGGTTTCTCAAAAGGGTGTTATTTATGTTATTCTTTGTGGAGCATTGCCCTCTAATTTTGATAAGGAGCAGAAAAATTTTGACTTAGTAATAAACAGCTTCAAAGTTCAGTAAATATTTTTTGGTAAGTTCTTGACTGTTATTTTATAGATTTGTATTTCCACAGAATGTTTAGATCTAAGTATTGAGAAAATGGTACAATATATATATTAAGGATAATAATTAATTTATAACTGTTAGAGTATCATTTTATATAAGATAGATTTAAAGGCCTTAAGACGTATAATCTGCTTTTATTTTAGCGTTTTATCTATAATGGATATTAAAATAAATATATAAACCGTTAAGGCGATGAATCTGTCCTTTTGGAGCTAATTGATAAGTATTATGCTCCGGATAAACTGTTAGCATGATAAATCTTTGTTAAATCAAAAATTAAGCTGATTAAAAATAAGATTAACTGCAACATATCAAGTTCAGAGAAAAAGGAGGAATGTAAATGGTATTGCCTATATGCGATGTCTGTCTGAAGAGCGGAATGCTCTGCCAGGGTTGTGAAAATAAATTGAAGAGTGGTGAGATCAGTCAAATGGATCTGGACATTGCAAAAATACTATATAAGGTGGGTGATGGGAAAATAGGGTTTAAAAAGACCATTGAAATTGGAGATATGGTTATCATCGTTACCGAGAAAGATCAGGTGGGAAAACTTATAGGAAAAAGTGGAAAAATAGTCCGAGAAATATCACGAACCATAGGAAAGAAAGTAAGGGTGGTTGGTGAGAATTCGGATCTCCGCTCTGTAGCTCGTGATATACTAGCTCCTGCAAGAATTTCTGGTATAAACATAGTATATGGTAAGGATGGTCTGCAAAAATATAAAATAAGGATTATGAAAGAAGATTCCAGACGTATCCCTGGTAAATTAGATGTTTTAAATAATATAATCCAAGAATTAACTTCCGAAAATACTTTGGTAGTTTTAGATCGAAGTAACTAATTACATAAAATCAATCGCCGCTGATTATAATGGATGTTGTGCTTTGTGTAACCGGTAGTGTAGCTGCAATAGAAGCAGTTAAACTGGCAAGGGAACTTAAAAGGCATGATATAAACGTGAAGTGTTTCATGAGTGATGGTGCTTGTGAAATAATTCACCCCCATGCCATGGAATTTGCTACTGGACAGGAAGTAGTGTTAGGTCTCACTGGAAAAATTGAACACGTTAAGTATGCTCAGGTAGATCTGATACTGGTGGCACCGGCCACGGCCAATGTGATAAGTAAATTGGCCTATAAAATTGCGGATAATCCAATCAGCACGTTATTAGTCACAGCTTATGGTTATCAAACCCCTATTATTTTTATCCCTTCTATGCATCATTCTATGTATTTTGCTGTAAGGGAAAATATTGAAAAACTAAAAGAACAAAGTATATCCTTTATAAAACCAAAAATTGAGGAAAATAAAGCTAAATTTCCCGATATAAACGATATTGTATTACATGTTTTAAGAGAAACATCCAAATGCGATATGAAGGATAAAAAAGTATTAATAAGCGCCGGGGCGACTTTTGAAAAGATTGATGAGGTTAGAGGAATAACCAATTTAAGTTCTGGTAAAACCGGCGTGGAAATAGCCAAGGATGCTTTCATCAGGGGAGCTGATGTAACTTTAATCTGCGGACGTATGGATGTAGATATTCCCCCTATTTTTAATGTGGTTAATGTTGAAAGTGTCACAGATATGCAGAACGCTGTCAGAAAACAGGTACCTTACCATGATGTTTTCATCTCTGCAGCCGCAGTTTCTGATTTCATACCACAAAAAGAAGAGGGAATTACCAAAATCTCATCTTCTGCAGAACTGGATCTGAAACTCAAACCAGCCCCTAAAATAATAAAGGAAGTTAAAATGATCAATCCAGATATATTTCTGGTGGGTTTTAAGGCTAAATACAATGTATCAGAAGAAGAATTAATAAAATCAGCCAGAAAAACCATGGAAGAATCAGACGCTGACCTTATGGTAGCTAATGATGTCTTCATAGAAGGTGGGGGTTTTGGTTCTGATGATAATGAAGTTTTTTTAATCGATGAAGCAGTGGTACGTGTTCTTTTAACTTCTAAGGGAGATGTCGCCATTAAGATACTGGATAGGGTGGCTGAATTATTTAAATAAAATTATTTTTTTAAAACCCAAACTCGCAAACAAAGGCCATATGGTCTTTTTCATAGGGTTTGAGATCAATTTTCTGCAGAATCCGTAATCCAGCAGTTTTTAATCTGGATTCTTCTTCCTGGAAGATCTCGTCGGGATTCCTGGTCACGTCGATGCTCCTGGCTTTTAACATCAGGATGCCTTTTCCTTCTTCTTTTAAAAATAGGCGCATGTTTTCCATGAATATTTTTGATTGTTGGGGTTGGGCAACGTCTGCGTAGAGTATATCCACTTTTTCCACCAGATGCAGGTAATTAAATGGTTTGGTAGCGTCCTCCAGGATGGGAATGAGATTACTGCGTATCTGGGATAAATCCACTAGTTTTCGCATCATACGGGGTGAAAATTCAACACAGTAAATTAGGCCCTTTTTCACGATATCTGAAATATGGGATGGTGTGGTGCCTGTTGAAGCTCCTAAATATAATACTTTAGAGTTTTCATTGAATGGAAATGTTTTCAAACCATTTAAGATGGCGGCCGCCAGTTTAGAGCGGCGAGGATTCCATATACGATATTCCATACCTTGGTATTCTTTTATCTGCTCTCCGTAAACTTTTTGGCCGGGAATAATATTGTTGGTGGCCAGATGATTATCTATATGATATACGCCAGTGAAATTATTCCATAGTTGCGGTTCTTGTTCCATATGTTCTCCTCTCAACTCTTATTATATTTCTCATTCATTTAAATATTTTTTTCATCATTCAAATTATGATTTCACATAAAAAGGGAAATAATCTATTTTTGTCGTGATTTCAGTCTTCATCATAATAAAGATTTTCTGGTATTCCATCATAAACTTCCTGGAAGTACGGTGGTCTCCAATATCTTTGGGGCCAGTTGCGATAGAGGAAATATAGGATTATAACTACGGAAATGAATAACAATACGGCAGCCACCACTAAATTATGACTGGCGATTGTGCTTTGAGGGCCTAAAGTGCTTAATATTTGAGTTCCATAAGCTAAGAGGTTGTTGATCATATGGGCTAGTATTGGTACCAGTATGCAGGCGGTTTTAATATATAAAATACACATAACCAGGGCAAAAATGAAGGCTCCGATAATATCACTATGCAGAAATCCGAATATAATGGAAGATACCAGTACACCCCATTTAATACCCCATTTAACGGTAAAACGGTGTAGTATAACCCCTCTGAAGAGAAATTCCTCTACTATGGGGGCCATGATCACGGCGATGATGAAATCCATGAAATTAAGAAAGGGGGCAAGGGGTGTATCACGGGAGGTATAGAAAAAACTGGTAGATGGAAGGTGATTTAGTAGATTAGGATTTATTTGGGATATGATGTATCTACTCAATTCTCCCAGACCCAGAGATAAAATAATAACCGCAAAAATAATGATGAACAGAAATAACCAGTTGTAATCAAAGGGAAAATATCCTATGAATTTTTGATAATTGATATGGACCCGTTTAAAATTCCAAATAATCCATAGGGAAATTATTATGTAGAAGAGAAATCCAGTGGCCACATCCCACTCCGCATCAGATATATAATCAGTGGTTAAAACGAAGATGATTCCCATAATAATGAAAAATCCAATTAACCATAATAATAAATATCTAACTTTAATAGATTCAAATACAGCTTCATTAACCATTCAATCGACCTAGCTTTTAAAATTATGATGAACAAAATATGATTCTTAGTAGTTAATAACGTTAGGGGTTAACTTTAATCAGCAGCTTATGGAGGTAGTTTGAATGAATTTCTGGAATATAATATTCCCCACTAAAAACTATCAACGCGATATAGACTACTACATTTCTTATCCCCAATATAAAATAGAATTATTAATAAGAATACGATAAGAGGAAATATAAATTCTGAATTAAATTCTTGTTTTTCTCTATTTTTTAGAAATATTACATTGCTCTATGATCTCTTCTAAAGTTTGATGGAGTTCATCCTGTGATTTGTTGACGGTTTGTTTGATATTTTCTGCTTCCAGATCTATATTTTTAAGAACCTCCCTAGTTCGATCATGGTTGCTGTCCATGACATTCTTCAGGCGTAGAAAATTTTTCTTCAGTCGTTCTTCCACCCTTCTGGAAAACCATATGGCAAAGATGGCCAGTATAATTGAAGAAACGCTGGATATTATTGAAACTATGGCAACTAAATCATCCATTTTTTCACCTATTTCTAATCATATCCGTTAATATTGATTTATTTAACATATGCATCTAGTAGTAAAGATCAAACTTTTTTTTGTACTTATCTTTTTTCT
Source organism: Methanobacterium sp. (assembly GCA_021372715.1). Taxonomy (GTDB): domain Archaea; phylum Methanobacteriota; class Methanobacteria; order Methanobacteriales; family Methanobacteriaceae; genus Methanobacterium_A. The sequence goes on along the minus strand of JAJFTX010000029.1, from coordinate 4,461 downwards.
TTTTCTTTTTTCTTTTCTTCTTATCCGGCTTAGCACTTTTAGTGGGTTTTTTTGGAAAAGGATTTGCCTTTTTTATCTCTTCTAACTTGATATAAAATGATTCCTTTATCTGAGGATCGAAATAACCGGAGAATACATCCTTTCGCACGGCTAGGGAAATTTTAGAAGCAAGGGCACGGGCCACTTTTCCCCTATACCACCATTTGGCTCCTCTGACTTCTGGATGTTGGTATATCAATCCATGTTTAGGTGGTCTTTCACCGGTTTTCAGATGCCTGAAAAGAGCCTTTTCAGCCCCTAAAATCTGAATAGTTCCAGATGAAAGAAGTGCCAGTCTTTTTATCCCGCCAACATGGGCTATCAATTTAGCACCCAATGATGCTCCCACCAGATCCTGCAGATTCGGTGCTAAATCCTCCATTTTATTATCAATATATTTAGAAAGTGATTTTTTGGTCTGTTGTAAGGATTTCAATGAAGATGCATAGGTGGTGAGCATGGAAATATCAGAATCCTCAATTTCAGCACCCATACTTCTTTCTATTTTCAGTTCATCTTCCAAAAGTCCGGAATTAATTATGGAGTCTCTATTGCCATTAGCAGCTATTAATTTAACATAAAGATCATGATTTTTTATTTTGTCAAGTTCAGGGAAGTGTATAGAGTACCATTCTCTCAGTCTTTCAGCTAACTTGCTGGTTGTTTCATCTAACTCATCTAGTGCATTTATGGATTGTATTAGCAGAAGATCCTCCGCTTCAGATGCCTCCTGTAAACCCTTTCTGGTCATTTCCTGGGAATATTTCCCAATATAATGATTCATTTCTTCTTCAGTTTCGATAAAACCTGTTTTCTTTAGGATATATGCAAGATTATTTCTTAAATACTCTCCTGCTTTATTAGGAGTTTCAAAAATAAATTTTTCACTATTTCTCAGGTTTTTATAGGCTGCTGGTGGAATATTAGTTTCTAAACTAATATCATCATAATTTTTAACCATTCTTTTAAGCAGTGATTTCTCTTCTTTACTTAAATCACCCTTTACATTCTCTATTAATCTTTCTGTAATTCTGCTCCTTGGGAAAAGTTCATAATCTAAGAGAATACAATTTTCATCAAGGGCTATATAACCGGCAAAACACCAGGTAAGATAACACTTCATAGAGATAAATGTATAATGATGACAGATTTATAACTTTCTGGATATTGGTAGTATGCTTGAAGTCGAATTCTGCAATATAAAAATGAAAAATCCCACCATCTTGGCAGCAGGCATTATGGGATCCACTGCAGCATCCCTTAACTGGGTGGCTAGAAGCGGTGCTGGAGCTATAGTGACTAAATCCTTTGGTATGGAAGCTAATCCTGGTTATCCTAATCCAACAACTGTAGAAGTCACAGGAGGTTTCATAAATGCCATTGGATTATCCAATCCGGGGGTGGAATCCTTCAAAGGGGAACTTGAAAGATTGGATAGACAGGTCCCTGCGGTGGCGTCTATTTATGGTGCTGATCCCCAAGAGTTTCAGGATATAGCTGCCCAGATTGATGGAATGGTGGATATGATTGAACTCAATGTATCATGTCCTCATGCATCGGGTGGATGCGGTGCCTCTGTAGGGCAGGATCCTCAACTAACAGCACAAGTGATTAAAACGGTTAAAAAAGTAACTAAAAACCCAGTTATAGTAAAATTAACTCCTAATGTAACAGATATAGTGGAAATCGCTCTAAACTGTCAAAATGCAGGATGTGACGCCATAACTCTTATAAACTCTGTAGGCCCCGGCATGCGTATTGACGTGGAGACAGCCCAACCCATACTTCATAATAAATTTGGAGGATTATCCGGACCAGCAATAAAGCCAATAGCTTTAAGATGTGTTTATGAAGTTTATGAGGCTGTTAATGTTCCTATAATGGGTGTGGGGGGGATCACTGATTATAAAGATGCGGTTGAATTCCTATTTGCCGGTGCTAGCTGTATTCAGATTGGTACAGCTGTTTATTACGAAGGAATTGATGTTTTTCGGAAAATTTGCGAGGGACTTGAGAGATATATGGGTAGGAAAGGAATTAAAAGTGTATCAGAAATGGTAGGCAGGGCTCATTGATAAAAATAACCCATTTAAAAACAAATATTAAAAATTAGAAAAAACTAATATTCATCTACTGAAGGGCAGTTTAATATGCATATTCCAAAAATTGTAGAAATTAAACAGATAATACGAGAAACAAAGACCATTAAGACATTCATTTTTGATTGGGAGGTTAATGATGAGATACCAGGTCAATTCATGATGCTCTGGAATTTCAAAGATGAAAAACCCATGTCAATATCCCTAATTGACCCGATAAATGATGAAATAGGATTTTCCATTAGAAAAGTGGGAAAATTCACTGAATCGGTTCATCAGATGGAAGAGGGAGATCAAATGGGCATCAGAGGGCCCTATGGAAGGGGGTTTGTAATCGCAGGTTCAAAGATTCTAGCAGTTGGAGGGGGTATTGGAATGGCTCCTGTCGCAGCATTTGCTGATGAAGCTTCTAGAAGAGGTTTAGAAGTGGATTTGGTCAGTGCAGCCACTACAAAGGATGAACTTATATTTATGGATAGGTTAAATAAAGCAGAGACCAATTATCATTCTTGTACGGATGATGGTACCCATGGTTTCTGCGGGTTTGGAACGGAACTGGCCCAGGAACTCCTTAAAAAACATGATTATGATATGTTGATCAGCTGTGGTCCGGAAGTGATGATGAAAAAATTGGCTCAGTTATCAGATGAATACGGAGTACCTGCTCAATTTTCACTGGAAAGATACATGAAATGTGGTATCGGCCTTTGTGGTCAGTGCTGTGTGGATGATGTTGGTTGGAGAGTTTGTAAGGAAGGTCCTGTGTTCTGGGGAGATGAGTTAAGATTAATCACAGAGTTCGGAAATTATCGTCGTGATTCTGCAGGTAGAAAACAAGATTTCTAAAAATAAGACTATAATCGATAATTTGTATTAGAAAAATAAGATCGATAATTGATACTGAATTAGTCTCTATAAGAATCTATACGACAACGATTTCTGAAAATAAGATTTATAGTTGATAAGAATTAGCAACTTGATTTTTATTTATTTTCCAGAAAATTTAACCTGTTTATCTTTCCCGATAAGTTCATCAAGTTCGATACCCTTTTCGAATGCCAGTTGCTTATCCAACCGGTAATTTTCCTTTTTAGTTCTGTAAAGGTTTTTGATACTTACGAATCGCCATTTCTCCCTTTTAAATTTGGCCCCTACATAAGGTTGGGCTCCAAATATCTGGGAAAATTCTAAAAGAGCATTTATCTTAGCTGAATCAATGTATATTCTCTCAGAAGAGGTTGATTTAACTTCTATAGCCAGATAAATCTTACCATTACCTGCGATAACATCGGGGAGTGGATTTTTAGTGGCACCGCCGGAAGCGGGTGCTCTCATTGCTGCACAATCTGCTTCCCATAGCATGTTTACCAGTTCACGCTCTTCTCGGGAACCTTTTTTGCTCATGTTGGTATGATGTCCTAAAAATTATTTAATAGTTTTCATAGCTTTCTATGCTTTTCGCGTTGAATGTACCATTGTTTTGGGGGCTTTTCATCCAGTCTATGCAGGCATCTTTGATGATCAGGTGTTTTTCTGGTATGATTATGTCTATTTTAATACCAGAATGGCTATCATCAGGATTTTTAGTTATGAATCTAGAAAATGTGCCGGTGTAGCGATATCTATTCTTTAAAAACCATTGAATGACATTAAGTCCATCCATATGTCCTATCTTCTTACCCTTCTTAACCACATCACATTTAGGCGATCCACAGGATTTTTCCATTCTTATCATGGTATACCTCTAAATTAATATAAAATTCATTAAACTATCTTTTCTTTCTTTTATTAATAATTTTCTAAATGAAGATCTAATTTTTAATAAAAATAATAGTTAAGCATAATCAATTGGATAGACCAATTACAAAAAAAAAGTTTTAGTAAAAATAAGGCCGGGGCCGAGATTCGAACCCGAGTCGCGGGATCCACAGTCCCGTAGGATAACCAACTACCCCACCCCGGCTTGTTGATAGGGATGCAGGGGATGGGATTCGAACCCACGTAGGCCTACGCCAACAGGTCCTAAGCCTGTCCCCTTTGGCCAGCTCGGGCACCCCTGCAGTATCTTAAAGTACTATATCTTATTTTGCGGTGGTTATAGAATATTAATAGATGCTCCGGCCGGGATTCGAACCCGAGTCATCGGCTCGAAAGGCCGACATGATTGGCCGGACTACACTACCGGAGCTTATGAAATATTTTTCTTCCACCAAAATTCTTGATTAATTTTGGATGGGAACTTAAGTGGGCCCAATGGGATTCGAACCCATGGCCGCCCGGTTATGAGCCGGGCGCTCTACCTGGCTAAGCTATGGGCCCATAA
>JAJFTX010000025.1 GCA_021372715.1 Methanobacterium sp. | reverse complement strand
GTAAGGGAAAAACTCAACAATAAAGGGGTTTTTGTGGTGGATATTGGCAATTCTGAAGCCACCGCCGCCACTTTAATGGAGTGGATAGAGGAGAGAAACGAATACCAGATTGAAAACCTGTTCCATGTCTACGCCGCCGGCACCCGGCGAACAGCATACGACGCCTCTATGATGGTTAAATTCTTTAAGGAGATGTGTGAAGTGTTAAATGTTTATTCCCACACTCAGGATTTAGAAATTATCTCTGCACGACTATATTATGGGGTTAAAGAGGAGCTGATACCATTGGTGGTGGGTATAAAAAGACTGGGCAGAAAAAGAGCCCGGGCACTGGTTAAAGCCTTCGGAACAGATTTAAGCGGCGTATCCCGAAGAGATCTGCTTAAAGTGGAAGGTATTGGTCCGAAAATTGCGGATGCCATAATAAAAGGTCACCAGGAAGATTAAGAATAATTATATTGGGGTAGTTTAATGACAATAAATGAATTCCAGGAGCTTGCGAAACTTAATGATATAAACAGGTTAAGTAAGGATGATTTATTGTCTATTTTAAAAATAGAGGCATCTAGTATAGATATACAGAAAATAATTAAGGCCACAGCATATTTAAGGGAAGATGCCCGGTTTATGCCATCACCATACCGTGAGGATTATATAAAAAGATTTTCAAAAGCATTTTTCACCAGAATAAAAGATATAAAGGATGATAAAAATAAATATGAAGGACATGTGGATGTATTTAAGCTTAAAGAGTTTTTAAAAGTCTTAAAAAAACAGAGAAAAGAAGCTAAAAGTGGGGGTGAACTTTGTTTTCTAAAAATAGCCCGAATAGTAGCTTTATATACCACTTTTATCCTAGAAGAATCCATCCATCCAGTGGGTACTAAATTTCCCGGTGGTTTCGAGTTAAGACTAGTGAATGGATGTTACTTATGTCCGGTTAAAGAGAAGCAGATGAACAATCCCAGTGCCCTGTGTCGCTTCTGTGTATCTATACAGGATGAAAGTGTAAAATAATTAATGAAAATATGGGGTAAAAATATTTATGAGTCTTAAAAATATTTTGATAAAAAAAGAAGAGTTAAGGAAAGACGCATGGATTAATAAAGATGTAGAATCATTTTTAAATCTCTTAGCAGATGATTTTCATGAAATAAACATTTTTGGTTGTTTAGATAAGGATTTTATTATAAAAAACATATTTTACCAATTGGAACTTTTAGAATTTGACATGTCTAATTTTCGACTGGTTACATCTGGAGAAGATACAGCAATACTAATCTATCAATGTTATGAAAAATTAATACTTAAAGAAGAATTAACAGGTTATTTCAATGTTTCTGCTATATATAAAAAAGTAGATGATGATTGGAAGTTGCTTTTATGGCAGATAACACCTTCAACTCCCATTTAAATTTTAGATTTTGATTCAGAAATTAAAGAGAAAATAGTCTAAAGAATAAGGGAAATTGCATTCATTTACTTGCTGAAACTTTGGGATAAGCATAGCGTGGAGTGTAAATAAAGTTTTCTGTTTTGTTTTGGATTTTTCTTTCTCTTATCTCTTCCATTAGTTTGATCTTCTTCAAATATTTATCTCTAGCATTTAATTGAATACTTTTCCATTTATTAGGGCTGTTCTGTAAATTTTTGGTTGATCTACGAATGTATAATGATTTTTTTAATGATGGGATGGCTTCTTCTGTTTTTGCAATTGAGTTAGATCGGATTATGTTTACCCAAGTTTTAAAGTTATTTTTTATTTCTGGAACTGGATACATTGATTCGGTCTTCTTCATGATATCAATGTAACTATTATGAAAGTTAGAGGTATATATACTTTTATTTTAACATCTATCCAGAAAACAGGAAGCCATGTCCCTAGTCTTGGGGCTGGAACTGTTGAGTTGTTCTTTGACAAACTCAGTGATCTTATCTTTATCAGGGGATTCTGGATAGATTTTTCGGAGGGCTTCAATGACATATGCTTTTACCAGTTCCTTCTGTTTGCCCTGATGTATGGTATCAGTGTTCAGGAGAATTTTAATTATTTTTGATTGTAGTTCTGGTTTAGTTTTATAGATGGTTGGTGAATTAGCTGCCACATGAGATGCGTTCATCACTTTTTCTCCGCCAAATATAGCAAAGTATTCATCAAATATATCATTGAATTTATTTTCTTCATCAACCTGAGTAAGGTTGGCCAGGATATAAATTGCAATATATTTATGGTAATTGTTGCTGCTTTCCAGCATTTCATAAAAATAATCCCAATGGGAGTATAAAAATTCTGGTTTTTCCTCACTAATTAGCTGAAGGGTTCTAAAGCTGTTGGATCTGATAGTGTTATCCTTGGATTTGACTCCTAAAAGTAATTCTTTAAATAATCTTTTATCAGAGAGTGCATCTTGAGATAATTTGTTAATATCCACCATTTTATCTTCTAATTTATAATTGGACATGCTATATCACTTTGAATATTAATTATTTACGTTTACCTAGTATAAAAGTATTATAAAAGTTCTTTGGCCTTAACTGCATGATAAGTCTTTCCTTTGTAATTCATGGGACAAGAAATAGCTTTATTCGGACAAAAAGAAACACATCGCAGGCAGTATACGCAATTCAGCTGATGATTGGGAAATTCATCTTCTTCCATCTTAATATTATCCACAGGGCAAAGTCGATAGCATATCTTACATCTACTGCATTTTTTGGGATCTGGATTCAGATTCAATAGTTTCTGATTTAGATTAGTTTCTGTCATTTTTAATCCTATCAATGAAGTATAATATAATGCCTCGGAGAGGATAGGTACCCTTCCCCATTTACTGGTTCCTACTATTAGAGTTTGGGCATATTTTTCGGCTTTCTGCAGCCCTTTAGCTACTTTTAATTTACATGTTTCTTCATCTTGAATATAGAAAATATTAGGGGGCATAATTATTTCACATGCTCCAATGGGTTTATATCCCTTCTTTTTAACAATCTCTTACCGGGCCCACTATACCTCCTGAAAATCCGGCAAGAGTATCAACCATAAAGATCTCTGTACCTTCAGATAGGGGTAAAGATTTGATGAATTTCCAGACGAATTCATATGTGGATAATTCGGCAATTGGAAATCCTAATCCTATTATGTGGTCTGAGGGCATTTTTAAGGCTTTAAAACATTATTTAATGAAAAATCTAAAATTTCAATAAATATTTTTTTTAATTCAATTAATGGATTCTAAATAAAAAAAGGCCGGTGTAAGTGTTTAATATATATTAAAAAAATTAATAAAAAAAGGTGGTTATCCTCCACCATCGCAGAGTTCTGAACTCATATCAACGTCTTCCAGTTTCTTTTTAAGTTTAACAGCCTTTTCGATTTTTTCTTCTTTCTCTTTTAACTCTTTCAGTTGTTTTTGTTTACGTTTTATTCTAAGGTATTCACGCTGATCGATTAATTCCAGAAACTGACTTCTATACCAGAGATTAGTGGTGTCCATTTTTGCCCAGGTTCCTTCTGAGTCTTCTTTAATATCTAAAACTTCCCCAGCACTTCCTGTACCTGTGTATCTCACATTAGAACCTTTTAATATATTCTTACCATGGGCATCTGCAACTTCCATTTGAATCCCCCTTTATCAATAAAATTTAGGATTAATTCTTAATATTCAATCATAATTTTAAGGTGGTTTTTTCCTCTTTTTCTTCAGATTCAACGTCTTTAATCTGGGCTTTTTCCACATTTAACAGGATATAATCTCCAACTTCTTCTATCTCGGATGGTGTAATAAATAAATCAGTTCTTCTAAGACCAAATTCACCAGTAGATATTTGGATTCCGGTAATTTTAGCTTCCGTAGGTTCTATAATAATCTCTGATACTTTACCAATTTCCATGGCTTTTTTATCAACAACTCTTGTCCCTAAAAAATCGGTTACCTTCATAGTTTTCACCTTTAATTAGTATGTTTTTGAAGTTATATAATTTTTTTTAGTAACTCAAAATGATATTCTATTAAATAAAATGGATTAAATCACATCTATTCAACCATAACTAGATAAAAATTAATATAAAAAATTATTAGGATGTATAAACTATATTTATAACTATGAAATATTCTTTAAAAATCTTCAGTGTATTCGGCATACCTGTAGAATTACACTTCTCATTCCTGTTACTAATTCTGATCATATACTTGGTCGCTTTATTAAATTTAATACCTGGTGTGGATATAATAGTAGCTGTTCTTATAACTCTCCTTTTCGTTGCGGTGGTATTGCATGAATTAACTCATTCTTATGTGGCTCAGAGATACGGTATTGAAATTGAAAGAATTATTTTACTCCCCATAGGCGGAATATCTGCCATGAAAGAATTGCCGCAGGAACCGCATCAAGAATTAAGAATAGCCCTAGCCGGACCACTGACAAACTTGGTAATAGCGGCCATTCTATATCCATTCTATATGTTTTTTATCAGTTCATTATCTCCCAGTTTAAATTTTTTATTATACAACTTCATATTGTTGAACCTTCTTCTGGGAGCATTCAATTTGCTACCTGCATTCCCCATGGACGGTGGAAGAATATTAAGATCATATCTAGCTGAAAGAATGAATTTCATAAAGGCAACAGAGCTTGCAGCATCCATAGGAAAACAATTAGCCATAATAATGGCTGTAGTAGGCATATTTTTTAATCCATTCCTCATACTCATAGCCATATTCGTGTATATGGGTGCTGATCAGGAATCCAGAACAGTATTGATATCTAAACTTTTAGAAGGGGTTAAAGTAAAGGATATCATGACAAGTGAAGTAAAAACGGTGCTCCCCACAGATTCCGTAGATGAAGTAGTTAAAATCATGTTTAAATATAAGCATATGGGATACCCGGTTTATAAAGAGGATAATCTTCTGGGAATCGTTACTTTCCATGATTTATCCAGTATACCATCAGATAAGATGAACTCACCCGTGGAACAATTCATGACCAGAGATGTGGTGGTTACCCATCCAGAAGAAGAAGTCACCAGCATCTTGGAGAAGTTGAACATAAAAAATGTAGGTCGTTTCCCTGTGATGGAGAAAGATAAACTGGTGGGAATAATATCAAAGACAGATATAATGAAGGCATTGGAAATAAGGAGAAGCATTATAGGCTAAAATAAGTTAAAATTTAAATTATATAATATATTAAACCAATATTTATTTGAATATTTTTTGTATTAAAATTCTAAAATGGAGCAAATAAGCGATGCAAGAGGCTTACAGATTTATAATAGGGGAAATAATTAGCGGACGGGTAAAAAACAGCAAAGACTTGGAAAAAGTCAAGCACAGGGCTTGCCGTGAATACAATTTCCCTCAGTTCATCAGTAATTCTGAGATACTGCAGAATGCAACTCCTCAAGAAAGAATTAAGATAGCTCCCATAATAAAAAAGAAACCCACCCGTACACTCTCGGGAGTGGCAATAGTAGCAGTTATGTGCAAACCACACCAATGCCCCCATGGCCGGTGTTTATACTGCCCGGAAAGTGAGAAAGCACCTCCCAGTTACACTGGAGAAGAACCTGCAGCTCTACGCGCTAGAAGATATAATTTTCACCCATATTTACAAGTATACAATCGTTTGGAACAATTACAGAGTATTGGTCACCCTGTAGATAAGGTTGAACTCATTATAATGGGAGGTACATTTCCATCATCATATCTATGCTATCAAGAATGGTTTGTAAGCAAATGTATTCAGGCTATGAACGATTTCAGGATAAAAAATACTGATCATAAAAGAAATAACGATAAAACCGTACCGGGTTCCACTGAAAAGTTTGTTGAACCTATTGATTACCGGGAAATACCTCATGAATTTGCTTATCTGGAAGATATTCAAAGAATAAATGAGAAATCCCAGGTTAGATGTGTGGGAATGACCTTTGAAACCCGTCCTGATTATTGTAAAGGGGAGGATGTTGATCGTATGCTTCAAATGGGAGTTACCCGGGTTGAACTGGGAGTTCAGACCATATATAATTTCATCTATCACCGTATTAGCCGGGGTCATCGAGTGGAGGATGTGGTGCAATCTGCCCAAATACTACGGGATTCTGGTATTAAAATTGCTATGCATCTAATGCCAGGATTATTCGCTGATCAAAAGAGAGATCTAAGAATATTCAGAAGAATATTCACTGATGAAAGGTTTAAACCAGACATGCTTAAAATATATCCCTGTTTAGTTACAAAAGGATCAAAACTACATCAATTATGGAAAAAAGGAGAATATTTACCATATACAACGGAAGAAGCTGTTAATTTAATTGTGGAGATAAAAAAATTCCTTCCGAAATGGGTTAGAACCATGCGTATTCAGCGAGACATCCCCTCACCCCTCATAGAAGCCGGGGTAAAAAAATCTAATCTGGGAGAACTAGTGTATCAGACACTGGAGAATCAGGGTGTTAATTGTAAATGTATAAGATGTCGTGAAGTTGGTCACAGGGCCTCATTGGGTTATAAGCCGGATATATATAAAATTAAACTTTTAAAAGAGGAATACCAGGCAGCTGAAGGTAGGGAAATATTTATCTCTTATGAAGATGTGGCATCTAATATTTTAATCGGATTTTGCAGATTAAGAATCCCATCTGATAAAGCACATCGCAGAGAAATTGATAATAAAACAGCCCTTATAAGAGAATTGCACGTTTATGGATCCATGGTCCAGTTAGGCGATAGAAAAGATGATCTATGGCAGCATCAGGGTTACGGGGAAGGTTTGTTAGGTGAAGCTGAAAAAATCGCCTCAGAGTACTATGATAAAAACAAATTACTCGTAAACAGCGGAATAGGAGCGCGAAGTTATTACAGTAAATTTGGATACAGAAAAGAAGGACCATATATGGCTAAATTACTCAGAAATTAAATATTTTGTAATATAATATCAAGGGGGAAAAAAGATGATGAAAACAGATAAACTGGCCCAGATGATAGATCACACCAATGTCCGGGGAGATGCTACTGACGATGATATCCGGATACTGTGTAATGAGGCGAAAGAATACAATTTTAAGAGTGTTTGTGTTACACCCAGCAATGTTCAACTGGCCAGAGACTTATTAAAAGATAGTAAAATCGAAATTTGTGTGGTAATAGGGTTTCCTTTAGGTGTTCAAACTCCAAAAACTAAGGCTTTTGAAACCGAGGAAGCAGTTTCTCATGGGGCTTCGGAGATTGATATGGTGATAAATGTAGGCTACCTGAAATCTGGAAGGTATGAAGTGGTAAAGAATGATATTATGGGGGTTGTGCAGGCTGCCGGTGATAAAATTGTTAAAACAATACTGGAAACAGCACTTTTAACTTCCAAAGAAAAGGTAAAAGCATGTTTATTAGCAAAAGACGCTGGTGCTAATTTTGTTAAGACTTCCACTGGTTTTGGCGGGCTATCTGGAGCTACAGTCCCGGATGTAATGCTTCTAAGAAATACGGTAGGTCCTGAAATGGGAGTAAAAGCTTCAGGAGGTATAAGAGATCTAAAAACAGTATGGAAAATGATAGATGCTGGAGCAAACAGGATAGGTACATCTACCGGTGTTCAAATAATGGAAGAACTGAAAAAATAAATCCAAATTTTCAATTATTGAGATGCAAGGTTATGAATATATCATGGTATAAAAACAAGAGAAGATTATCATGGAATTGATAATTGAAGTTGAAGGAAAAGGTAAAGCCAGGGCAAAATTAGATGGTAGAAATAAAGAAACAGCCACTCGTTTTATTAAAACATTACCCTTAGAGGGAAAGGCAAATTTATGGCTGGAAGAGGTCTATTTTATCATACCTCTGGAGTTAGAATATGAAAATCAATCATCTACTTCAAATAAAGGCGACATATCTTACTGGCCCCCAGGAGCCGCTTTCTGTATATTTTACGGAGAATCACAACCTGCTTCACCAGTAAATCACATGGGTAAGGTCACCGAGAATCTGGAACTCTTTCGAAAGATAGAAAATGAGGATAAAATAATAATTACTCCAGTGGAATGAATTTTTTCACAATTTGCATCGTTTTTGCAAGTTTAAACCTTGATTTAGTAATCATATGATTAAAACTTAAAAAAATAGGTGTAAAAATTAAAATTCCAATAAAGATTTAACTATTGGGATTATAGTAACCTTTTAAGAATATTTTAATGCTACTTTTAATTTTAGCCAGAGAATACCTTAGATCAGTGCTTTTAATAACATCTTTTACTATCTTTTTCATCTCAGCACTTTCAGGGTATAAAATCCCTAATCCATGAAATGCTCTAGGATTGACCACTTCCAAACTCAGATTTAAATTAGATTCTTTAACAAAATCTTCTGCTGCAGTTAGAACGCCATTTCTAGGAGTATTTTCATCAACTGCATTGTAAAGATCGGAATTTACTCCACCTCTAACTCCACTTTGGTTTATTAATTTTTCCCGACCAATACGCATCCCTGCTTTTGCATATGGTTGCCTGAATTTCTCTGGTACGTTTTCTGGATTGTAATATCCGTCTCTTCTGGCATAAGGCCATCCGACATCATGTAAAAATATCACTGGAAACTTTTTATCTTTGAAATTTTCATCAATTACTTTTAATTCATGATATACCGTGTACCAGTTATGATCACCATCTAATAAAACCACATCATAATCTTTTAAATGAGGCAGCGCATCTAAACTTAGTTTAGGGCAAATTTCGAATTTATTTCCAAATTCTTTTTTATATTTATCTACATCAAAAGCAGGAAAAGGATCTATAGCAGTCATATGAGCTTCATGATTCCTACAGTATTCCAATATATTCCAGGTATTGACTCCTGTCGCCGAACCAACTTCCACTATATACTGGGCATTGATTTTTTCAATAATAGGTCTTATCAGAGGACTCCACATTCTGTTCATATTTATTTACCTCGTTTTTAACAATTTAATTATTAATATTTGATTGATAACACTCAATATATAGGATAAGTTTTAAAAATATCTCTAAATATTCCATTAAAACCCAGGTTATCTTTAATTATTAATTCTTTGAAACTAAAATTAATAATATTCTCCAGTTATGATTCTAGTTTATCCTAATTTTTAGGATTAAATAAAATATAGTGTTAAAATAATTTTTTAAAACCAATATAAAAACCTTCTTATTCTTAAATATCTTAAAATTATTGTTCTATTAAATGAAATTCTATATAATTTTATCAAAGATTAAACTGATATAAAATATATTCATGATCAAAATTCTATAAAAATTTATAATAAATAAAAATATTGATTAATTTAATTGGTGATTTAATGTCAATAGACTTGGATATAGATTATGTGGAAAGAGTTTTAACAAAAAGCAACTATATTCCAGATGACAATATCAACACCGTGGTTTTCCTGGCTATAGCTTTAAAAAAACCAATATTAATTGAAGGTCCGCCAGGAACAGGTAAAACTGAACTCTCTAAAGCAATTTCAGACGCATTTTCTCGTGATTTTTTCAGAATCCAATGCTATGAAGGCATCACCTTCGAACAGATTGTTGGTGAATGGAATTATCAGAAACAGCTCTTGAGTCTGGAGATGACCAAAAAAAATGAGAGCACTGAAGATGTATTTCAAGAAGATTTCTTTATAAAAAGACCCCTATTATCTTCTTTTATGAATGAGAAAGATTCTGTTATTTTAATAGATGAAATTGACAAAGCAGATGAGGAAGTGGAGAGTTTCCTCCTGCAGGCGCTGGGAGAAAAACAGATTACAGTCAATGATCTGGGTACTTTTCATCTGAACAATGATATAATGGTAATTATAACCTCAAATTCTCAAAGACAGCTTCTAGACGAGACTAAGGATCGTTGTTTATATTTATACATAGACTACCCCTCTTTAGAGAGGGAGATAAAGATTGTAAAATCACATGTCCCGGAAGCTCCTTCAGCACTGGTTGAAACAGTAGTTAAGGTTATAGAAAGAATTAGAACGTTAAATCTTATCAAAGCACCATCTATCCGGGCCAGTGTAGATTGGGTAAGAACACTCATGATATTTAATCAAAACGTTTTAGATGAAGAATCCTTAAAAAAGACCATTAACGTGGTAGTGAAGAATGAAGAGGATAAAAAAAAGGTTTTAAACAATATAAAACTCGATTAGAAGTAATATAGTTGAAAATTTTCATAAATATTATAAATTAATTAAATAATGGGAATATGGAAGATATAGTCAAGTTCTCCCGAATTTTAAGGGAAAATGGAATACCCGCCAGTGTCAGAAGCACACAAACAGCTTATCAAGCAGTATCATTAAATGAGTATCCTAAAAAAAATCTCAGAGAAATTCTGGCATGCATCTATCTTAAAGACCAAAGGCAGAGAAAGAAATTCAACGAATGTTATGAATACTTCTTTGAAAATAAAAAAGAAAAGGCAGATAAAAATAAAAAAGAATTAGATAATAAATCTAAATTTATCAGAAAATTGAACATATCCGTTACCAGTAAAAATACAGCGAATTTCAATTACAACACCAATTATCAGTACAAATTAGAATACATAAAAAATACATTGAATGATATTAATCATGAAGCTGATCAGGAAGGCAATTCAAAACTAATAAAAAGCAACATACACACCTTAAATAGTCTCCAACCAGAATTAATAGATTTATGCCAGAAACTAGGTCGGAAAATAGCTACTAAAAGGGTGCGTAGATATAAACAGGCAAAGAAACAGAGACCAGATATTAGAAGAACCATTAGAAAGAATTTAAAACACGGTGGAAGCCTCCTGGAGCTTGTAAAAAGTAAACCGAAAATTAAAAAACAAAACCATTACTTCTTAAGTGATGTCAGTGTTTCCTGTGACTGGATCAGCATATGGTTTTTCTGTATGATCTACGCAGCTCAAAACTCGTTTAATCGGGCTAGGGCATTTGAGTTTGATGATAAAACCGCGGAAATATCATCTGCACTTAGAGAACTCAATATTGTGGATGCTTTTATTAAAGTTCTAGAGATACGTAGGAAAAATTCTATGATTAAGGGTAAATCCAACATGTACACTGCATTTAAGAGTTTCCTGGATCAGGCCAATATTAATCATAAATCCTATGTTCTGATTTTAAGTGACTGCAGAGACTGGGCGGGCCCTAAATATGAGAGAGAACCTTTAAGTGCGGATCTAATCAGCAGCATATCCCGGAAGGCTAAAAGAGTATTGATTTTAAATCCGGAGCCTAAAATAAAATGGAACGCTGCAGATAGTTGTGTTTCATTTTATGAAGATGCAGGGGCTGAAAGTTTTGAAGTTAGTAATTTAGAGCAACTTGCAGATTTAATTGGTGAAATATAACCTTTGAAATCTTTTTATCATATTTGTTCTGTTTTTTCCCATTGACTAACTACATAGGAGAATATATCCTTCCCAAAGTCCGAGTATACTGCAACCTTGGATGGATCGAAGGATACATTATTTAAATATTGTAAAATAAGCGCATCTCCATTTAAAAACTCAGGTATTATGCCGCTGAAAAAGAATCCTATCTCTTCAATTTCGGGACATAATAATGCGGTTGCCGGGTTTTCTAAGGGTAAATTCAATACAATGAGTTCAACACCTTTCTGTAACATTTCCTGAATATGTAAGCGTAGTTCATCAATAAAATTGACTCCGAATTTATTTACTCTAAGAAAAACTGAACTCATCTCTGGGAGGTAATGTGAATAAATTTCTGATTGAGGGTCTTGGGGTACTTTTATGGATACTGGATATGAGAGATTCCTCTTCAGTTCTAGGTGAGAATAGATCTTCTCCAATATCTCGGCATGTTTTTGGGGAATATATACTTCTTTTTCCCTATCCTCCCCTACAGGCACATAAAACAGTGCTACACTCCTTCGGTAGCTATCTTCTTCGGTTTCCATTTTTTTAAATATAGCTGTAGGTGGGGAGTGAGCTATCATAAAACCGGTTAATTTTGAACCCATTTTTACATTAGACTTTTGAGAAGCAATATGAGCAGTCACCGCACGACTGTAAAGACCGAAAAGATCATGTTGAGCAGCCACGTTCATCATCAGCTTCTTCATCCTGGGAAATAATCCCTGCCCCCGATAACGGGGATCGACTGCTGCCAGAGCAGATTCACCAACTTTATCTTCCGGTGTCTCTAGGAAGATGCCTAAATGACCTACCACTTCGCCACTGTCTGTAATTGCAACGCAAGATTTAACCAAACCTGATTCGATGAGAGAAGCAAATTTTTTAGGATAATAAATGGCTTCATGTGGATATGAATATCCATATACTTTATAAATACAGCGGGCCAGGGCTACGGTTTCTTCTGGACGCATTAGACGAAGAGAAAAATCTTCAGGTTGGGGATGTTCTTTTTCATCTTCTACAATATCATCCAGTGACTTTGAGCTATCAATTTCTGTTGATGGTAGATACTTCACTAATTCTACCACTTTACCTTCCTTTCCCAGATAATGGCTGTTAACCTGGTCAGTCTTAGCTTTCATCAATTTAATCCCCAGATCGTGAGGTTCTTCTTCTTTGAGTAATTTAAGATTGAAGGGGATACCCTGATCTTTTACTGTAACCACAAAACGACCAGGTTCTCTTCTAATTTCTAAATCATAATAGCCCTCTTCATCATCATAGGCGTGCTCTATTACATTATGACAGGCTTCTTCACTGGCTAATTCCAGGTCTCGGGCGAAGTTTTTAGGCATTCCATACTTACGGGTGACCTTCCTGACGGTTTCTATAACTGCAGGTAACAATTTAATTTCTGCTTTTGCCTTTAAAGAAATTAAAGTTTCAGATTTTTGATCATTATCCATATAATATCCCCTCATCTATTAGAAACAATTTTAACAGTTATCCACAAGAATGGACACTATATAAGTTTATATCATGTCTTAATTAAAATTATCTGATTAGAGATTAAATGATATTATAATCTTTAATTACTATAATAAAAATCGTACCAAGAGGGTATTATTAAAATAAACTTTTTAAAAATAAATAATAATTTTATTGATTAATGATAATAGAGATTAACAGGAAATAATCAAGATCTAAGAGGGTATTAAAATGTATCGTAAAGAATACCAACATAAATTAACCACTCCTGATGAAGCAGTGAAGTTAATCCAGGAAAATGACATGTTGGTGCATGGTCTTACCATGGCAGAACCACCAGCACTATTAGGAGCAGTAGCATCCAGACTTAGAGAAGGTGATCTAAAAAAAATAAAATTATTTTCTGCTCTGCCTATGGACCCTGCATGTTCCACGATTCTTGCTCCAGATCTACTTGATTGTGTAGATGCAATTACTGGTTTTGTAACTTCAGGCAGCCGTGGTTTGGTAAGAGCAGGTCTTGAATATTATGTGCCTAATCATCTTCATCAGATTCCCCGACTCTTAAAAGAGTTCATCGGGGTTGATGTTTGTATAACTATGGTTTCACCAATGGATGAATCCGGTTACTTTTCTTTCGGAACAGCTAATGACTTTACATCTACAGCTGCTAGAGCTGCACGGGTTTTGATCATCGAAGTGAATCGCAACATGCCCCGGGTTTTCGGAGATTCTCTATTACATATCTCTGAAGTGGATGCGGTTGTGGAAAATCACGCTTTAATTCCGGATTTTCCCAGTGGAGAAATTAGTCCTGAAATTGATGTTATTGGGAAATTAATATCTGAAATGGTACCTGATGGAGCTTCATTGCAAATGGGAATAGGTAGTCTGCCCAATGCAGTTGCTAAATATCTGGACAATCACAGTGATCTGGGCATTCATACCGAGGTCTTCGGGCCGGGTATGGTTGATTTAATCAAGAAAGGGGTGATAAACGGTGAAAGAAAAACCCTTAAACCCAGAAAACACGTTTTCACAGTAGCCCAGGGTGATCAGGAAATGTTACGGTTCATGAATAATAATCCAGCATGTGAAAGCTATCCTTGTTCTTACACTAATGATCCGGCAGTTATAGCTAAAAATGATCGTATGATTTCCATAAATTCTCTCTTACAGGTTGATCTTTTAGGACAGTGTAATGCAGAATTTCTATCTGGATATCAGTACAGTGGTACAGGGGGCCAACTCGATTTTGTAAGAGGAGCTTTCGCTTCCAAGGAGGGCAAATCAATACTTGCCTTTAACTCCACAGCAAAAGAAGGTACCATATCAAGGGTGGTGGATCGTTTGGATCCGGGAGTGATGATTACAACACCCCGTATGGACACCCATTACTTAGTAACAGAGTATGGGGCGATTAATTTAAAGGGTAAATCCACCAGAGAAAGAGCAAGGGGAATTATAGATATTGCACATCCCAAGTTCCGCGAATATCTCCTGCGAAGAGCAGAAGATATGTATTTGATTTGAAGTTTCATTTTAATTAACTTAATTAATTCATTGACAGCGGATTATAGAAGGATAATTTAAATAAAAAAGAGAAAATAGAATAATTAAGATGATAAAATAGAATAATTACTTTTATATAAAATTATTGCTCCTGGATATGTTTATAAAGAGTATCCCTTTCGGCAGGAACCCTTCCCATGTTTCTTATTATTCTTTGGAAGTTTTCTGGGGTGGTTTGCACACCATGTTCAGCTCCTGCAGATTTTGATATGTTTTCTTCACCCAGGGTTCCTCCCAGGTCATTGGCCCCTGCAGTTAGACAAACCTGGGCGAATTTAAAGCCAAGTTTAACCCAGGAGACCTGAATATTCTTTAAGATATCACCAAACATTAGCCTGGCCACAGCATAAACTTTCATATCCTCAATTCCAGTACTGCCTGCTTTGGAAACCCCTTCCTGGTAAATGGGGGTTAATCGATGCATGAAAGTTAAGGGTACGAACTCGGTGAATCCGCCTGTTCTTTCTTGTATTCCTCTTAGAATGTCCATATGTTCCACCCTGTGATGTGGTTCTTCGATATGGCCGTACATCATGGTACAGGTGGTGGGTATACCGGATTTATGGGCGGTTTCCACGATTTCAATCCATTTAGCTGTGTTCATTTTATTGGGACATAAAACTTTTCTTATATCATCATTTAATATTTCAGCAGCATTTCCTGGGATGGAATCAAGTCCTGCTTTCTTTAACATTACTAGTTCATCTTTAATAGACATTTCAGCATTTTCTGCTCCATATAATATTTCCATAGGGGAGAATGCGTGGATATAGATATCTGGAAGTTCCTCCCGTAGTTTTAAAAGTAGTTCCTCATAGAAATAGGCATCCACATCAGGGTGTAATCCACCCTGTATACAGACCTCTTTAGCCCCAGTATTCCAGGCTTTTTTGGCCCTTTCAACTATCTGATCAGGATTTAAGAAATAAGCTCCCTCTTCACCCTTATCTTTACGGAATGCGCAGAATCCGCAGTTTCCAGTGCATATGTTGGTGAAATTTATATTCCAGTTAGGAATGTAAGTAACCCTGTCCCCTACTATCCTATCCCGCAATGTATCAGCAGTCATTATAAGAGCATATAATTCTTTTCCTGTTGTTTCAATAAGTTTTACTGCTTCCTGAGTTGAGATTCTCCTTTTTATGGATTTTTCTAGTATCTCTTCTATTTGAGGGTCAATGTCTACTCTTTCAAACATGCAATTTCATATTTTATTTTGTAACCTTATAAGTTTTGGTTATAAGATGTTCCCATCAGTTACATCAGTATGGTATATGTCATGGACAAAAATGCTATAATAAACGATAAGTTTAAATATTATAGGGTCATAGCTAAATTAGGAGGTGATAATATGGCTGAATTACCTATTGCTCCAGTGGGAAGAATCATCAAAAATGCTGGTGCACAAAGGATTAGTGATGATGCAAAAGAGGCATTAGCAAAATCTTTAGAAGAAAAAGGCGAAGAAATTGCTAAAAAAGCCGTTGAACTTGCAAAACACGCCGGTAGAAAAACTGTGAAAGCAGATGATATCGAATTAGCCGTAAAAGCAGCTTAAATTCTTTAATTTTTTATTTTTATTATTTTATTGGTTATAAAT
>JAJFTX010000022.1 GCA_021372715.1 Methanobacterium sp. | reverse complement strand
ACCCCTTTCATCGGGAATGACCCTGAGTTCTTTTGTTTTAACTCCATCAATCATAAAATAACACCTTTTATAAATTAGATTTAAAAAATTTTATATATTTCATGCTTTATTAAACATTACCATGAAGCGTTTATTTATAACCGGTGGAAGTGGATTGTTGGGAAGTAGGTTTGGAAAATTTTCAAAGGATTACGAAGTGATCAGCACCTATAACCGAAATCTAGAAGAAAACGCCATTAAATTAGATATAACTGATGAAAAAGATGTTTTAGATAAAATAAAGTCGATTGAACCAGATTTGGTAATCCATCCTGCTGCTTTGACCAACGTTGATTACTGTGAAGACCACCAAAAAGAAGCAGATCAAATAAATGCTCAAGGAACTTTAAATATAGTAAAGGCCTGTGAAGAAGCAGATTCTAAACTAATCTATGTTTCAACTGATTTTGTTTTTGATGGTGAAAAAGGAAAATATCAGGAAAATGATAAGACCAACCCTATAAGTTATTATGGGTTAAGTAAACTTAAAGGAGAAGAATTCGTAATTAATTCTAATATAAATTATGCTATTGCACGAGTTAGTGTTCTATATGGGTGGCATAGAAATTTTAATTATGTTACATGGGTTATAAATGAGTTAAAAGAGAATAATCAGATTAATATTGTTACTGATGAATTTAATTCACCTACATATGCTGAAAACGCAGCTGAAGCAATATTAAATATTTATTCTAAAGCTAAAGAAGGCATATATCACATTGCTGGTGATGAAAGAATAAACCGTTTTGATTTTGCAAAAAATATTGCCCAGGTATTTGAACTGGATGAAACATTAATAAACCCGATAAAAAGCTCCGATTTGATTAGAAAAGCTAAAAGACCTATGGATTCATCATTATCGGTAGAGAAAGCAAAGAATGATCTGGATATTAAATTATTAAACACGACTGAAGGATTAATAGAAATGAAGAAGGTGATAGAATGAAAGGATTAATTTTATCTGGAGGACATGGAACCCGTTTACGTCCCTTGACCCATACTGGTCCTAAACAACTTATTCCCATAGCAAACAAACCAGTACTATTTTACGCCATAGAGGATCTAAAAGAAGCAGGAGTAACAGATATCGGACTGATACTAGGAACAAATATGCCTGAAAAGGTTAAAGAGGCGGTAGGGGATGGTTCTAGATTTGGGGTGAATATCACATATATCATGCAAGGAGAACCTAAAGGACTGGCCCATGCAGTAGCGGTGGCCCATGACTTCGTAGGTGATGAATCATTTATCATGTACCTAGGGGATAATATTCTAAAATCAGGTATCAACGAATTCGTAGAAGGTTTCCAGGATTCTAATTATGAAGCCAGAATATTGTTGCAGCCTGTGGAAAACCCACGTCAATTTGGAGTGGCAGAATTGGATGATGATGGACATGTTATAAATTTAGTTGAAAAACCCAAGGTACCAAAAAGTG
Organism: Methanobacterium sp.; assembly: GCA_021372715.1. Lineage (GTDB taxonomy): Archaea > Methanobacteriota > Methanobacteria > Methanobacteriales > Methanobacteriaceae > Methanobacterium_A. The sequence continues at coordinate 12,654 of JAJFTX010000022.1, read as the reverse complement.
ATTTAGCCCTAGTGGGAATTTATCTATTCAAACCCACCATATTTAAGGCTATTGATGAGATAGAACCATCATGGAGGGGTGAATTAGAAATAACAGATGCCATTCAAGAGCTTTTAAACAAAAATCTCAAGGTTGACTCTCATATCGTCAGAGGATGGTGGAAGGATACTGGTAAACCAGAAGATGTGTTAGATGCCAATCATCTGATATTGGATGTTTTAGAATCTGAAAACAATGGTGAAGTGGAGGATGGTGCAAATATTAAAGGTAGAGTATCTATAGGTAAAGGTACGGTGATTAAAGGAAATAGTGTCATCAGAGGACCAGTTACAATTGGAGATAACTGTTATATAGATGCTTATATTGGTCCTTACACTTCTATCGGTGATAACAGTAGAATAATCGGAGGAGAAATAGAATCTTCCATTGTGGTAGGAGATGCAATAATTGAATGTAATGAAAGAATAGTAGATAGTCTAATAGGAAACCACTCTAATATTGTTTCTAAGGAAAATAGTTTACCCAGGGGCCATAGATTTATTATAGGAGAAAATTCTTTAGTAAATTTATAGCCAAATATTTCTAAAAAAATCTTAATTATATTTCAAGCATGTAAAACTAGGTGTCTATAAAATGAAAGCTGTAATACCTGCCGCGGGTCTGGGTACTAGATTCTTACCAGCAACCAAAGCACAACCCAAAGAAATGCTCCCAGTCTTTAATAAACCCACCATACAGTATGTGGTGGAAGAAGCGGTTTCTTCAGGAATCGATGATATTCTGATCATAACTGGTAAAGGAAAAAGATCCATAGAAGACCATTTTGATCGGTCATTCGAACTGGAATACATACTAAAGAATAGTGGGAAAACAGAGAACCTAAAAGAGATAGAGGCCATCTCAGATATGGCGGATATATATTATGTTAGACAGAAAAAACAAAAGGGATTAGGAGATGCCATATCCTGTGCCAAAAACCATATAGACGGTGAACCTTTCGTAGTGTTATTGGGAGATACCATTACACAATCTAAAATACCATGTACAAAACAGCTGATGGACACTTTTTACCGGCATCAATCAACAACCATAGCCATTGAAAAAGTGCCTGATGAGAAGATAGAGCGTTATGGTATTATTAAAGGTTCTAAAATATCCGAATCTGTTTATAAAATTGAGGATATGGTGGAAAAACCACCGATTAATGAAGCACCGTCCAATCTAGCCATTACTGGAAGATATATACTGGTTCCTGAAATCTTCGATCACATAGAGAAGGTACAACCTGGCGTGGGTGGAGAGATACAGCTTACAGATGCTATGAGATCCCTCGATGAAGTTTATGGCTACGTATTCGATGGAAAAATCTATGATATAGGAAATACTGTAGAATGGCTTAAAAGTTCCATAGAAATAGCTCTTTCTGATGAAAAGGTAAAAAGCGAATTAAAACACTATTTAAAAGAATTATTAAGTTAATTTTATTCCTATTTTTTACTGTAAGAACTAAAAGGTTAAGTTAATTTAAAATAAAATCAGATCAAATAGATAAAATTAAAGAAAAATATTAAATATTTTCATTTAATCTCTTATTATTGATTATTTCACCAAGAAAATGGACCAGGATTGATAGTGATTTTTATGGATGTTTCAATTGTAATTCCCGCACTAAATGAAGAAGGTATTGTAGGTAAAACAGTTAAATCTGTACCTCTGGCGAAATTAAAGGAAAAAGGACTGGAAGCAGAAATAGTAGTAGTTGACAACGCATCAACTGACAACACCGCCCAAGAAGCAAGTGATGCAGGGGCAAGAGTGGTCCGTGAAGAAAAAAGAGGATATGGAAACGCTTATTTAAGAGGATTTAAAGAAGCCAAAGGAGATATAATTGTAATGGGGGATGCAGACGGTACTTATCCCTTTAATACGACATATGAATTTATCCAGCCACTACTAAAAGAAGATTGTGATATGGTAATGGGTTCCAGACTCAAAGGGGATATACAGAAAGGAGCCATGCCTGCATTGCATAGATACATCGGCAACCCTTTTCTCACCTGGTTACTTAATGCACTCTTTAAAGCCGGAATATCAGATGCCCACTGTGGTATGAGGGCTTTTAGAAAAGAAACTATTGATAAACTAAACCTTCATAGTCCGGGGATGGAGTTCGCATCGGAAATGGTGATAGAAGCAGCCCGTGAGAACTTGAAAATAGCAGAGATTCCCATAACCTATTACCCTAGGGAGGGTGAATCCAAACTAAACTCAGTTGCAGATGGATGGCGACACTTAAGATTCATGATGCTCTACCGTCCCACACCATTTTTATTAGCCCCCGGTTTATTAGTACTGCTCTTGGGAATATCACTGCTAATAGCAGTTATTTTTATGGACATTTCCAGAATGCATTCACTTATACTAGGCAGTCTCCTGATTATAATCGGATATCAAATGCTCCTGGCCTGGATGCATTTTGGAGCATTTGGAGAGACCTATGGGGTAAATAAAAGCTCAGGGGCAGTAAATAAATATTTAAGTTACCACTCCCTAGGAAGAGAACTCCTTCTGGGTTTGGTGTTTATAATAATAGGATTAATTGTGGGTATAAATGTGCTGTACAGCTGGATCGCCGCAGGATTCGGAGGGTTATTCCAGATACTGGATGCCATGATGGCTCTGATACTGTTTATTTTAGGAATACAGACCATATTCTCTGGAATTTTCATAAGTTTAATGCTCTTAAACAGAACTGATAAAGAAGAATAAATTAATTTTATGTAAATCAATGGGTTTAAGAATGAAAATAGCCTATGTATACGATGCAGTCTATCCTTGGGTTAAGGGAGGAGCAGAAAAAAGAGTTTATGAGCTAGCTAAAAGATTAGCAGCCCGGGGACATGATGTTCACTGGTATGGTATGGGATACTGGTTGACAAATGGAGAAAAAAACATAGAAAGAGATGGAATTAAATTTCACGCCGTTTGCAGACCATTAGAATTATATGAAGGAGATCGAAGATCCATAAAACAAGCAATTTACTTTTCCTGGATGTTATTATTTAAATTAAGAGCTGGAAAATATGATATAATCGATTGTCAGGGGTTTCCTTTCTTTTCATGTTATGCGGCTAAAATAAATACTTTTTTTGGAAGATCCGCTTTGATTATAACTTTACATGAAGTTTGGAACAACTATTGGTATGAATATCTTGGAAAAGCCGGTTTCTTTGGTAAACTAACTGAAAAAATAATGGTAAACTTAACCAATAAAATCATAACTGTTTCTAATAAAACAAAAGAAGATTTAAAAGAGTTAAAACCCTCTGAAAAATCTATAATTATACCGAATGGTATTGATTTAGAGGAAATAGATAGTATTGATCCGTATTATGAAAAATCAGATATAATATTTGTGGGAAGATTGATTAAAGAGAAAAACACAGATTTGCTAATAAAATCAATAATTCAAGTAAAAAAAAGTTTTCCAAATATCAAATGTGTAATTATAGGGGAAGGCCCAGAAAAACAGAATTTAGAAAGTTTAATTGATGAATATCATTTAGAAGAGAATATTCAATTTCTCGGATTTTTAGATGATTATCATAATATCATAGCCCATATGAAGTCTTCTAAAGTTTTAGCCCTTCCATCCCAAAGAGAAGGGTTTGGAATAGTGGTTTTAGAGGCAAATGCATGTGGATTACCTGCGGTTGTTATTGATTATCCTATGAATGCGGCAAAAGACCTCATAGAAAATGGGAAAAATGGATTTATAGCAGAAAATACTGAAGAATCTCTGGCAGAAAAAATAATAGAAGCAATCAATTTAAAAGAGGAAATGGCACAATTTTGCAGAGATTTAGCCCAGTCTTACAACTGGGATAAAATTGTAGATAAATTAGAAGTAGCCTATTGGGAGTTTTTACTCAAGTAATAAGGATGAATAGTGATATGAAATGAGGATATTGCAGACACCGGTAAGATTTTATCCTTTCACTGGTGGTGTGGAAAATTATGTTTATTACCTATCTCAGGAATTGGTTAAATCAGGTAATCAGGTGAAGGTAGTATGCGCTAATGAGCCTTCATCTAGAAAACATGATTTGGTTGGTAAAATTGAAGTGGAAAGGCTTTCTTATATAGGTAAAATCGCTAATACGAACATCACTCCTGGACTTCCCTCCGCGTTATCCGTCGGTGATTATGATATCATTCACACCCATATTCCCACTCCCTGGTGTGCTGATTGGAGTGCTTTTTATTCTCAGACTAAAAAAAAGCCAATGGTTGTTACCTATCATAATGATATTATAGGTAATGGATTTGCAAGCTTAATAGCCCGAATTTACAATTCAATGGGCCTTAAATATGTGTTGAAAAGTGCAGATAAAATCGTGATTACTCAGCCCAACTACCTGGAATCTTCAGCTCATCTAACTGGATATCAGGAAAAAATAGAGGTAATCCCCAATGGGGTGGATCTGGACAAATTTCAACCAGGAAAAGTCTCAAATGATAATGATAATAGGATTATATTTTTCTTGAGTGTTTTAGATGAATTTCATAAATACAAAGGTCTGGATTATCTTTTTAATGCATTAAAAATAGTAAAAAACAGATTACCGGATGTTAAATTAATAGTGGGTGGAAAGGGTGTTCTGTTAAGTCATTACCAGGAGGTGGCGGCATCTCTGGGGATAAAAGATAATGTGTTATTTACAGGATTTATCCCTGATGAAGAAATATCAAACTATTACAGCAATGCCAATGTTTTTATACTGCCATCTATTTCCTCACTTCAGGAAGGTTTTGGTATAGTGGCATTGGAGGCACTGGCCTGTCAAACACCAGTAATAACCACGGAAATTGTAGGAGTAGCAGAAGATCTTAAAAGAATTGGTGGGGGAATAGTCATACCTCCCAAGGATGTTGAAAAACTTGCAGATGCAATAATAAATATTATGGAAGATGAAAATCTTCAGAAGAAGATGGGAAAGAGAGGAAGAAAACTGGTAGAGGAAAAATACACCTGGAAAATTGTAGCCAGTGACATGGAAAAATTATACAACCGTCTTCTTTAGATACAATAGTCTTCTTTAGATATTAACAGTCTTCTATAAAATATGAAAGATCAATTAATTCTAAAATTATTTTTTTAAATTGATCATAAAAATTCAAAATTAAGGGGAACTTATTAATCTAACCAGTGTATTTAAAACTGTTAATAACTAATTCGAATTTAGGTAGAGTGGCGTTGTATTTGTCTTGGGGGACAACACACCCAATTCTATAATAAACAGACCCAGGTACAGCTTCAATGTGTACAGTTATGGCTTGATATTGTTCATTATCATTATACCATGTTTTAATAAGTTCCACAGCTTTCATACCATTAACGGTGATATTTCGCTCTGAAACTTCAGATTGTCCAATTTCTGTAATATCACTCCGATAATAACTGAGCATATCATCTAACGAATTATAACTTCGGGGATTTTCTTTAATGTAAAAATAAGTTTGAATATTACCACCCTCGAAGGTGTTAGAAGGATCATAGAATGCACAGACTGGTTCTTGATATCCCCACCTACTTGGAGCATCAAGATCAGTTATGGGCTGCCAGTCCTCAGGATAGTTAAAGGTGATATCATTAGCTGCGTAAGTTTTATTAGCGATGGGTGGAGTGGTATTGTTGTATTTATTAGTCTGATTAGTGGAGTTGATATGAATCATAGAGGAAAAACCAGTATTGAAAACCGTAAATAAAGCTAAAATGACTATAACTATGGATATGATAGATATGGATAATTTTTTCACTGGTATTTTTGATTTAGGAGTTTCTGGTTCCGTATATTTTTTATATACTAGGTTTCCCCCACATTTGCATTGAAATTCAGAAAGTTCATCTTTATCATCTAATGCATATTCCTTTCCACATTCAAGGCATTTTACAACTAAAAGCAAATAAATTACCCCACAAATATAATTATATTTATTATAGTTCTATTGATAACTTAATATATATAAATGATGGGTTGATTTTTGCTCAAAAGTGTTATTGTAAATTTATTTAACAGAATTGTAAGACTAAATGATGATTTCATGTATCATATCAACATTTAATAATACGAAATTTAAATTATGAGATCCTATTACACTGATAAAGATAAAATTACGCATCTATCAAAATCTTAATAATAAAAATTTATAAATGTCTAAGATAAATTAAAGAAAAAACTATATTATGATATAATATAGTAGCTAATCTATTCCTATTTTTAGTGGAAACTATTATAATTCGCATTAGATATAAAAAAATTACTAATTATATAAATATCACAGAATAAACATAAAATAATACAAGAAAGTAGATTTGGTCTTATGATAAGGGATATGATGTTAAAAATAAACCAGATGAAGGTTAAAGATTCACTATTAGCAGTGATTTTTCTGTTATTTTTAACAGACATATGTATAATATTTAATATACCGGTTTTAAGACCATTTACCTCCTTTTTATTCTTTACTATCATCCCTGGTTATCTTATTTTACTTATATTCAGATTAAAACAAACAGATTTCCTTAAAAAAGTAGTATTGTCCGTGGGAATTAGCATATCAATCCTGATGATAGTGGGAATGATTCTTAACATATTATATCCTATTATATATCAACCACTGGCATTAATACCTGTTTTAATATCATTGAATATTTTAACCCTTATGTTGGCTCTATTGGCATACTGGCGAAACAGAAAATCTGATAAAAAGAATTCATCTGAATATAAATTTGATTTAGGGGATAAATTATCTTCAACCCTATTATTTCCCTTTTTATTCCCATTATTGGCAATTTTAGGCACTTATCTAATGAATATATCCCAGAACAACATTCTGCTTTTAATCATGCTTATTCTAATACCCTTATATTTAATAGCAGTGATCTATTACAGAGATAGGATACATCCTGTTACCTATCCCTTATCAGTTTGGTTAATAGGTTTAAGCTTACTTTTGATGCATGGATTGACTTCCTATCATCTTCAAGGAATAGATGTACATCTGGAATATTATAGTTTTCAGCTAACCCAAAATACTTTTCACTGGGATCTCAACGCCTATTACAATCCCTATAATGCATGTATGAGCATAACCATCCTGCCCATGATCTATCAGGTACTATCCAATTTGGGTGGGGAATATATATTCAAATTATTCATGGCATTTATAGGTTCTATAACTCCATTACTGGTATATTTAGTTGCTCGAAAATATTTAGCCTCAAAATATGCTTTTTTAACTGCGTTATTATTCATTTTTCAATTATTTTTCATAAATCTTCTAGGCGCTGTAAGGCAGGAAATAGCCATAATATTCTTTTTCCTAACAGTAATGGTTGTATTTGACTCTGAAATGGATAAATGGGCTAGAAAATTCCTCATAGTTTTATTTATATTCTCAACACTCATATCACACTATTCTACAGCCTATGTGGCTTTTATATTATTACTGCCCATTCTACTTCTTCCTTTTTTACAGAAATTGAAGAGAGAAAAGAAGCTGGATTTCACCAACTTCGATATAATAATTGTATCCCTGGTATTGATAGCGATATGGTACTTTTTAGTGGCTAAAGTACAGTTCGCTAGCGGAGTCCAGGTCCTGGGAAAAACAGTAGAGGTAGCTGCAGGAACCGGATTAACATCAGCTCTAGTAGCTACCAGAGGAGCATACGTATTAGGTATTTTAGGAGTAGTATTTAAATCTCTTCCCAACGCGGTAAGTGTTATAGTACATGATTTAATATTCGCGACTATATTAGTCGGGCTTTATGCTATACTACGTAATTTCACTAGTTATAAGGAGAAATTCAGCATAGAATTCCTTCTAGGAATAATAATATCTCTGATATTGCTTGTATTATTTGTGGCATTGCCTTATATTTCCATTGCCTATGACGTGGCAAGATTATTCTTCCAGTTATTAATATTCTTAGGCCCGGTTTTTATCATTGGTGGAATTTTCATATCCAAATTAATAAAAAGACCAAAATGGGATGTTTACATTCTTTTAATCCTTTTAATATCTCTATTTGCATGTGTAACTTACCTTCAGTACAGTATCCTTGGAACACCCTATTCGCCCGACTTTGAAAAGGATAGCATAGTAAGACAGGGTAATTACATCTATGACAGTGAAATACAATCCGCCCAGTGGATATCCCAATATAAAGTAAATAATTTAACAGTTTTTTCTGATGGTAGAGAGGTTGCCCGGTTTTTAACAGCCTACGGAACCAATATCACACAGGAAAATATCAACAGTTCCTACTTTGGATGGAATCAAACCGTTGATGTGGGTTATATTTATCTAGGATATGTTAATGTGAATGATCAGAAAATTATAGATATGGGGGATGATTTTATAAGGGTGGATCTGGGGCCTTATTATTATCTTTTAACTGGAAAGAGTACTATTTATGATAATGGGGGAAGCCGTATATTATGGTCTGGATAATTAAGGCCAAAACATGTTTAAAGAACAAAAACACGGTTGAAAACAATAAAGGGATTATGTAAACTCAAATTAAGGGAGATTAAAAATATTCAATAGTTCAGATTTTTAGTTAAATATATTTGTTAGATATTTTTTTGGAGGCATATATGGTGAGTGATCCTGAAATGTTAGATTATAAAGCGGATGATAAAAATCTTAAAATATTATTCGTACACCATACTGCCATGTGGTATCGTAAACCATTCTTCTACAGCATGAGCAAGATATATGATGTTGAATTTTTATTCACTAACGTGGAAGGATACAATAAGACATACGGCACCCAATTATCCCGAGAAATTCCTGGAATGGATGGTATAAACTATGAAGTAGTGCCTAATCGGTGGGGGATAGCCTGGGGAGCTATAAAAAGAGCCATGGGAGAATATGATATCTTCGTTGGCGGAAGCTGGGATACGCCTACTGATGTGTTTGAAACATTTTTTTACTATTTCATAGTGAAAATAAAGAGGAAACCATTTATTTTATGGAGAGAAGATTGGGATTGGAATGTAAATAATACTAAAAGAAAGTTTGCCAAATTCATAGCAGGATTCATCTCCAGAGGCGCTGATGCCGTTTTAGTCCCTGGTGATAAGCAACGAGAATTCTATGAAGGTTTAGGGGCATCACCAGATAAAATATTCATCATGCCTAATGTGAGTAACTTGTCCCTTAAGGAAGAAGATTACAATAATAGGGATAAAATTGTGCAGGAACTTAATTTAGAGGGTAAGAAGTCCATTTTATTTGTAGGGCGCCTTATTAAATTGAAGGGAATCCATTATTTACTAAATGCCTTTACAAAACTCCGAAAAAAGATGGATGATGTTGTGCTTATTATTGCAGGCGATGGAGAATGTTTAAAGGAGCTTAAATTACTTTCTCAGACTTTAGGCATAGAAGATGAAGTATACTTTCGGGGTAATGTAGAAAATGATCTACTGGGTGCTTATTACCTTCTTTCTAATATTTTTGTACTGCCATCCATAACCACTCATCATGCTGATGCCTGTCCACTGGTAGTTAATGAAGCCATGTATTTTGGAAAACCAGTGGTTACCAGTGATGCTGTGGGAACAACCTCCATGATTGAAGAAGGAGTAAATGGATTCGTAGTACCGGAACGTGATTCAGAATCACTATACCAAGCTTTATATAAAATATTGGAAGATCCTGAACTGGAAATGAACATGGGCAAAGCATCCAAAAAACTCATTGAAGAAAGATATACCTATCAGAATATGATAGATGGATTTAATCAGGCTCTGAATTATTTAAGAAAGAAAAAAAAATTTTAAATCATATTCTGAATATTATATTATAAAAATAAAACTAAAGATTATTTTAATTAAAATCAGGATTTCATTATAACTTTAAGGTATAAAACAACAATTTGAAGTAAATATAATGGCAGATAAAGATAATAATGATTTTTATGGGCTTTAATAAATGTTAAATTGGATTTAATTTCCATTAAAGCCCTTTTAACTCCTTCAGAACTTCTTTTTTTCCTTGAAACTCCTTCTTTATGCCAAATATGGGAATTAAGCACTATTACAGATTTATAGTCATATTTTTTAAGGTTCAATGCCAGATCGATATCTTCACATCCAAAGAATAGTTCTTCATCTAAAAATTTAAGGGGAAGTTCCTTTACTTTTAAAAGCATGGCCGCTCCAGAAACCCAATCACATTCAATCATATCCCCTGAAAAGTCCTTTAGATTATTTGTCTCCATCAAATCATAATAACCAGGATACTTGGATAGATTTACTTTACCACCTAGATTGGCTACTACATCTGTCCTTCCCTCCCAATCATAGTAATAAATTAGTGGACCAATAATGCCAATTCGGGCGTCAGCTTCTGCTTTTTGAACCAATTTGGTTAAAAAATCAGGATCAACTACAGTATCGTTGTTTAATAGTAGTATATAATCTGGATGATGGTTTTTTAAGGTGTAATCTATGGCTATATTATTTCCTTTGGCAAATCCATAGTTTGCATCGTTTTTTATGAGTATGAGGTTAGCTGGACTTTCATCCTGATTTTCAGTTCGTATATTTTTTGGATCGGAATTAAAGGTGTTTTCTTGGGTTTTATTATCATTTTGGAAGGATTTTCTATTTTCTGTTTCTTGGTAGGTGATTTCTTTGATGGGGATTGGTTTGTTTTTGTTTTGGTAGGTGAAGAATGGTGATTTTATGGGTTTTTGTCCCTGGCAGTATTCTCTGATTTTGGTTAATGATTGGTCTTGGGAGTGGTTATCTACCAGTATTACCTTATAGTTAGGGTATTGGATTTGATATAGGGATTCCAGGCATTCCAGGGTGTCTTGCCAACCATTCCAGTTCAGAACAATGATAGTAACTAACGGTTTCATATTAACCACTATTTCCTGATTTTTTAACAAAAAAGCTTTTAAAAATTTTTAGATAGGGTTTGATAAGCATGTTGAAATATTCGCCTGCTTTAACATCATTCCTACCCAAAATACTACCGATCATGACCAATAATCCTTCTTTGGTAATAACTAAATTGAATTGCATCTTTTGAAGAAAATTCCCATAACGGCTTACGTATTCTGTTGTATTTTTCAGGCTTAAAATAGTCATTTTAGGCAGCACTGTTTTTTTAGTTATTGATTTGCCTCGTTTATGATAAATTATAGAATTAGGGGAGTATACTGCTTTCCAACCTCGATTATAGGCTCTCCAGGATAGATCAGCATCTTCACCCAGTGTGATATAAGTGGTGTCCAGTAGACCGATATCACTAAGCATCTCCCTTTTATAAAGTGCTGCAGCAGCCATAGCGCCCATAACATTAGTTTGATCATCATACTGGTGTTTATCAGTTTTTTCATGGCCCCGGTCAATTATCCTACCCCAATGAATAATATGTCCTGTGGAATCAATGATCTGAGGGTTATATGCATTCAGTAATTTTCCACTAACTATGCCTATTTTTGCATCACTTTCAGCGACCTTAATCATATTCGTAAGAAATTCTCCTTCCACTATGGTATCATTATTAAGTAATAGGATATATTCTGGGTTGTGTTTTTTAATGGTGTATTCCATTGCTATGTTGTTTCCTTTGGCGAATCCGTAATTTTCTTTGTTTTTTATAAGGATAAGAGTAGGATTCTGTTGATTTGAGGATTGATTAGAAGATTTTGATGATCTATTTTCTTGTTCACTATTAACTGGTTTATTTTTTAGTTGGTTTTCTCTTTCAGCTTTATCTGGGTCATCAGTTAGCTCATTTTCTTGGTAAGTGATTTCTTTGATGGGGATTGGTTTGTTTTTGTTTTGGTAGGTGAAGAATGGTGATTCTATGGGGTTTTGTCCCTGGCAATATTCTCTGATTTTGGTTAGTGATTGATCTTGGGAGTGGTTATCTACCAGTATTACCTTATAGTTAGGGTATTGGATTTGATATAGGGATTCCAGGCATTCCAGGGTGTCTTGCCAGCCATTCCAGTTCAGAATAATAATGGTAACCAACGGTTTCATGAATTTCACTTATCATAATTGATGATATAACTAAAAGTTTTTCATAAGTTAAGAGGATTTATATATTATTGAAAATTCTTAATCTGAATTTAACAAACGTTTTAAATGCCACATAAGCCGTTCTCCAGCATGTTTGATTGTCCAGTAATTTTCAATGGTTTTTATTGAATTTTCAGACATTTTTTGTCTTTCGGAGTCGTTTGAGAGAAGTTTAGTAGTTGCTTCTGCAAATAATTTTTCGTCACGTTGGCTGTGCAGTCCTGTTTTATGATGAATGATGGTTTCTTTGATACCGCCTTCTTTGACTCCCACCACTGGTGTACCACATCCCATGGCTTCTAGGGGCACCAGTCCAAAAGGCTCCATATATGGGGCGTAAAGGACAAGTTTTGCCTGATTATATAGCATAACCAGCTTCTCATCGTTAATAAGATCCATTATTTCTAATTCAACCTCTAATTGGGAAGCCAGGTTTTCAATATATGTCTTCCACTCTGGCAGGGAGAAATTGGATATAATTATCAGTTTAGGCCGTATCTGTGGTTCAATAAGAGCTAATGATCTGATTATAAAA
>JAJFTX010000005.1 GCA_021372715.1 Methanobacterium sp. | reverse complement strand
AATGTCCATGGCCCTGATACATGAGAATCTCTACCGATCCGAGAATCTTACGGAAATAAAATTCACAAATTACGCTGATTTCCTGGTTAAGAACATATTTCACACCTACAAAATCAGTACAGAACGTTTTAAAGTAAATATAGATACAGATGATATATATCTGGATATCGACACGGCCATTCCCTGTGGATTGATCATCAATGAATTGGTTACCAACTCCCTAAAACATGCATTTCCAGATGGAGAGGAAGGAGAATTAACCATCAAAATGGAACAGGATAACTCAAAATACCATTTAACAGTTGCAGACAATGGAATAGGCCTACCACCTGAATTGGATATAAATAATACAACAACATTAGGACTTCTACTAGTAAATAGCCTGGTTGGTCAGTTAGAAGGTAAATTAGAGGTTTACCATGAACGGGGAACCACATTCCATATATCATTCAAGAAGATGAAGTATCAGGATAGGATATGATCACATATCCTCTCTAAGATTTAGTGGTGTTGAATTAGGGCTATTCGGACCCCATTTGGATCTTCTAAGAAGGCCAAGGTCCCTACGGTTATAGTTGTGGGTTCCATGGTGATTTTAACACCTTTAGATTTGAGTTCCTCTACCTTCGTGCTAATATCTTCCACATCCATCCCTATGGAAAATAGTCCAGGCTCATCAGTTGGGTTCTTAATGATTTCTATCATAGCATCCCCTTCTCCTTTTAACAGGGTGATCGCCCCTGCAGGTCCCAGATCGTATTGGCTATCTATTTCAAATCCCATAACTTCAGTATAAAACTTAATGGACTCATCCATATCCTTAACTATCATGGTAGCATATTTTACTTTCATATTATCACTTATGGTTATTTGTTATATCTAATTTTTTTAAAATTACAATTTTTTTCTTGAATAAAAAAAATTAGTCCATATCTTCATAATTTATAGAATATGGAATTATAGCATATCTTTATTTCATAGAATAAAGAATTATTCCTTATTTTAATTTCATAGAGTAAAGAATTAATCCTTATTTTCATATGCCTCTCTAATAGCATCTACGATGCATGGGGTATTCCAGCCCACCACTTCATCTGCTATTTCCTCCAACTGGTAAGGAACGTTCTCCATACCATAAGGTCGGATAACCACTATGGGCTTTTTAAGCTTCACAGCCACATCTATCTGATCTTTTATCAGTGCTTCCTGTTTAGAGATTAGACCAGATAAGATAACCACCACATCCACCTTTTCCATCTGCTGGGTTAACTCCGGAGTTGATACTTCACCCCTAACTGCACAGTCCTTCCACTGGAAGTCATAAGAAGCATTCAATTTAATAAAAAACACGTCCTGTTCTGGATCCTCCTTATTGATATGGCTTATAAACAGATTATATTCCTTAGTATCCTCTTCAAACATGTTTAAACCCTTAAATCATTATAATAATTGTTCATATCCATCTATTGAATTGTAAATGAAATAATATCCATCTTTTAAGTGATTATGAAATAATAATATCCATCTCGGAGCTGTACTGAAATAATATCTATCTCTTGAGTTTTAATGAAATTATAATTTCCATCTCCGATTGTACTGAAATAATAATATTCTATTTCAATGATTTGTAGTGATATTATGGTTAACAGATCATTTATGAGTTTTCAAACACATATTTATTGATATGAAAGGTAAGAAGTTTTTCACCATCAGTGTTCTCTTTTTCATTATTATCATGATAATATTATCTATTTCCTTTGCTTCTGCAGAAAATCAGATGATAACAGCTCCAGGTCAACCTGCCTCGGGCCCGGGAGGTGCTGATTATCCCTGTAAAGGATTCGTTAAAAGTAGTTATGGTGTGGGAGCTTATAAATATTGGATATATGAACCTACATCTCCCCAGCCAGCTTCTGCCCCGGTTATTATCTTCAATCATGGTTTTGGTGCTATTTATCCTGAGTTTTATCAGGGATGGATCGAGCATCTGGTTAAGAAAGGAAATATAGTTATATACCCCCAGTATCAGGAAATCATCACGCCCTCGGAGGATTTCACGCCTAACGCAGTTAATGCTGTAAAAAACGCTCTAAAAGAACTGGAAACAGGTTCTCATGTTCGTCCCCAGTTGGATAAAATTGCCATAGTAGGGCATTCAGCCGGGGGAATCATCAGCATCAACATGGCAGCATTGGCCAGTTCCCAGGGATTACCCCAACCTAAAGCGGTTTTTTGTGTGGAACCGGGGACCGATGAATCCAGGAAAAATAAAAGCATGGTAAATATAAGTGAAGTTCCCTCAAACACGCTTATTTTAACATTAGCCGGTGTTGATGATGGTATAGTGGGTAGTGAATTTTCAAAGACCATAATCAGAGATACCACCCAGGTTCCCCTTGAAAATAAAGATTATGTGCTGATGTTCTCAGATTACCATGGGACACCATCCTTAATAGCGGATCATATTTTGCCCTTATCAGTTCATATAGAATTTTTCAATTTCAACCTCACCTTAATGACCAATACCCTGGACTTTTATGGAATCTGGAAGCTTTTTGATGGATTATATGAAGCAGCCTTTTACAATAGAAACCAGGAATATGCACTGGGAAATACATCCCAGCAAAGATATATGGGTTTATGGAGTGATGGAACTCCAGTGAAAGAATTAATGGTAACCAACAATCCTTAGATTAATAATTTTGCTATTTAGATGAAAAAATTAGTAATTTATTTAGAGAAATGGTTTGAGAATTATCTGGAAAATTGGGTTTAGGAATTTTATTTAAAGAAATAGTATTAGAATTTATTTATAGAACTGAATTAGAAATTTTATAAAGAAAAGATTAGGAATTCTATTTGAGGTAATGGATTATGAAAGACTTTAAATTGGCGGTCTGTCAGATGCTGGTTAAGGATGATAAAGAGGCTAATCTAGAAAAAGCAGTGAATTTCATAAGAATATCTGCTGCTGAGGGTGCTGATCTGGTTGTTCTTCCTGAGATGTTTAACTGTCCCTATGAAAATGAGAAATTCCCATTATACGCGGAGCATAGAGAAGATAGTATTTCATTGAAGACTGTTTCACAGGCAGCCCGGGAATGTGATGTTCATTTGGTAGCGGGGTCTATACCGGAAGTTGAGGGGGATAAGATTTACAATACCAGTTTTATTTTTGATTCACATGGTGTTATGTTAGGTGCTCATCGTAAGCTGCATCTTTTTGATGTGGATGTTCCCGGTGGTATCAGTTTTAAAGAATCAGATACTTTAAGCCCAGGAGATGATGTAACTATATTAGATACGGATTTAGGTAAATTAGGAGTGGTTATTTGTTATGATATCCGCTTTGGAGAGTTGATTAGATTGATGGCCCTGGAGGGTGTGGATTTTCTGATAGTACCTGGAGCCTTCAACCTGACCACTGGCCCTGCCCATTGGGATACTTTAATAAGGAGCAGAGCTATTGAAAATCAGTTCTATGTGGTGGGAGCATCACCTGCGAGGGATGTTGATGCGTCTTACGTTGCTTATGGACATTCTCTTGTTGTTGATCCCTGGGGTGAGGTTCTCTCCCGGGCTGGGATTGGGGAAGAGATTATCTTCGCTGATCTAGAAGCAATCCGGATAGGGGATGTGCGGGAACAGATGCCTCTTTTTGATAATCGCCGCACTGATCTGTATAGTATAAAAAAAGTGAAAAGATAAATAATATTATTTTTCTATTCTATTTGAATTTCTTTAAAACCTTATTGGCTACCTTTTTATAATCTTTATCTCCCTTTGCATTTCTTCGCGCCTTTTTTATGGGGTCCACTGCTTTTTCATCTCCAATTTCTCCCAGGGCCCGGGTTGCGGCTACTTTAACCCCGTAATCTTCATCGTCTAGTAATTCTATTAGGGGTTCTACTGCCTCTTTATCTGCGATGTCTCCGAGTGATGTGGCTGCGAATTTACGTACCCCCCAGTCTTCATCTTTTAAGGCCTGGATTAGGCTGCGAACCGCGCTGCTGTCCCCTATTTCTTTTAGGGCGTAGGTTGCATAGCGGCGGGTGTTTCCTTCTTCGATCTTCAAAGCCTTTATCAGGGGTTCCACTGCCAGATCACCTATTTCGCCTATACTTTTAGCAGCTTGTAGTCTGATTTCAGGATTATCATCATCAAAGGTGTTGATCAATGCATTGACACTGTTTTCATCCTTTATTTTTCCCAGTGCTTGGACTGCTTCTATTCTTTGTGTTTTATCATCGTTTTCCAGTTTATTGATGAGTGTTTCTGTTTCTGATTGGTTCATTTTCATTACCTGAATTAGATTTACATTTAAAGTCTTTATTTAATTAATATTAGTTCCCCATTAAAAAAGGGTTTCTTAAGTTTAATGGTGTTTAATTTAATTTATATTTATTATGGTGATACTTCCTTAGTAGGAAATTATTAATTAGCCTCAATTAACATATACCGTATTAGTTTCTGGTAGTAGATATATGGTGTAAATATTTATTTTGGAGAGTGTTTTTATGGCTAAAGTTGTACATTTTGAGATACCTGCAGATGACCCGCAAAGAGCTGTTAAATTCTATGAAAGTGTATTCGGTTGGAAAATAGGTAAATGGAATGGAGATTTCGATTACTGGTTAATAACTGCTGGAGAAGATGATGAACCTGGTATTAACGGCGCTATAAAACCCAGAGACTTGGGTAATACCATCAGTGATTACATCAGTGTGGATTCCTTTGATGAATTTGCTAGTAAGATCGAAAGTGAAGGTGGTAAGATGCTTACCTCTAAGATGACCGTTCCAAATACTGGTTATACTGGGGTTTTTCAGGATACAGAAGGTAATATCATGGGAATTATTGAGATTTTCCCCATGGAATGAGCATTATCCATGAACTATCCCATTATCCATGAATAGATCCCAGGTTATCTTCGATTTGTATCCAATTTTAAAATTTTTTTAGTTCGTCAGATGTAAAACTATATATATGGTTTTTTAATATATTGTGTATGATTATTAATTCTGAACAAATACAATTGATAAGGATATAGCGATGGAATATACTAAAATTAACGGCCTAGATATCGTTGATCTTGCTTTGAAATTTAAAGAGTATCTTATTATTTCTGATTTACATTTGGGCTATGAACAGTCCTTAAATGCGGAGGGTATAATGGTACCTAGATTTCAGTACCCCCAGATTATAGCCCGACTTGAAGAGATCCAGAGAAGATCCTCTGCTAGTAAGATAATAGTTAATGGAGATCTCAAGCATGAGTTCGGCCAGATCACCAGACAGGAATGGAATGAAACACTGGAATTTCTGGAATTTCTTAAAGATCATTTTGATGAGATAATCTTAATTAAGGGCAATCATGATAATTTCACCAAATTCATAGCCAGAAAAACCTACCTGGAAGTATTTGATTGTTTTAAAATAGGTGATTCTCTTGTGTTGCATGGAGATAGAATACTACCCGAACTAAGCCAATATGAAGTTGGAAATTTAATTATAGGACATGAACATCCCTGTATTGGATTGCGTAGTGGAGAGAGAGTGGAGAAGATAAAGTGCTATTTAACTGGTAAGTATCACAAATATAATTTAACGGTGATGCCCTCCTTCAACTTCGTAACAGAGGGTTCTGATGTTCTCCAGGAAAGACCATTATCTCCCTTTCTTAAAAAATTATCAACGGGAGATCTGGAGGTTCATGCAGTTGAAAATTTCGAAGTATTCTCTTTTGGAAGAATTAAGGACATAACTGCTGTTAGAGATAAATTCAATTGAATAATAATAATTCTGTTTTATTGATAAAATTATAGATTCAATGACCAAATATGATAGTTAAACAAGATAAAGCATACCAGGATAAGGATTTATATAAAATATTACATCCCTGGGTGAAGGAATGGTTTAAAAAACGTTTTGAAACTTTCACCGAATCCCAGAGAAAATCTCTACTGGATATTCATCAGGGAAATAATATTCTCATCTCCTCACCTACCGGATCAGGGAAAACATTAACCGCATTTTTATCCCTTATCAGCCAGTTAACCTACATGTCCCAGATGGGTAAACTGGAAGATAAGGTTTATTGTATCTACATCTCTCCCCTGAAAGCCCTGGATAATGATATAGAGAAGAACCTGGAAGAACCCTTGAAGGGGATAGAAGAAATCGCAGGTAAACAACTTGGTATTAGAAAAGCAGTGCGAACAGGGGACACCAGTAACTATGAACGATCCAAAATGCTTAAAAACCCTCCCCATATCCTTATAACCACACCTGAAACATTATCCATATTATTAGTTGCTCCTAAATTCAGGGAAAAACTGGAAGGCGTTAAATACGTAATCGTGGATGAGATACATAGCCTGGCTGATAACAAACGGGGCGTGCATATGAGTTTAACCCTGGAAAGGCTGCAGAACTTAGCTGGTAACTTCACTAGGATAGGTTTAAGTGCTACAGTACATCCCCTGGAGAGGATGGCCAGTTTCTTGGTGGGTTATGAATACGGTGAGGTTCGTGATTGTAAGATAGTGGATGTGAACTACCTGAAACAGTTAGATATTAAGGTTTTATGTCCGGTGGATGATATTGTAGAGGCAGATCCTGAGGAAACCAATGATGCATTATATGATATGCTATATAACCTAATAACGGGACATAAAACCACCCTCATATTCACTAACACTCGAAGCGGGACGGAAAGCGTGGTTTTTAACCTGAAAAGAAGGTTCCCCCAAGATTTTAATGAAAATAATATCATGGCCCACCACTCCTCACTTTCCAGGGAAATTCGCCTGGAAGCTGAGGATAAACTTAAAGATGGTGCTTTGAAGGTAGTGGTATCCTCCACATCCCTGGAACTGGGAATAGACATTGGATACATCGACCTGGTGGTACTGGTAAGCTCTCCTAAATCCGTATCAAGAGCTTTACAGCGCATAGGGAGGAGTGGACATCGATTACATGAGAAATCCAAGGGCCGGATCATCGTAGTGGATAGGGATGACCTAGTGGAATGTTCCCTTATCCTTAAAAATGCCCTGGAAGGGAAGATTGATCTTATAAATATCCCTAACAATTGTTTAGATGTTCTATCTCAGCATATATATGGTATGGCTATTGAAAGCCCCTGGAATATAGATGATGCTTTTAAACTAATTACCAGCAGTTATCCCTATCATAAATTAAGTGAGAACGATTTTATTAGTGTTTTAAGTTACCTGGCAGGTGATTACACCAGTTTAGAGGATCGCTATGTATATGCTAAGATCTGGGTGGATTATCATGAGAAAAGATTCGGAAAAAGAGGTAAACTGGCTAGGATGCTCTACTCCACCAACATAGGCACCATACCAGACCGTACAGCCGCCCGAGTAAAATGTAACGGTCAAGTAGTAGGTCGTATCGAGGAGGATTTCATGGAAAAACTGCAGAAGGGAGATACCTTCGTACTGGGAGGTAACATCTACCGGTTCAACTATGCCCGAGGCATGACCTTGAACGTCACCCCCTCCTCAGGACCACCCACCATTCCCTCCTGGTTCAGCGAACAATTGCCCCTGGCTTTTGATCTGGCGGTGGACATTCAAAGGTTCAGGGATATTATGGAAAGCAAATTCCAGTACGGCCGCAGTAAGGAGGAGATCATGGATTTCATCCATGAATATCTTTATGTGGATTATAACGCTGCCCATTCCATTTACTTGTACTTCCGGGAGCAGTTCCTATTTGCCCAGGTTCCGGGTATGAAGAACCTGCTGGTGGAATTTTACACTGGTTTCGGCGGTAGGAAGTTTGTGGTCTTCCATAGCTTATTCGGTCGGAGAGTGAATGATGCCCTGTCCAGGGCAGTGGCCTATGTCATCGCCAAAAAATACCGGAGGGATGTGATGATCTCCGTCTCAGATAATGGTTTCTATTTAAGTAGTGATGGAAAAATCGGTGGATTGGAAGCATTCAAGGATTTAACATCGGAGAACCTGGAAGAGATACTGGTTAAGGCTATTGATAAAACTGAAACCTTAGCTGGTCGTTTCCGTCATTGCGCCGGCCGATCCCTTATGATCCTCAGAAGATATAAGGGACAGGAGAAGAGCGTATCCCGTCAGCAGGTGAAAGGTAAGATCCTGTTAAAATTTGTGAAAGACTTGGATGATAACTTCTCCATCCTCAAAGAAGCACGTCGTGAAGTGATGGAGGATTATATGGATGTTAAGAATGCTAAAAAAGTCTTAAAGCTCATTGAAGATGGTAAAATGGATGTTAAAAAGATTAATACCAAAATACCCACCCCATTCGCCTTCAACTTAGTGGCTCAGGGTTATCTGGATGTTCTAAAGTATGAGGATCGTATCGAATTCATCAGGAGAATGCATCAGGCTGTGATCAATGAGATAGAGGGGAAATAGATAGATTTATAAAATATTATCTTACTTTGATAGAAATTATACAAAAAATTGTATTAATTAAAGGATAAAATTAAGGATGATTAGAAAATGTAGGTGTATTTTTTAAATGGACCTGATTTCATGAGGATTCAATCATTGTTGCCAGTAACTAAATGGGCCCGTAGCTACAATAAAGCATGGTTACGCCCGGATATTATAGCTGGAATTACCGTTGGAGCGGTTATGATCCCTGAATCCATGGCATACGTTTCATTAGCTAATTTACCACCTGAAGTTGGCCTGTATTCTGCTATGGTTGCCCTGTTCGTTTATGTAATTTTTGGTACATCTCGTCAGTTATCCATCGGCCCCCTTTCCACTCTCTCGATACTGGTTGGTTCTACTCTGGGTTCTTTAATGATAATTGATCCAGCCCAGTATGCTATGATTGCTTCTCTAGTGGCGGTTATAGCTGGTCTTCTGGCACTCTTATCCTGGGCTTTGAGGTTAGGTTTTATAGTCAAATTCATATCAAAACCAGTGTTAACCGGTTTCCTAGCTGGTCTGGCATTATATATCGCATCTGGACAGATTACTAAATTATTCGGAATTTCTGGTGGTACAGGAACTTTTTTTGAAAGGATTTATTATCTAATTATTCACCTTGATCAGACTAATTTACCCACATTGGCTGTGGGTGTTGCCGGGATTTTATTTTTGTTCTTGGCTACTAAAAAATTCCCTAAACTACCCAACACCCTGATTCTCGTTTTAGGATCAATAGTACTTCTTACTTTCACCAATCTGGCTTCTTTAGGGGTTAAACTTGTGGGTCATATCCCCCAGGGAGTACCGGCTTTTATTATTCCCGATCCCACCCTATTAGATGTTAATATTCTAATTACTTTAGCTGCTACTGTTTTTTTAATTAGTTATATGGAGGGTTATTTATTTGCTGCTGAATATGCCTCTAAAAATAGATATAAAATTGATAAAAACCAGGAATTATTAGCATTAGGAGCATCTAATATTGCTGTAGGCTTATTTCAGGGATTGCCTGTAGGTGGAGCTCTTTCTCGGACGGCTATTAATGATGATAGTGGGGCGAAAACCCAACTAGCTGGAGGTGTGTCCGGCATAATTATTTTACTTGTTCTGGTTTTCTTAACTGGGATTTTTACCAACTTACCTGAGACAATTCTGGCCGCCATAGTATTGTTTATTATAAGAGGTTTAGTGAACATTTCTCATTTCAAGGATATCTATTATTTTAGTAAGATTGAATTCACCATCGCCATTTTAACTTTACTGTTTGTGCTATTTTTCGGAGCACTGGAAGGTATTGTATTAGGGGTGATAATGTCAGTGGTGGGATTGATCAATAAAATGTACAACCCCCATATAGCAGTTCTCGGAAAGATGCAGGGTAAACATCAATTTTTAGATGTTAAACGTCGTATGGAGGCTAAGAAAATACCGGGAATACTTATAATTCGGGTTGATGGATCTCAGATATTTTTAAACACGGAAGATGTTAAAAATAAAATACTCTTATTAGTAGATAAAGATTATAAAGACACTGAACTATTTATTCTAGATTTAGAGGCTACCGCTTTCATCGATCATTCGGCTATTGAAATGTTAGAGGAACTATATGATGAACTTAAACTTAGGGGAATTACCTTTAAAGTAGCTAATATGTATGAACCCATAAGGGATTCTCTTAAAAAA
Organism: Methanobacterium sp.; assembly: GCA_021372715.1. GTDB lineage: Archaea > Methanobacteriota > Methanobacteria > Methanobacteriales > Methanobacteriaceae > Methanobacterium_A. Next base: position 7,647 of record JAJFTX010000005.1, on the reverse strand, counting down.
ACCATCCTAGAAAAAGAGATTGTGGAAAGTGAGGTTCCTTTAACCATTGAAGATTGTATAGGATTATGGGAATCTGAAAAATCAGATATTAGCGATGAAAAAGTTTAAGAAGATTTTTTTTGACCAAAAAAATAATAACAGTTAATATACCTTCCTAATCCTGTATATAATAGCTGAGCAGAAAGGCCACGGCCATCACCAGGACTATGGTTGCTCCGGAGGATAAGTTGAAGATGAAGGATAAGATAAGTCCCAGGGAGGTGAGGATCACTCCCAGGATGGTGGATAGGATCATCAATTTGCGGATGTCGTAGGTGTACTGTTTAGCTATGGCTGCCGGGATGGCTAGTAGGGCTATGAGTAAAATAACACCCACCACTTTGATGAGCACCACTATGCTTAAGGCTATCAATGCCAGTAGGAGCATGTTGATATAGGTTGAATTTAATCCCACCACTTTGGAGAATTCTTCATCAAAGGATACTGCCAGAAATTCCCTGCGAAATAGATAAACCAGGAAGATGATGATCACATCCAGAACCAGCATAATATACAGATCTGTGGTGGATACGGTTAGTATGCTTCCGAATAGATAACTGAAGAGATCAGGTGCATATCCTGACTTTAAATTGATGAATATTATACCCAAAGCCATTCCCACGCTCCACAGTATACCGATAGCTGTGTCCTCACTGATCTTCATCTTATCCCGGGCAAATCCTATGCTGAGTGCTGCTAATATGCTGAAGGGTATGGCAGCTATGACCGGATTTAAACTGAAGAAGTAACCTAATCCTACACCTCCAAAGGCGGCGTGGGATATTGCCCCGCTTAAGGACACTATTCTCTTAATCACCACATAGGTACCCACTGCTCCGCAGGCTACACTAACTAGCACCGCAGCTAAGAAGGCCCTTTGCATGAATTCATACTGTAAAAATTCTAACATAGTAGTATCTGCCTATTAAGTTTTCATATTCAATATAAATAAATATTTAGTCTTATCCAATCTTTCAGTGCTCCCTGAGCATCCGATGGGGTATTCCATGACTTATCAATTCTATAGGACATTTGTATACTTCTTCCAATCCTTCCGCTGCGTTTTCCACCGGACCATGGTAAAAGAGTTTCTGGTTGAGGCAGGCGATCTTATCCACATGTACGGATACCGCCCCTACATCATGGCTGACCAGTACTATGGCCATTTTATTCTTTAATCGAGCCATTAATTGGTAGAAAGAGTTCTGCATCTCCGGATCTATGCTGGCCATGGGCTCGTCCATGAGGAGGAGTTTAGGCTCCCTGGCCAGGGCTCTTGCTATTAATACTCGTTGCATCTGCCCCCCTGATAATCTGCTGATCTGTCTATCTTCATAATCCAACATGTTCACATCTTTTAAAGCCTGTTTGGCTTTTTTTTCATCCTTTTTTGAATATTTTTTTAATAAACCATGGTATCTGCCCATCATCACGGTCTCCATTACGTTGATGGGGAAGTCCGGGTCGAAGATGAATTTCTGTGGAAGGTAACCTATTTTATCCCTGGCTTTTTGGGGTATGCATCCGAAGATTCGTACATCACCTTCATCAGGCTTTAATAGTCCTAAGATGATCTTTAGAAGGGTGCTTTTACCACCACCATTGGGTCCGATTATGGCCATGAAATCGTTTTCCTGAATGGTCAAAGTAACATCCTTAAGGATCAATTGGTGGTTGTAACTAAAGGATACATTTCTTAATTCAACCGCTGCTGATTTCATAAGTTTTTTCCTATCATTTTTTGTTAAATTATTATTATTTTTAATTTCCATCTATGATCTGGAGAATGCCAGTGCTACTTTTTTCATATTCTCCAGGTAATGCTCATCCAGAACACTTACCATTAGGATTTCTCCCCCTATCTGATTGGCTATGGTCTGCATGAATTTGGGATCGTACTGGGGTTCCAGATAGACTACTTTAATATTATCTTGTTTAGCCACATCCACCATCATGGCTATCCTCTGGGGTGATGGTTCTTCATCGTTGACCATAACCCCCATCATGGTTAAGTTATAAGCTTTGGCATAGTAACCGAATGCTGGATGGAAGATTAATATGGGTCTTTTTTTATCTTTCAGGAGTTCTGTGGTGTTTTTATTTAGCTCATCCAGTTTTTTTAGATATTCATCACGGTTTTTCTGATAATATTCCATATTGGTGGGATCTACTTTGATTAATCCTTCATAGATGTTGTTGACCATGATCTTGGCATTTTCAGGATCGGTCCATACATGGGCATCCATTATCTCCTCTGAATCCTCCTCAGAGTTGGGGATAAGTGTTATTCCCTGGGATGCGTTAACCACCAGCATCTTTGGATTCAGGGCTATTATACGATCCAGGTAATTGGTTTCGAATTCTATGGGTGTTCCTACAGAAACGTACATACTGGCGTTTTTTACTTTGCTTAGCTGGTCTGGTAATGGTTCGTAGGTATGTACATCTGCAGTGGAGGGTACCATCAAGGTTACATCCACCTTATCACCACCCACGGCTTTAACAAATTCTACCTCAGGGCCTATGCTTACAATTACTCCTATCTTATCATTGTTTGAAGAATCAGTTCTTTCTGCAGCTAGGTATGCCAATAATAGCCCGGAGATGATTACAATCACCATAGCTACTGTCAATTTTTTCTTATTTATCTGGGACATCAAATCAATATGTGTATTTATTAATATTTATAAATTTTCTTAATAATATTTAGCAATAATTTTATAAGAAATTAATAAAATATGAATGTTCATGGCCATCATCAGCATCTCACTTAGTGATAAATTATTAAATGAAATAGACCAGTTGAAGGATGAAATCGGTTTCTCCGGCAGATCAGAGGTTATACGTGCAAGTACACGGATGTTAATCGCGGATAATCAGGAAAAAAAAGATTTACAGGGTGATATTAACTCTATTCTTATAGTGATTCATAATCAGAAGGCAGAGGATAAAGTAACCGAAATAAAACACGATTTCGAGGATATCATCAGCACCCAGATTCACAGCCATCTCAAAGATGAGACCTGTCTGGAGATCTTCATAATGGAAGGGGATGCCGAGCGTATGAACACCCTACAGAAGATGTTCCATGTCAGCCGGAAGATGGATTACATTAAATTGATCACCATATAAAAATTAAAAAAAATTTTATTATTTTAATAATTCCATTAATCTATTCTCATCAGTGGTGGGAAGTTCACATACCCCCTGCTTACAAACATAAGCCGTACTCTTTTTTTCCAATGGTTTTTTTTCTCGGAAAGATTCCACCTTCATCCTTAACCATTCCTCATCAGATGAATTAAGGGAAAAAACAGTTCGGGGAAGATAATTACTGTTCAATTTATCTATTAATTTCTGGGTCTGCTCATCCTCCTTTTCCCCACTGATCACCACCTCATAGAACGGGCCAATGCGATCCATCACGGCCATTAGGAACATGGTATGTCCAGATGGTATCTGTTTAACCCGGGGTGCGAAGGCCTTCTCCAGTTCTATGGTTTTTTCCTTTAATTTTTGATCCTCCAGTATACTGGAAAGTCTTAGCATATTTAAAAACATCACTCCATTACCGGATGGTAGGGATCCGTCACTGGCATCCTTCTTACGCATCAGTAAATCAGCGGCATCTTTAGAGGTTAGGAAAAATCCTCCTTCCTCACTATCCCAGAATTGGTCCAGTAGTATCTGGTTAAGTTCTAATCCCCATTTCAGATAGGATGAATCCAGGGTGGTCTGGTATAACTCCAGAAGACTCCAGATCATGAATGTATAATCTTCCAGGTAGCCTTCCACTTTCACTTCACCATCACGGTAGCGGTGCATTAACTTACCCTCCTGATAAAGGTTGTTTTTAATAAAATCAACGGCCTTTATGGCGGTTTCAGTATATTCTTTCCGGCCTAAGACTCGTCCGGCCCGAGCCAGGGCCGCGATCATTAACCCATTCCAATCAGTTAGTATCTTATCATCTTTAGAGGGATGTATCCTCTCTTCTCGTGCCTGGAATAATTTTCTTCTCATATTCTCCAGTTTCTGTTGGAGTTCCTCTACTTCCATACCCATTTCTTCTGCTGTCTTCTCCAAAGGTTGCTTAAGGTGGGGGATGTTCATTCCATTGTATCCTCCACTGGCCATATCAAAATAGTTCCCTTTTTCTTGGATCTGGTAAATTAGAGAGAACATTTCAGAATCTTTAGGGGATCCTGTTGTTTCCTGGTTTAAGATTTTAGTGATTTCTTTTTTACTCCAGAGGTAATATTTTCCTTCTTCACCTTCACTTTCCGCATCTTCTGCAGAATAGAATCCTCCCTGGGGTGATTTCATATCTCTTAGTACGTATTTGAGGATTTGATCTGTTTTTTGCTGATATTCATTATTTCCAGTGGCCTGATATGCTTCCATGTAGACTATGGCCAGTAGGGCCTGGTCATAGAGCATTTTCTCAAAATGGGGAATCAACCATTGGGGATCCACACTGTACCTGTGGAAACCATAGCCTATATGATCCCAAATGCCTCCTCGGCTCATGTGATCCAGTGTTTTCCTCACCATCTCCAGTGCATTTTCTTCTCCGGTGCTTTCCCAGTAGTGTAAGAGGTATAAGAGGATGTTGGGACTGGGGAATTTCTGGCTGGTTCCAAATCCCCCGTATTCATCACAGCTCTTTTCTAATATTTTGTAGGTGTTTTTTAGTACTGGTTCATCTAGGAGATCTCCGGATTTGGTCTGGGATATGTTTTTCAGGTTGGATGATATTTCTTCTGCATTTTTAAGTACTTCCTCACTTTGATTATTCCATAATTCTTTTACGTTTAATATTATCTGTCTGAGACCTATGCTTATCTCGGTGGTGTCCTTGGGGAAATAGGTACCTGCGAAGAATGGTTTTAAATCTGGGGTTAGAAATACAGTTAAAGGCCAGCCTCCTGTTCCAGTCATGATCTGGGAGGCTGTCATATAGGTGGAGTCCACATCAGGAAGTTCTTCCCGATCAACTTTAATGGGTATGAAGACCTGGTTGATCAGATCTCCCATCTCTGGATCCTGGAAGGATTCCCGGGCCATCACATGACACCAGTGACAGGTGGAGTAACCAATGCTTAGGAATATCGGTTTATTTTCCCTTTTTGCTTTTTTAAATGCTTCTTCTCCCCAGGGATACCAGTCTACCGGATTTTTCGCGTGCTGAATTAGATAGGGGCTTTTCTCATTTTTAAGATGGTTGTAATGTTTCTTTTTTTCAGCCATAAAATACACATCAAAAACTTAGATTAAATAAATAAAAAAAGAAAATTAAATAATAAGTCATTCTCTTCGCATATCACAGAGTAAACAGTCTCCAACACCCACATTTTCAGCTTCCACTTCTCTGATGATGATAACCATGGCACTTACTGGTAATCCCATCACTTCACTGGCTTTTTTAGCAAATGTATCCACCAGCTCAGCCTTCTGTTCTTTACTCATTTGAGGTCCTTCAATCGTAATCACCGGCATACCTACTTCACCTCCTATTATTCTATTATTTTTTATGGGAGATTAAATTATCTCATTAAATATAAGTGATAAAATAAAAATTGAAAAAAAATGTTTTTAGTTTAGAATGGTGTTAAACTGGGGTATTGATCAATTAATCCCTCATTACCATCTATGGGTCGGGGATAAGTGCTGGGCCAGTCACTCCAGTAGTTTCCTGTGGTGCCTTGATAGAAAGAATTACCGGATCCGTTCTGTGCCAGAGCCTGCAATGGGTTGCGTATGAAGTTGTTCTGGTAAATAGTTGTATTAGTAGCGTTGTCTAAGACAATTCCAGCCCAATTATTCCTCTGTAATGTGTTATGATCAATAATGTTTGCATTGGCGTTATTCGTTACATATAAACCTATCTGACTTCCGCTGATTACGTTTAATCCATTTATGATGTTACTATTGGCGTTATCCAGGGCTATACCTGAGAAACTATTATCTGCTATAATGTTCCCACGGATATTGTTCATATTAGCGTTTCGAAGGAGAATTCCTATCATTCCATTACGGGATATTTCTTTGTTACTGTTTATATTATTACCAGTTGAGTTATCGATGTATATTCCAGTATCCAGATTATCTGATATGGTATTGGCGGTGATGGTGTTTTCGTTGGAGTTGTTAACTATATATAATCCTTCTAGATTATAACGGACCCAATTGTCATGGTATATGGTGTTCATATTAGCATTATCCATACAGATTCCTGCCCATCCATTGTTGACTATGGCATTATTGGAGATTTTATTTGTATTAGAATCTCGGATATAAATTCCCATACTCCCATTAACCCATATTGGATTATATGTGATGAAATTCCAGGTTGAACCGTTTATAATACTTATACCAATATTTTTATTTTCTATTATGTCATTCCCAGTGATGATGTTACCTGAAGAGCCCGATATGTTCAATCCTTCCTGGTTACCAGTGATTATGTTGGCATCGTTGATGATGTTTCCATGGGAGTTATCCAATGCTATACCAGCCCAACCATTATTCTCTATATTATTAACACTGATAGTGTTAGTATCCGTATCTCGAATAAGCACACCGATAACGCCATTATAGGATATTTCCAAATTATTGGAGACATTATTCATGATGGAATTATTTAAGATACTAATCCCTGTATTTGTGTTATTATGTATATTATTAGAAGATACTGTGTTGTTGTTGGAATTGTTTACTATATAAACACCCTCTACATTTCCTGATATATTATTATCACCGTTTATGCTGTTCCACGAGGAATTATCCACACCTATACCCAACCAACCATTATTTTGGATGTTATTACCTGAGATGGTGTTATGGGAAGAGATTTCGGGCATGGAATTTTGGATGAATACTCCTATGAAATTATTGGATATTGTGTTTCCCATTATTTGACAATATGTAACATTATTTAAGTAAATTCCAAAAGAATTGATAGCTCCCGTAATGTTGAATCCCTGGATGTTACATGCCCAAGCGTTATTTATGGTGATTACTGGCAAGTTTACATTTAGTGGATTCACTATGGCTGATCCTATTGCCTGTATTGTTATTTCTTCCTTATTTGCCAATATTACATTCTCAGTGTAGGTACCTGCTTGTGCTGTTATGGTATCACCATTTAGAGTTTCCGGAGCATCAATAGCCGCTTGTATATTATCGTAAGACAGACCGCTGCGGGTGTTAGTTACTGGCTTATCATTAATTGCATATAAACCAGCGTGATTATTATTAGCATAATATAATGTACCATCCGAGCCTATGATTACGGGACTTACAATACCCGTACCGTTGTAATGCCATTTTAAAGATCCATGACTATCCAAAGCAAATATACCACTACCCATGGTTCCGAAATAAACGGTTCCATCCAGTCCAATAGTTGGAGTATAAGCAGGTGTTATGGTGGGATATTGCCATATTAAATTTCCCCTTGAGTTTATTGAAAACATATAATATTCAGCCCCTGATCCAGCAGGGCCATAGGCAGGGAAGTATATGTTACCATCAGCATCTGTTGAAGGGGAGAAGCCACCACTTGTATAACCGTCATTACGATATATCCATTGCAGTTTACCTTCT
>JAJFTX010000189.1 GCA_021372715.1 Methanobacterium sp. | reverse complement strand
TATGTCTGCTCTTTTAGTAACCATGGCTTTTTCATCTATCTTTTTACCTTCCCATTTCTCAAGAGGAAGTTTCCTGAATCTTATCACTTGAAACTTGGTATTATCATATAAATCAGGATATAATCTTTTAAATTCTTTTTGTAATTCTTCAATATCTTTATAACCCTCTTCAAGTGCCAGTTCATCATTTTTGATAAGGTCTTTATACTCCACTACTTCTACATCGGTGATCTCGGCTTCAAAAAGCTTTTTCCTCTCTTTAGAAACTAGGTTCCAATAGCAATGTAGTCTGTCCCCTACATTAAGTGGTTTCTTCCATAATTTCCTTATAGTGGTGGTTTTTTCGCCAGTTATAAGTTCGATATGGTTGCTTCCAAATAATAGAATAGGTATAGAGACCCTCCAATATAATTTATTTATTTATAATCTCATTTCCAAATTCACTAGTTTTAATAATCAATTTGTTTACATATGGTTTTACATCTAAAGCTATATCCATTAATTCATTTCTTGTTGGATTGGGTGTTTGCTTTAATTTATCATCTAAAACAACTCGGTTTCTGAATTGTTGAATAGTATATAGATTACATGTTATATTTTTTGAAATATTCAAAATATGCTCTTTATTGAGAAGTCCAGGTACATAGGTGGTTCTGCATTCTAGAAAGGTGTTAAGGGAATTATTAACAATTTTCATGCTGTTTTCTACTTTTTCTCCTATAGCTGCTCCGATTATTTTTTCGTATAAATTGAAGGGAGCTTTAATATCCAGTGCTACGTAATCTATATACTTAATGATTTTCTTCAGTCTTTCAGGATAACATCCGTTAGTATCTAGTTTAACCTTTAACCCGGATACTTTTGCATACTTCACTATTTCTTCAAGTTCATCATACTGGATTAATGGTTCTCCTCCTGTTAGAACCAGACTGTCAATGAATTCCTGGGAATCATCAATCTCCTCTTTAATCTCCTGTATATTAACCTGCTCTCCACCAGTTATAAGTTCGGGATTATGGCAATAGGGACATCTGAGAAGACATCCTCCTGTAAAAATCACCAAGGATATATATCCCGGATATTCTACTGTAGAAACCAGCATGCCACCGATTATCATTTATGTCATCCAATTATTTGTTTTAAAACATTTATGAACTTCTCATCTTCTTCCAACGTGCCCACACTGATCCTGATCCAGTAATCGTCCAGTCCACGGAATGATCGGCAGTCTCTAACTATAATTCCTCTTTCTAACAATTTTTCACATATTAAAGGAGAATTCATACCTGTTCTGCGGATATCTGCCAGTAAATAATTTGCCTTTGATTCATAAACATCTAATTCAGGTATTTTAGATAATTCACGGTATAGATAATCACGACTTTCAATTGAAACACTGATTGATTCTGTAATGTATTCTGTATCTGTCAATGTTGCATATGCTGCTATTTGGGAGAGTCTAGTGAGGCTGAAAACGGGTTTAACTCGTTTCATGTAGCTAATTAATTGGGAGTTACCCAGACCATAGCCGATTCTCATTCCGGCCAATCCCATTACCTTTGAAAAAGTACGTAGGATGAACAGATTATCATAATCCTTCAGCAGATCTACATTATTCTCTCCGGAAAATTCAAAGTAAGCTTCATCCACCACCACCAGTGAATCCGTACTTTCCAGTATAGTTTTAATATCACCTTTTTCTATGATTCCTCCGGTAGGATTGTTAGGGGTGCACAAGAAGATTATTTTAGTTCGAGACGTAATAGAATTCAGTATAGAATCTATATTCACCTTATTTTCAGGCATATTCCATTTAGCATATACTGGCACTGCTCCATGGATTTTAAAGGTGAATTCATAGTAAGTATAAGTTGGTAGGGTTACGATGAATTCATCTCCGGGGTCAATCAATGTTTTTCCCAGAACATCTAGTATCTCATCAGCACCATCACCCCCTATAATCACCTGTTCTGTTGAAACACCAGAATATGAAGCAATTGAACTGGTTAATCCTTTTAAATCAGATTCAGGATATCTATACATTAATTTAAGATCATTAATTACTGCATCTACAGCTTTAGAAGATGTTCCTAATGGATTTTCATTAGAACCAAGTTTAATAATCTCATCTGGATTCAAATTATAATCTCTGGCTATTTCCTTTATGGATCGGCCTGGAACGTATGGATCGAGCTCTTCAACCACTTTTTTTATTTTCATAGTCATCATCAACTTCTTTTTTTAATCATTATTTTCACTGGCCATTACAGCATAGCGGAGAGCGTTAGCTTTTATTGATTTTATTTCTTGGGGTTTTAATTTTCGGATTAGTTTTCCAGGCACGCCCAATATTAGGCTTCCTTCTGGAAACTTCTTACCTTCCGTGATTACAGCACCTGCCCCTATTATGCTGTTTTGACCGATATGACTGCCGTTTAATAAGGTAGAATTCATCCCAATTAGGCAGTTATCTTCTATAATGGTTCCGTGTAAAACTGCAGCGTGCCCCACAGAAACATAGCTACCCATATCTATTGGGAAACCTTTAGAAGTATGGAGTACGCAATTATCTTGAATGTTGGAATATTTTCCTATAGTTATGTCTTCAATATCTCCCCGTATAACAGCATTATACCATACGGATGATTGTTTGGCTATGTGAACTGTACCAAGTATCCTAGCGCCCTTGAATATTCTAACTTGGGGGTGTATCATTTTTCCTGATTTTTATTGTATTGGTTAATAAAAATTGAGTTATTTTCCATTATTTAAAATTATATGCTGTTGTTCAGGCATTATAATCTTATAGGACGGTATATCTTTACTGATTATGGCCCCAGCACCTATTCTGGAATTTAAACCTACCTTTACACCGGGGTTGAAGCTGGTATTGATGCCTGTTTTAACACCGTCGGCGAATATCACACCTAATTTCCGCCTTCCTGAGTCGATTCTATTCCCTTTAACTGTTAACTTAATATTACCATCATCAAATCGGAGATTGGCTATGTTCGTTCCGGCTGCAATATTACAATTGGCTCCTATAATGGAATCTCCTACATAAGAAAGATGGTTGATGTTGGTACCGTCCATCACAATGGAATTTTTAATTTCAACAGCGTTTCCAATTCTTACTTCATTACCAAGGCAGGTGTGTTTTCTTAGAAACGAATTAGGACCTATATCGCAATTATCACCAATACGCACCGGGCCCATAATATAGGATCCGGATCTGATGATGCTATTTTTCCCCAGGAAAATGGGACCATTAATGGTTACTCCTTCTTCCACCACTCCCTGGATTTCAGATTCCATATGATCAAGGTAATGTTCATTAACATCCAAAATTTCCCAGGGCCGGCCAATATCAACCCATCTGTCCTTGGATTTTAAGCCTAAAACAGTTTCATTATGGGTTATTTGGATTTTAATGGAGTCAGTTATTTCATATTCTCCTCGAGAAGATTTATCTGTCTTTCCAATTGCCCAGAAGATGTTTTCATCAAAAAGATATATTCCAGCATTGATTAGATTACTGGGAGCCTCCCCGGGGTCTGGTTTTTCCACTAAATTTATTATTTTATCTCCTTCCAGTTCCACCACCCCGAAGGGAGTAGGATCATCTACTTGAGTTAAAGTTAATATTGAACGAGCATCTGCTGATTGGTATTTAATTATTAGGTCTTTAATTAATTGTGAATCTACTATTATGTCTCCGTTTAGGATTATAAATGCTCCTTTAAATGTTCCTTCCAGTTTTCCAATTGCATGGGCTGTTCCTAATCTTTCATTCTGGGTAATGTAACTAATATTGACTCCAAAATCTGTTCCGTCCTTAAAGAAATTTTTTATGATCTCTTCATGGTAACCTACTATTAGGGTAATATCTTCGATGCCAGCATCCTTCAAAGCCTCTATGTTATACTGCAAAATTGGTTTACCACCCACAGCAACCATGGTTTTAGGTCTACTTAATGTAAGAGGACGCATTCTGGTACCCTCACCAGCAGTTAAAATAACTCCCTTCATAGTAAATCTCCTAAGAAATTCTTGGACTTATCCATAATTTTCTGGGCTTCTGCGCTGGTTTTACCACCTAAAGTTATTCTTATATATGATTCTGTTCCGGATGGTCTTATTAAAACCCAACTCCCATTTTCAAGGGATAATCTAACTCCATCTTTTAAATTAGACTCGCATACATCTGAAAAAAGATGAGGGAACTCCTCTCTAGTTTTTTTCATAATTTTATTTTTCTGTGATTCCTGGCAATTTATAACTTCTCTCATGGTGGGAAAACTAGGTATATCATTTAAAAGCTTGGATAATGGTCCTTTGTTCTTAACTAAGGCTATTAATTTGAGGGCGGATAGTATACCATCGGGGCACATGCAGAAGTCAGGATGGATCCAAGTACCTGATGGTTCTCCACCGAATGAAGCTTTATATTTTGCAATGGCATATGCAACGTGAACATCACCTACTTTAGTTCGTATTACATTTCCTTTACCTTTAAGGGCCATATCTATAGAGCTTGATGCATCAACAGTAGTAACTACACATCCTCCTATTTCACTTGCCATTAATGATAGTAATTTGTCAAAATCAGCGAATTCACCATTTTCATCTACCGCTACCATCCGATCAGCGTCACCATCATGGGCAATTCCTATATCAGCATGGGTGGCTTTTACCATTTTCATCAAATCCTGTAAATTAGCCGCTGATGGCTCAGGCATCCTACCCGGGAAAAAACCATCAGGCTGAGAGTTGAGTGTTATAACATCACATCCGGCTTTTCTCAGTAAAAATGGTGAAATATAGGAGGCTGCACCGTTGGCACAATCTACCACTACCTTTAAACCGGGTTCTAATTTCACAAAATCAATTAAATCATTGATATATCTTTGTGATATGTTTTTTATGTCTTTTACTTCCCCTATGCTGTCCCATGGGGCAAGGGAGAATTTTTCTTTGAATATTATCTCTTCGAGAGCTTTTTCCTGATGGGGCCGATAAGCCATCCCATTGCTATTCCAAACCTTCAGACCATTGTCCTGGGGAGGATTATGAGATGCAGTGATCATCACCCCTGCATCGGCACCCATTTTCTTGGTGGCATAGCCCACAAGAGGAGTAGGTGCCAGTCCTAAAAGCAATACATCACACCCTCCTTCCAATATACCTGCGGATAATGCTTTTTCCAGCATCTGATTGGTAGTTCTGCTATCATAGCCCACCACCACTCTGCATCCAGGTCCAAGAAGGGTGGATAGGGCTCGACCCATTTTAAGCGCTAATTCACTAGTGATAGCATAGCCAATTTTCCCACGGATACCGGAAGTTCCGAAAAGTCTCTGGGGTTTATGATCATCGGAATCCATATGGTTCATGCTCCAAATTTAGTTGATTTGTTCATAAGATCCATTAGTATATTCATGATATCTGATCCTCTGATTCTGCACAGCCCACCTTTGGATGCAGAGCGTTCATTGAAACTTTCTACATCATCGACCCTGATTTCAGGCCCGTTAATTACAAGGGGTACTGGGTCACCAGTATGGTCTTTTACAGATATGGGTGTTGAATGATCAGCGGTCAGTATAAAATAGAAATCTTCCATGGCATTGAGTTTACCCACAACTTCATCTGCTTTTTGGATGAATTCTAACTTGTCTTTAGTATTTCCGTCATGACCAGCCTCATCTGCACCGTCTATATTAATTAGAAGAAAATCATAATCTTCAGATGATGTATCCAGGATGCCCTGCACTATATTTCCTAGATTGGTGTCAATACCTCCTGTTGCCCCTTCGATGTCTACGATATCCATACCTACAATTTTCGCAATACCTTTTATAAGACCTGTTTCAGCTATACACGCACCTTTTAAACCGTATTTATCTGAAAATGCCTGAACATGGGGTACAGCACCCGCACCCCGGGGTAATATAATGTTAGCTGGATTTTCACCATTTTCTAGCCTTTTCTGATTAAGAGGATGGTCTTTGAGTATTTGGTATGATTTTTCCACTACTTCATTTAATATGCCAGCAGTTTTTTGAGCCTCTTTAGAATCATCTAGAGCTAATACTTTTGTCCATTTCTTCCCGTCATATTTAGGATCGGCAGCGCTTACCTGGTCGGATAAATTTTTACCCCTTAAAACCAGAACAGCCCGATGTCCAGTTGATTCTTTAAATATTATCTCTGTATTGTCTTCCAGAGTTATAGAATTTATGGCTTCAGCTAGTTCATCGGTTCCTTCCCGGATCCGACCAGCACGCCGGTCAATTATAATTCCATCATCATTAGCAGTTGAGAAATTACATCGAAAAGCTATGTCTCCTTCTAGAACATCTACACCAACGCCTGCTGCTTCAAATGGCCCTCGACCTGTGTAAACCTGGTAGGGATCATACCCTAATATCGATATATGGGAAGTATCACTTCCTGCTCGTATTCCTGGTTTTATTGGATCCATTATTCCACATATTCCTGTTTTCGCTAATTTATCCATATTAGGTGTTTTAGCGGCTTCAAGTGGTGTTTTATATCCTAATTCTTCCAAAGGCCGGTCTGCCATTCCATCTATTACCATTATCATTCCTTTCAATTAAATCAACCCCAAACCAATGCCTATAAAAGCCCCGCATACGGTAGCTATTAGATTAACATGTTCATTTGTTAAATATTTCTTAGATTCCAGCACCGCTCCCAGAATACTATCCACAAAACAACCCACCGTTCCGGAAATAACAGCAATCTCCAGTGTTTTTAAGAGTTCTGGATAAATACCTAAAAGATAAGCTGAAACACCTATTAAACCAGCGCCTATGATTCCTGCTGCAGTTCCAGGGATAGATATTCCGCCGTCAGTTCCAGGTGGGACTTTTTTAAATGTTGTTATCAATCTTGGTGTGGTGGTTACTCCCACTTCACTGGCCATTGTATCGGCTGTGGCGGTGGCTATGGAACCGATAAATCCTCCGTAATTTCCGAAGGCAGCCATTATAAAGGGTACAACACCATTAGAAACCACATTTTTAATGGTTCTGGTACCTTCATATACCTTTATTTCTTTTTTATACTGGTGTTTATATCGGGTGAATGCCAGTCCCAATATTAAGAATATGAAAATTAAAAATAGCCAGTTCACACCAGCACCCGGGGCGAAAATTATGATCACACCCATGATGATCATAAAAACGGATCCTAGTAGATCAATAGCTTTTCTGGCATATACCATAATCCCTATCACTACTAGGAGTACCACGTAGGGTACTACATATTCCAGGTTATACATTTAATCCCAGATCATGTTTTTTCTTCTACTACTCGGGTTTTAACTATTTCTACCCTTTTCAGTGGATAGATCTTTTTAGCTTCATGATACACTTGAGAGGCTAATTTGCCGGTTATAATTTCCTCCACCAGATCCCGGAAGGTTTTCTCGGCAGCAGCTTCGGCCACTAACCTTTCCATAGTCTCTCTGATAAACTTCTGCTGTGAAGATTTGGCTCTTTTGATTGTTATGGCTAGAACATGTATTTTCATATTCTTACCATCTTGGGTATTAACCCGGGTAATTGCATCAATTCGGCTGGTTCCTCTTCTTATCATACTTCTAACATAATCTGAGGTTACTTGATGTCCTACAAAGTTAGTATTGGCTGTATCACCGGCGACATCTTTTATTTGGAAGTATAGTTTAATGTATTGTTTACTGAAATCCCCGGAAAGCTCTCTGAGAGAACTTTCTACCCTCCTTTTTACCAGCATGTTAGGATCTCGGGCAGGGGTGGTTCCTATCTCTGCCTCACCAAATTCCTTAGGAGTCATAATCTTATACCATTGCTTTTCTTTCCATGTATCTCTTACTCTTCTACGTCTTGCTTTCGCCATAATATCACCTTAATATGTTTAAAAGAATATTCATTCAATATAAATTCTTTAGACTTCTTTAAAAGGGAAAACTATTAATTAATAATTCTCCATTTCTTGGTTAATAAATATTGTCCGATCTACAATTCGATGGACAGTAAATTGTTTGATCCTTACTTAGATATGATAAACAATTCAAAAAAAGTTTTTCAATTAAAAAATATATTGACCGCCAGGTATGTTGATAGGGAATAATATGATTTCATGGTATATAATGTTTCGTTTAATAAAGTCGGGTTAATATTTATTTTAATATATACAATTAACTATCATGATTAAAAATTCTGACATTCCCTCAGATATTGATTTCATCCGTATTTTATGGTGTGATAATGCCAACATCATCAGGGCCAAAGCCATCTACAAAAACTCTGATAAAAACAACGATTATTATGTGGGCATTTCCGAAGCTCAACAGGCAATATCATCCATGGGGGCAGTGGTTAAAGAAAGCGGACTCAGTCCAGTTGGTGAAGTACAACTGGTAGGAGATCCTAAAAGCTTTATCCCCTTACCTTACTCACCAGGTCAGGGACGAATGATGGGAGATATGATGAAGGATGGTAAGAAATGGGACTACTGCCCCCGGGGATTTCTATCAAAAATGATTAAAAAAGCTTCACAAGAAGGTTTTGAGGTTCAAGCTGCATTTGAAAACGAATTCTATCTATTAAAAAGGGAAGAATCAGGTATAATCTCTACGGATAACGCACCATTCGCATCAGTTTACGCTATGGATATTCATAGGGAAATAATTTCAGAAATAGTTAATGCATTGAATAACCAGGAAATGGAAGTTCAGCAGTACTACCCAGAGTCTGGAACTGGACAGCAGGAGATTACCATCAAATATGGGGATGCTAAGAAAGCTTGTGATAATCAGATAGCATATAGAGAAACAGTAAAAGCCATAGCATATAAAAATGGATTTATAGCCAGTTTTCTACCGAAAATATTCCCAGATCAAACAGGAAGCGGATGCCACTTACACTTGAGTTTGTGGAAAGAAGGAAACAACATATTAACAAACTCTGAAGGAGAATATGGTATTTCAAAGCAGGGTGAACAGTTCATCGCAGGAATTTTACACCATCTATCTGCATTAATGGCAGTAACAGCACCTATTCCTAATTCTTATAGGAGAATCATCCCCCACACATGGTCAGGAGCTTATAAATGCTGGGGAATGGACAATAGAGAAGCCGCCGTCCGCGTAATAAAAGAAGCTGATGGAAAGATCAAAAACTTCGAATTAAAAACAATTGACGCTTCTTCCAACCCTTACTTGGCATTAGGAGTGGTCATAGCAGCGGGAATAGATGGGATAAAAGAAGAGATGGAGTTGGAAGATCCTATCCAGAAAGATCCAGCTGATATTTCTAAAAAGGATCAACAAAGGCTGAATATTAAAAGATTACCTTCTAATTTAAAAGAGGCAATAACAGAACTTCGTAAAGATAAAATCATATTATCGTCACTGGGGGAAAAACTATCCAGAGCTTATATTGCAATTAAAGAAAAGGATATAAAAGATTTAGATGAATTATCTTTAGAAGAAGAAGTTGAACTGTTACTGGAAACATATTAAATCAAAATAAGTTAAATACATCTAAAATTTTAGAGGACGATTCATAAACTGATAATGTTTAACGTAACGTTCTAAAACCTCAGAAACGGTTCCTTCATCTTCCACTACGATTTTACCCATCTTCTTAAGTCCTGGTTTGGCATTTATACCTATTTGAACACATATGATTACATCAGAATCCATTATAACCTTCACTGATTTTCCCCATTGATGTTTCTCACCAGTTTCTTTAGGAGATTCTCTAGTTTCTATAAATTCCATATGTTCACCATCAAATTCATAGATAAGGAATTTCTGAGCTTTACCAAAATGTTCTGCATATTTTTCGTTGTCCGTGGTAGCAACTGCAACTTTCATTTTAACCTCTCGATTTTTTTAATCTAAATGTGATAATTAGGAGTTATTTGACTGCTACAAATACAGGTCTCTCACCGGATAGAACATTCCATTCCTCTTTATTGAAATCGGAGTATATAAAGTTCTTAAATCCAATTTTTATCAGGGAATTGATCACATCTTCAACGGGAAAAACACCTAATTTATGCTGATCTATATCAAAATCCACCTTTCCATTTTCTTTTATTAAAAATACGAAGTTAGCATTGAATATTCCATCTTCCAGGTGGGATTGACATATTCTGGCCAGTTTAAGATCATCATCAACCACGGTATCCACGCTGACCAGGCCTTCTATCCAGTTTTCCTGATTTATACCCATATCAAAAATTAAAACTCCACCTTCATGCAGATGTTTGTAGAAATTTTCAATAGTTCTATCCAACTCCTCCATGGTATGATTGTAGTTCATTGCACTGAACATACAAGTTATAACATCAAACTGCCTATATAAATTCAAATCTTTCATATCTGCTTCTATAAACTCCATATCAAACAGTTTTTCCTTGGCAATTTTTAACATATCTGGGTTTATATCTGCTCCCAAAATTTCAAAATAATCTTTAAGCATGGTGGAGTGTCTACCTGTTCCACAGGCCATGTCCAGAAGTTTATTTCCAGAGCTGGTTTTATGTTGTTCAACAGCCCACTGAATAAAATCTGATTCCTTTTTTAGATCCATTTTTTCATAGATCAGGTCATAGTAACGGGCATATTTTCTATAAAGTTGTTGTTCGGTCATTTAAATCATTGAAAGAGTGTTAAATAAAATAATTCTATCACTTAATTTTTTTTATCAAGGTAGCTACATTATATGCGAAGCGGCGTATGGTCTCTATACCTTCATCATCATCCTTTGCTTCTCCAGGAGCCCATCCAAATACCATATTCCAGTAAGTAGAGCCGGGAACGATCATATCACTGATGAAGAAGAACATTAACATTTGCTGAAGTGTGGCAGTATGTCCTCCTCTACGAGCAACGGCAATCGGCCCTCCCACTTTCCAGGATAAAAAGTTATCATTAGCTCGGGAAACCATCCCAATCCTCTGCAATGCAGACATCAAATCTCCCCTGGCCGTGCCGAAATAGACGGGTGAACCGATTATAAGACCTTCAGCATCTCTAATCTTATCTATCATTGGATTTAAATCATCTTTAAGACTGCATTGTCCTAATTCTCCGCATCTTCCGCAGGCAATGCAGGAATCAATTTTTTTACCTGCAAAGGGTATCATCTCCACTTCCAGACCCTGATCTTCTATGACAGAGGCGCATTCTTCCATAACCTGATAGGTGTTCCCACTGGGACGAGGGCTGGCGCATAATAAAATTACTTTTTTCATAGTATTTTTCCTCCCAATATTCCTTGTTTTTATTTATTCTATTATAAATTAGATTTATTTAGCTTGATGATCTCATATTTCAGGGGTATTTATTTACATACCATTCCATAAGTTCACCTGCAATGCTCATCTTATGAGGCATTCTTGGTAGTTTGCGAGCAGTGAACCATTGGGCTTCCACTATTTCTTTTCCATCAACCTTAATATCACCACTATCATATTCCGCTGTAAAAGCAATCATCAATGAATCAGGGAAAGGCCAGGGTTGACTTCCGAAATATTTAATATTCTTAACTTTTATTCCCACTTCTTCCATGGTTTCTCTTTTCACGGTTTCTTCAATGGTTTCTCCTGGTTCTACAAACCCTGCGATAAGTCCATAGGTGTTACCATGGGTACGTAAATGTTTGGCCATCAGGATTTTCCCATCCTTGATAATAGCGGTTATCACAGCAGGTGAAAGACGAGTATGGCTGGTGAATCCGCATTCTGGACATATTTTAGCCATTTCATTTTTATCATTCTCGGTAGATGTACCGCATCTACCGCAAAACTGATGATTTTTATCCCAATTCACGATTTGAAAAGCTTTACCTGCCAGGAGGAATATATCCTCCCCTAATTCATCATATAATAATTTTAAATCTTTAAAAACCATCCCTTCCGGAGCGTCTGTTCCTGACTCTAACTCTACAGAGTAACAGGGATTCCCTTTTAATAGTCCTAAATACTGGATTCTGACTGGTGAAAGGTTAATTTCTTCTATATTTGATATAAAAGGTATTTTATCGTGTTTTTTATTCTTTATAAGCATTTCACTAGCTAAGAATATAAACCAATACTTAGGTTTATTGTTTTCTTTATCCGGCGTAATTGCTGGTGTGTATTTTTTGTAAATACTTTTTCTGAACATATTTTTACCTAATACCTCTTTTTTATCCTTTACATTTCACAGGAATTTTATTTAGATCATGTTTTTTTCTCTTTAGTATAATGTTTATAAATGATTTCCAAGAAATTTGACAGTTTTTCACCAATGATCTTATATTCTTTAGCCCTAAGATTAGCTATTGAAATTCTAAATGACCAGGGTGGCATTTCGAAACCTGCTCCGGGAAGTATTACTATTGATTCAAGGTCTGCTAAGGCAAAAACAAAAGAAAGGGGATTGTATGTTTTTTCCATCCATTGGGCAAAGCTAACACCATGTCTTTTTTCAGCTAATGCCAAGATATCAATTATAGCATAATAGTTGGTTCCTGTATCACCTATTTTGGCTGATAAACCCAGGGCATTATATAATTTGTGTATTCTATTGTTTAGGGTCTTTTCAGTACCTTTTTTGTATAGACAATAATCTTTTAGGAGAAAGAACAATGCAAAAAGGGTCATCTGTGTCTGCTGGGGTAAAGATAGGCCTGCGGTGTGTTTCATAGCCACAGAACGGCTATCTGCAACCATTCGGTCGATAAATTTCATCTTATCTGGTTCCAGACAGACGAATCCGTATCTATGGTTTAACATCTTTTTTTGATCATCATTTTGGCTGGCAATCATTTGATCTATCCTGTTTTCCTCGTTTAAAGCGATTAATCCTAATCTCCAACCCGTGCAACCTAAATGCTTGGAAAATGAATATACACAGATGGTATTTGAAGGGATTTCTGCCATAAGAGACTGGAAGTTTTCCACAAAAGTTCCATAAACATCATCGCTAATGATTATTAATTCTGGATTATGATGTTTAACAATATCTGCTAATCTTTCCAGAGTTTCCTTTCTGATGGCTTTTGATTGAGGATTCCCAGGATTAACTACGAAAAAGGCTTTTATAGATGTGTCCTTTAGCTTATCTATTTCTGAGTCTGGATATTGCCAGTCATCTGATGAATCAGCTTTAATTTCCACTTCTACCAATTCATAGTTACTTAAACGGGGAATTTCTAAATAGGGAGTAAATATAGGGGATCCAATTGCTATTTTATCTCCCTTGTGAATGAGATTATTTTCAAATAGGGAGTCGAATACGTATTTTATTCCACCAGTACCTCCTTCAGTGGCGAATAAATCATATTTACCTAATTCTTTTTGATTATTACACAAGAATTTTATTAAAAATGTATGAATGATTTTCTCGGCATATGGACGTATCCTATCTGGTTCAGGATAGAAATCTCCAATAGTTCCTGTTACCAGTTCATGTATCCAGGCATCAGGATCGAATTTTAAGTCTTCAATTCCATATTGGACTGATTCTTCCAAAAATTTAATACCTGGGGCATCTTGGTTTTTTACAACAAAATCACTGAATCTATCTGCAATCCCCTTAATTTCTGGATGTAAACCTCCATGGGGATATATGAAAGTGCGTTTAGATTCCTCTATGGCAAAGTGACCAAGCGTAAAAAGAGCTTCTCTGGGAGTAGTTGCGATCCAATTAGGGTTACCACGTCCAGCATTCAGGAGTGCAGGATTTTGAAGGTTTCCGGCTAACTTGGTTAATTCGAATTGGATTTCGAAGGGGCTAAGTTCAACATATTTTTGTAATGTCTTATAATCCATTTAATTTCCTCTTTTATTTTAATGGAGTTATATTATGTTATTTAGCAGGATGATATTTATTTTTACATTTTTTGTATTAATATGGGGGGATTAGAAATACACTATGCATATAAAAAAAGATAATATATACTAATAATTTTTTTATTAGAAATATTAATACTTACAGGTCTATCCAAAAAATGCTTTATATTTTCAATCGATATT
>JAJFTX010000174.1 GCA_021372715.1 Methanobacterium sp. | reverse complement strand
TAAAATAAAATAAAAAAAATGTATTCTAACTAGAAAAAGAAAATATTACCGGGACACTTACACAATCTGGTTAGCTTTTATACTTAAATAAATTTTAATAACATTCCAAAAAGCCAAAAGAAACATATAAAAAAATCACAGATAATAATAAAACTTCATTTTAAAAATTTTTTTATTAGCAGGTGCTTAGTCTATGGATTACCAAAAAATAAAAAAAGATCTGTTAATAGTGGGGATTTTAGTATCTTTTCTCACACCATTTGTTAGATCATCCATTAACCTGGCAATACCTGTTTTAGCCAATGAATTTGATTTATCTGCTATATTTTTAACCTGGATATCAACAATTTATTTACTGGTTAATGCTATACTTTACATTCCATTTGGTAGGATCGGGGATATCTACGGACGAAAACGAATCTTTCAATATGGAGTAATTATTTTTACTATAAGCTCCTTTATATCCGCTTTTTCCACTTCTGGAGAAATGTTACTTTTTTTCAGGATTTTTCAGGCTATAGGAAACGCAATGATATTCGCCAATTTAAATTCCATGATATCATCAGCTTTTCCCGTAAATGAAAGAGGAAAAGCCTTTGGGTTAACATCAATGAGTGTATTTGTTGGATTAATATTAGGACCAATACTGGGAGGGGTTATCACTGAAATTGTAGGATGGAGAACCTTATTTTATATGGATACTCTTATTGGAATAATTGCGGCCTACGCTATCACACGGTTTAAATATGATTGGATAGATGCAGAAGGAGAAAAATTAGATATTTTAGGATCATTTCTGCTTGGTATCTCTCTTATTGCCATTCTTTATGGTTTCTCAGATTTCACCAACAAATACAGTCTATTTATAGTTATTGGGGGAATAATCGGAATTATATTATTTTATTTAGTGGAAAAAAGAGCTGCTTTTCCGTTGATTAATTTAGATTTATTTAAAATTAAAAGATTTACCTTTGGAAACATCACGGCATTTATAAATTACGGCGCATTTGTATCGGTAGGGTTTATTCTAACCCTTTATTTACAATATCTAAAAGGTTACAGCCCTATTACGGCCGGCCTAATAGTTTCTGTTCAATCAATTATGATGATCATTGTATCTCCTTTTGCAGGAAGATTATCAGATAAAATCGACCCGGGAAGTGTATCAACTGTGGGTATGGTGTTAACCACATTTGGAGTAGCCCTTATGACTTTAATTACTTTTGAAAATGCCCTATATATTGGAGGATTTGCTCTTATTATCTTTGGATCAGGTATAGGTTTATTCTACTCTTCAAATACTAAGATGGTCATGAGTGCAGTGGATAAAAAGTACTTCGGAGTTGCAAGCGCCACTTTAAGTGATATGAGATCCATGGGACAGATATTTGGAATGGGCATTGTGATGATAGTTATTTCAATTATATTGGGAAATGTGGAAATCATACCTTCCAATTATCCGGAACTAATTATAAGCCTAAGAATTTCATTAATTGCTATTGCTGTTTTAAGCGCAGTTGGAATATTCACATCACTATTTAAGGATTAAAAAAAATAATTCACATGAATATGAATATTTAAATAATAAAATATTCTCCAATGAATCAAAGAACCTATATTTAGATAAAACTAAATAAGTTATAACCCCACCAGAAGAGGGATTTAGTCTATATTAGCATTATTCAATGAATAATTTGTTTATTTTTTAATCTTTGATCCTATACTACCGGCAATTGCCCCGATAATTGCGTATATAATTATTGCTACAATTACGACTATTATGCTAGTTACAGGCCAGAGTTGTTTTGCTAAATCTCCTAAACCAATAATATATAATATTGCAATTATTAAAGCACCAATAATTCCACCAACGATACCAACTAGTGCTCCGTGAATCGCACCATTTTTATAACTTTCATCTACTTTATAACCAACATATAATGTCGCTAGGAAAAAACCAATCCAACCTCCAACATCACCAGCTACTTCTCGGAGAATAAGCCAAAGTACTAATGATAGTATTAAACCTCTTCTCACCTTAACCCAGTTAATTTCTACCATATAATTCAACTCCAACACTGCATTATCATTTTTAAATAAATTAATCTTAAAGTAGATTAGAAGTCAATAAATTATAATCAAATTATTTAATAATATTTTAATCTAAGACCTATTAATTATATCTAACTTCAAATTTTAATTCTTAATCATAAAATGAGTTTTGTTCATTGTATTTCTAATTTAAAATAAAATTATTATAATAAAGTAATAATTTCCCGGATACTTATAACATGGCTTGTTTCTTGTAATAACATTCTAAATTACAGCTGTTCTATCATCTCTAAATACATCATATTTATATGATGCTTTCATTTTATTATAAAATGGAAAAGAGAATTGATAGGATTGGCGAGACGAAAATGGAATCAAAAGTATCTGTAAAAGATAGAGAAGTAAATAAAACGGCAATTTTACTGATTGCTACTCTGGCTTCATTTTTAACTCCATTTATGGGTACTTCAATAAATATTGCACTCCCTACAATAGCAAAAGAATTGGCAGTCAATGCTATTCTTTTAAGCTGGATTACAACAGCATTTTTTTTAACATCTGCCATGTTTGCAATTCCCTTCGGCAGAATCGCAGATATGTATGGTATGAAAAAGATTTTTACCTATGGTATTGTAATTTTAACTATCGCTTCTTTATTAGCAGCTATATCTCCTTCAGCTGAATTTCTTATTATAGCCAGGGTTATTCAGGGTATTGGAAGCGCAATGGTATTTGTCACCGGACTGGCTATTATAATGTCAGTATTCCCTCCTCAAGAAAGAGGTAAAGCAATAGGGATTAATATCAGTGTTGTTTACATAGGACTGGTCATGGGGCCTGTTTTAGGAGGTTTTTTAACCCAATATTTAGGCTGGAGAAGTATCTTTTATATAATTTTGCCTCTAGGATTATTAGTAATTGCACTAGTATTTTGGAAAATGAAAGAAGAGTGGGCAGAATGTAAAGATGAAAAACTAGACCATTGGGGATCTATACTATACATATTGATGCTTGCACTAATTCTAATAGGATTCTCAACTATTACTGAGACTCTTGGACTAGTGATGCTTATTTTAGGTATTATAGGCCTGATAGGTTTTGTTATGTGGGAATTAAGGGTTGAACATCCCATTTTAGAAGTGAGATTATTTTTTGAAAATAGAAGATTCGCATTCTCCAACTTGGCAACACTTATCAGCTACATGGGTTTATTTGCTGTGGGTTTTCTTTTAAGTTTATACTTACAGTTTATAAAAGGATTTGATCCTAATATAACTGGACTGATATTGGTTGTTCAAACAGTTTTCATGGTAATTATTTCTCCAATTGCAGGTAGACTTTCGGATAAGTTTGATCCTGGAAGATTAGCTTCATTAGGAATGGCATTAATAACTATTGGATTATTAATTTTTGCATTTATAACAGTAGAAACTAGTATATCCGTCATAATAATAGGCTTAGCAATTTTAGGTGTTGGAATCGGAATATTTTCAGCCCCCAACACACATTCCATTATGGGATCTGTAGAAAGAAAGTATTACGGTGTTGCCTCGGCAACAGTAAGTACGATGCGATTATTAGGCCAAACTTTCGGTATGGGAATAATTATCTTAATATTTGCAGTATACATTGGCGCAGTCCAATTTACTCCACAAAATTATCCAGAACTATTAACAAGTATACAAGTAGCCTTCTTTATCTCAGTAATATTAAGTATAATAGCAATTTTTGCATCTTTAGCTAGAAATAAATGAAGTTACGCTCATTAATATTAAATATGAAAATTTATATTGTTGGCCCGGACCTATACAATCTGTATATTTTTTTAAATAAAGAGATAGAAAATACAACGGAATTTCTTTAAAATTTATTTATTATTTGGAAAATTTTATCAATTTATAATCTTGCATTGTAACCAATAATTTAAAAAAAATTAGCTTTTTGAAAATTTAGAAAAAATAAGAATTAATGGAATCCCTCCTGAGGATTTGACGAAATAGTTGTGAATAATATAGCAAAAAACGATCTTACTCTTTTTTCAGTTACCATTTTATTTATTGACTTTCGTTTATACATTTAAAAATGAATCAGAAGTTATTAATGAACCCCTGAAAAGATTTATAATAGTTTTTTTTAATAAAAAAATGGGAAAAAATCAATAAAATGGGAAATTCTAGAAATAAATTATTTTATAAGCTTTAAAAACAAATATTATCTTGCCAATAATAATTATTGGATATAATTGGAAGTGATAAGTTTGTTCAGAAATGACTATGGAAGAGATAATAGAGGAAATTCAGCTCCTGTTAATGAAGGAGAGGAATATGACGTGAAAATAGAAGATAAAGGTAGAGATGGAGATGGAATTACCAAGATAGAAGGTTTTGTGGTTTTTGTATCAGGTGCTAAAGTAGGCGATGAAGTTAAAATTAGAATTACCTCTACCAGACGAAATTTCGCATTTGCAGAAGTAGTAGAATAATTTTAAATTAAAATTATTCTGATTTTTCCTAGAAAGTTCATTTAAAGCTATTTTTTTGAATTTCTAGAAAAATCTTTCTTAAAATTCTATTTATTTAAAAAAAACTGTATTTTAATGGAGGGTAAAATGATGTCAGAAGAAAACATAGTATACATTGGTAATAAACCACTTATGAATTATGTATTGGCTGTAGTGACACAAATGAACAATGGAACGTCTGAAGTAACGCTGAAAGCCAGAGGAAGATCTATTAGTAGAGCTGTTGATGTTGCTGAAGTTGTAAAGAATAAGTTTATTCTTGAAGCAGAAGTTGATGAAATTAATATCAGCACAGAAGAGTTATCCAACAGAGAAGGATCAAACACTAATGTTTCAGCTATTGAAATACAGTTAAAATATAAATAAACTACCATTTTTTTAAATATACAACATAAATAGGGAAGAATAAACATTTATCTATCATAAAAAATTAGCTCTTATACAATCGGGGTGAGTTTTTCACAAGCTAATTGATTCATAATTAAATATGATTTTAATAGCAAGATTAATTGTGAATAAAGTAATTGTTGATATATTTTTGTTTATTTAATACTATATAAGAAAATTATAAGCTTAAATAAGAATTATAAAAGGTTAATATGGTTTTCTGAATGAGAAAGAGAGATCACTACCTATCCTGTTGCATTGAATGATTTTATTTGGAGCAATATCGTTTTTATATTTTTTTAACTTTCTTTGGTTTCTGGTTTTTCACTGTTTGCTGATGCTATAATTAAAAATACAGTTACATCTAATATGAAAATTATCACACTGTATATACTAAACCTGAATAATGCAAAACCAAGAATCACGATTGCGACCATCAAAATTGTAATAAGCCAACCTTGCCATGTTTTAGGTGCTGGCCCCCATCCAACAGCCTTTTTACCAAACCAAGGTTTAGATTTTCCCTCCATAAATAAAAATCATACCAAATTACTATATAAATTTATTCATTCTCTGATTAATTACGTTATAATATATACTGCTCAATTAGTTAACTCAATTAGGTAAATGTTTGATACTATTATAACATATTTCAAGTTATATCAAAAGAAACCATTAATATATTCTTCTTCAATCCTATTTCTTCTGAAATGACCTAATACTAATTATAAAGCAATATATTTGTTTATTACCTAGACACATATACAATATGATAAGTTTTCTAAATAAAAAAGGATACCCTATATTTTTTTTATTAAATATTTAACAAAAATTGATATATAATGAATGATTAGTCGGTCCAAATATGATTAAAGATGGTAAAGAAAAAAGAATTTTTGATGCAGCATTGAAGCTATTTACTGAGAACGGTATTGACAATACTTCAACTGCTTCAATTTCTAAAGAGGCAGGTATTGCAGCAGGGACTCTTTATGTATATTTTGAAAATAAAGAGGATTTAATAAATAAACTGTATATATCTTTAAAAGAAGAATCTATCGGTTTAATTTGCCCAGATACTTCTGAAACAGTATTAAATTATGAGTATTTGGAAAAATTATGGATGAATACAGTGGAATGGGGAATTAATAATCAAGATAAATTTAGATTCATTACACAATTTCAATCATCTCCATATTATACTGAAGATGTTAAAGCCATAGTTGACTCTTATAAAAAAAACTTAATTGGATTAATTAAAGGAAGTATTAAAAACAAAAAATTAAAAAATTTACCTCCAGAATATATTTTTGAGCTTATTTTAACCCATTTAGTATACACTGTCGGATATATTGTCCAAACAAAAACTAAAGAAAGAAGAAGATTTTTTGAAACATTATTTGACGCCATAAAAATATAATAAATCTTAAATTTTTTAGGTATAAAAATGAGACCAACACACGGTAGAATCCAAGCAACCCAGTTTTTTATGTTTTTAATTATTAACTACGTTATTTTCTATGGATTTAGCTTTACATTTGATATTCCAAAAACTTTTTCTTATTATATCCTCCTGTTGATTGTTGCATTAGCCCTACCAATTTCGCAGGTGTTACTTAAATTCTCTTCTAACATACTGGTCCGATCTCTTTATGCTGCTTCGGCATTCTGGTTGGGCATGTCTGCTTATCTTCTCATATTATTTGCTATTTATTTGATAACGGGATTTTTCATTCAGATACCAGCTCAGATAGCAGGAATATTAATTTTAACATCTGCCCTCGTTATCAGTCTTTACGCTTCATTCAATACCATTAGGCTAGAAATTGAACAGCTTAACATTCCTCTACTTGGACTTAAAGATGACATAAGGGCGGTTCAAATCAGTGACTTACATCTCGGGCCGATTAGAAAATTTGGATTCATTAAAAAAATGGTAAATAAAATAATATATCTTAACCCCGAAATCGTATTTATAACTGGAGACTTATTTGATGGATCAGCAAAACTCCCTGATGATATTTTAAAAGATTTCAATAGAATTAAAGTGCCCATAATATTTATAATGGGTAATCATGATTTTTATCAGGGATTAAATGAAGTTTCCCATTTCATGAGCACAACCCCTATTAAAATATTGAATAACCAGACTGTAGAATTTAAGGGATTACAGATCATTGGTGTACCATTCTATTGGGACAGTGAATACTTGGAAGAAACACTAAAAAATATTGATTATGACCAGGATAAACCCACTCTTCTTCTATATCATGTACCTATTGAATTTAAAACCGCAACGAACGCAGGTATTGATTTACAGCTTTCTGGGCATACACATGCCGGTCAATTTTTGCCCTTCAGCTACTTTATTAAACTGATGTTTCCTTATAACCGAGGTCTATATGAATATAATGGTTCATTCCTTTATGTATCACAGGGTACGGGTACTCTTTTACCTCCAATGAGACTGGGATCCAGATGTGAAATTACTCTGATTAACTTAACGGTTGAAAAACCTTGATTGAAGTATTCGGAGGATAACATGACCAAAATCAGTATATCAAAATGTAGTTCTTACCATGAGGAAGATGTACAAAGGGCAGTAAATCAATGCTTAGAAGATTTAGGTGGTCTTTCTTCTTTTATTAAAGAAGGAAATAAGGTTTTAATTAAACCAAATGTTCTTCAAGCTAGAAAACCTGAAGAAGCTGTAACTACACACCCCGCAGTAATAGAAGCCATTATCATTGCTGTGAAAAAAGCTGGCGCTGTACCCTTAGTTGGAGACAGTCCGGGAGGTTTGTGGTTATCATTAGGCAAACACTGGAAAAAAACGGGTATAGGGGAGGTTTGCAGCAAATATGATGTGGAAATCGTTAATTTTGAAGCATCAGGAGTTTATGAAAAGCAAATAAATGGAAATGCTTATCATATTACAAAACCAGTTTTGGATGTTGATTTTGTGATTAACGTTCCCAAAATAAAGACCCAGGGCCTTACCAAATTTACATGTGCCATCAAAAATATGTATGGAACAGTTCCAGGGCTAATAAAGATTGAATATCATAAAAGGGCTACAAATCCTTATGATTTTTCCAGGATAGTTGTAGACATATTTGCTATCACCAAACCAAATTTAAATATTGTTGATGGTATTATAGGAATGGAGGGAACTGGTGGCCCATCATCAGGAGATCCAATTGAACTGGGGATGATCTTGGCATCAGCAGATGGAGTTGCCCTTGATAGTTACATCTGCCATATTTTGGGAAAAGATCCATTGGAAGTAGCTACAAATAAAATTGCATATGAACGGGGGCTTGGAGAAGCCAATATCAATGAAATGGAAATTCTCGGATTTCAACCACCAGTTAGAAATGATTTTAAATGGCCTTCTAACATAATGAATCTCCTTCCAAGCTTTATAACCAGAGGCATGTGGAGAATTATATGGCAGAGGCCTGTAATTAACTCTGATCTTTGTACAGATTGTCAACAATGCATTAAAAACTGTCCTGTTGAAGCTCTAACATCTGGAGTTAATATACCTGAATTTAATTACAAGGAATGCATTAATTGCCTCTGCTGTATAGAAATGTGCCCCCAAAAGGCAATTTCTCTTAATAAAAGTCTGTTGGCTCGATTTGTTACACGCGGAAATGGCTAAACGATAACGCATGGCCAGGGATTTTCTTAGAAAACCTTTATATCTTGCTTTTAATATTTTAATGGTTGTATTAGATTTCTTTGCTATCACATATTTCAAATCTCATAATAGTGGTAGGAGGTCCATCTGAAAATACAAAACCAGTTCTCGGCTTGGGCACAGCTATGAGAAACTCATCTTCAGCATTCATAGTAGCCATTGTCAAATTCAGCCCCCAATACAGTGTCATGGCTATGATAATCGTAGTTTACACCCTAAGCATAATATTGATGATGATAATCTTAGGATCCATTGGTAACAGAACCAAAAAAGTCCCAAACACCGCTTAATATTGTTTTTATTGATTTTATCAGATTTGACTGTAATATAGATATTTATAAAAAAATTTTAATAATTGATATAAATTATTATTATCTAATTATTTCATAGGATTGAAATACAATGAATGGACGAAGAAAAAATAATATTAAATATGGTTCAAGGGTTTTTATAGTGTTGAAAAAAGATCAACGCACTGGAAAAAGAACCGAAGGAATAGTTAAAGATGTGCTCACCAAATCCTCCACCCATCCCCACGGAATAAAAGTAAGATTAGTAGATGGAAGAGTAGGGAGAGTTCAAGAAATTATAAACTAAAATATAATATTTCCTTATATGCTTATTAAATACATCTTTGTTAATTATTCTATCACTATTTTTTTTTAGTTATTGTTTCTGTTTAATTTGTTGGTAATCGGCAATTTAATCTATTCTGATTTATTATAATTTATTTTATATTAGAATATTGCTTGGACACCTATACAATCTGGTAAGTTTCGATTATTTAATGGATGCATGAAATTGTTCTTTTTGTTTAAGTAATTAAATATTAAAATGAACTTTTTAGATTAATTTCTAATAAATTAAAACTAACTATTTTTTAAACATTGGTTTAGTTCTCATTTCTTCTAAATTGGATACTATTCTTTGTAATTCACTTGCCGGAATACTTACCATTACTTCTTCAGGTTTTATATTCATAAAGTTACGTGACCCAATATCAGCGAATCCATAAGTTACTTTTCCAGTTAAGTATGGAATTGCGGCCATTGAACTGCAAATTGGAGCTGAATCTGCACCCAATCCATGTGCCCCAGAATTATAGGCATTAGCATGTAGTATTTCCATTGCTTGAAGAGATGTACATAGGATAAATATTACATCAGGATCAAATTCTGCCTTAATTAATGGAGAAAAAATAACAGCTTGAAAAATATCTGGTTCTATATTCATATTAATCCTCATCGATCTTTGCACTGCGGGAATGCTCTTGTAAAGACCAAAATCGACTAAAAACGAATTACTTTTATTTTCTTGAGGAAATTCACATTTATCTTTTAGTCCTGTATGTTTTGCACCGCCCATGCATGCTTCTTCTTCTGCAGTTGCATAAAAAACCTGGCCATTCATAGCTTTTTCAAGTTTTTGACAAAATCTAGATCTCTCACTTTCTTTTTCAATATCATTTGGTTCTTTTAAAGACCATTTTATAGCAACAGGTTCGTTTTCTAAATCTAAAAGTTCTTTTAATTCAACACCTAATTTATTAAACATATTTTCACCAAAAACATTTCTAAAAATTTATATTGTTTGTTAATTTATATATTTATCGTGATCACGATATAATTTATTGTATATTGTTGGAGTGAAGTAATTTGAAAGAAAATATAATGGAAATACAGGAAAATTTAGAACTCATAAACAATTTAATACAATCAAAATATCTTGAATCAGCAAAAAAATGCAATCTCACATTAGAACAGTTCCATATTTTAATCGAGTTATATTATCATCATGGATCAATGATTTCTGATGAAATTTTACCGCTTTCAATAGGGGAAATTGCTGAAGATATTGGTAATGCACCGCACACATTATCTGAAAGAATTAAAAGGCTTGAAAAAAAGGATCTTATTAAGAAAGTGAGGGATGAAAAGGATCTCAGGATAACTCGTGTTTTGCTTTCACCTAAAGGAAAAAGTTTGATGGAAAATATAGATAATGAATCTAATTTTATCTTTATTTATCACGCTCTTGAGAAAATGGATGAAAAATTATTGAATAATTTATTAGATGGTTTAAAACAACTTAAAATGAATTTATCCAAGGAATAAATTATTATTACTTATACCATGATATTAAAAGAATTGATTATTGCCTGGACACCTATTATATTCGGATGGTATTGGTGGGAATTTGATGAAGTTAGAAATTAAATTTTGGAATACCTATCCATTATTTATTCATTTTATCCTAAGATAGGAGGCTATTTTATTATTTAATAGCATGCTTTGATATTTTAAAATTATTAAAGCACTTAGAATTCCTATTACGGCTCCGCAAATAACATCAATTGGATAATGTACTCCTGAATATATTAAGGAAAATCCAATTAAAGATGCATATATTAATAATGGATACAATAGCCAGTACCCAATTTTATGGGTTTTTGAGTGATACATCGATCCTATTACAGTAGCTACAGTAAATGAAGATGCAGTCTGTCCTGAAGGAAAGGAAGGGATAGAACTAGTGGTGGGTATTAATATATTTACATTAGATAAAGCCACATATGGTCCTGGTTCAGCTATTAAATATTTCAATGATGTTGCCACCATAATAGCTAAAAATAACCCTACTAAACCCAAAATAGTCACTCTTCTACCGTAATTTCCTCCAAAAATAAATAATAAAACTAATATTAATATCAGAGAAGCTGTACCATTAGAAGCAATGATAGGCAATATATAATTTAGAGTTGGATTATTTATACCATTAATTAAGTAGAATAAATTGGTATTTGCCTTAATTAAACTTGAAGTTAAATCTAACATAATTCACAAACTCTATTATATCATTTTATCAATTTTTATAATTGATAAATGTATATATTATTCTTTGGATGAATCTCCAATTGAATAATTAGATGTATATTTTTTAGAAGTCTTATTTGGATGATATAGATTAATTGATTAGAAGTAAATTTTAGTTAATATAAGAAATAATCGTTTTGTTCTTTAAATAGTCTAATACTATTAAAAATGAGATTATTATTAAAAATAAAGAGCAGAAAGTAATTATTGCCTGGACACCTTTACAATCTGGTTAGTTTTAAATGATAAACGGATGCGAAATATTTTAAATTATTTCAGATTTACATCCATTTGTGTTTTGGGTAAAGTGAAGTAAAAGATTGAACCTTTTCCAGGTTCTGATTCACCAGATTAATCCATTATGTTGTCAATTATTCTTTTGCAGATGGATAGGCCCTATGCCTGTTCCTGAATATTCTTGCAGTTTGTAAATGCCTAAATATCAAATATCTTCTGGTGATGTGCGGGGTCTATTGCTATGCCTCCATGGACTTAATTCGAGTATCCCTTCTTTTTTCATTTTCCTTGTTAGATAAAGTTTTTGAAGTAAGTTAAAGGTTTCTAGTATCAAGAAGAACCATTGGAAGGCTGTTAGAGAATTAACCATATGAACTATGCTATCTTACAGAAGTATCAATAAGGATAGGCATTATTAATAATTAAATCAGAATATTATGAGTATTTAAATCATACTATTATAGGAAACTTTAATTAATCATAGGACTTAAATTTTTTATTAAAATAAGAATTAATCAAAAGAGGAGATTAAAATGGATTTAACTATACTTTGGCTGGTGCCTGTAGCATATTTAATACATATATTCGAAGAAACACCACGATTCGTGCCCTGGGCACTGAAATATCTGGGTGCACCGGAAAATTTTACTCAGTTCGTTATTGGAAATGTTATTTTTATGGTTTATGTTATCGTAGCAACATCACTTGCAATCTTTATTCCTAATCAATGGACATTAATAATAGGATTATCCGCAGCTGGATGGATATTTTCAAACTTCTTAATCCACGCTTACTTCACATTACGCACCGGCGTCTATTCCCCTGGTGTTGTAACAGCTGGTTCAATATATGTACCTGTTTCACTGTTTATATACTATAACCTTTGGATATCAGGATTCGCAAATACACTAGTTATTGTTTTGTCCCTTATAATAGGATTTGCCATAATGTATGTTCCAACAGTCATACAGGAAAAGAGGAAGGGAAAAATTTAGGTTGACTTTTTTCCTATTATTTGATTTTTTTATCTCTTTTGTTTGATAGCATTGCATAAAAAATTTCCAAATTTATGACCAAAAATACAAATTAATTTCAATAAAGTTATTAAAATAACTGTTTTTATCCTTCGATACTCCATTACTGTTCATAATGATATTATTATTTAAAATAAAACAAGAAAAGTAATTATTGCCTGCGTACTAACTCACTGGTTCACTGGTAGTTTACCCTTTCCTCCCCGAGCAACCCTCGCAGCAGGCAGTCTGTCCGGTGCTGGGTTTCTCCTATTCATCGTCGGCTCAGCCATTCTCTTAAGAGGACCGTAGGCACCAGTCAAATGATGATATGACAGTTATTCATTTATTTTTCATATATTATGTAAATGTTTAGTTTTAAGATACCCTTACATTGACTTTCGTGAAATTATTATTTTTTTAAAATTAGTTATGTCTATTTATGGGGGGATCCGCTCATAGCATTCATTATAGGAATACTATGAAGCGGTTAATAGGTGATTATATCACCTATTGAGGGGGTGAATGTGATAAAATAAATATAAGAAGGATGGCCGGCAACGTCTTGAAGTTCCCATAAGCCCGCGCCTATAGTACAATCCAAATCGCTGGAGGACTTTACTTCTGGGATCGGGACGAGTCCAGGTGTGGCCCCTCCGCTATGGTCGCCGTACCAATAATTGATAATTTAATTTATTTTCGTATATTATGGATTATTTTGATTATTTTCCATGCAATTTCACCCTTACTGAATACACCTAACTAGAACTTCGAAAATAACCTGGCTAGAAGTTTGAAAACATGCATATCGGACGTTGGAAACAGCGGACTGAACAACTCGGCCGAAGCCTCGAAGCTTACATCCCTGCCCCATCAAACGGGTCTTTTACCCATGTCCTAATGCTGCCTATTTTTAGGGGATACCTCAGGCTTAGATGCTTTCAGCCTTTATCATCTAGCGCGTAGCTGCCCGGCATTGCCTTGTCAGACAACCGGTCGACCAGTGGCGCCGACGGCTCGTTCCTCTCGTACTGGAGCCACC
>JAJFTX010000156.1 GCA_021372715.1 Methanobacterium sp. | reverse complement strand
CTTTATTCCAGTAATATATGATTTTTCGCCCTTATAAGAACTTGGTATGGGCATTTCTTTCACGGGAAAATTATGAAGGTAGGCCTGGTAGAGTATTTCTGAGTCATATTCATAACCATCTTGAGGTAAATCCAAAAACATTAAAGCAGCATAATCAGAAATCATACGAAAACCGCATTGACTATCCGTAATAGGATAACCAGTGATAGATCGTAAGATGCTGGTGGTTAAATAATTGGAAAACTTCCTTTGAATGGCCATTCCCGAGGGAGGGCCTTGCATAAAACGGGAGCAAATAATCATGCCTGCATCTTTAATTTCATTAACTAATATGGGAATGAAACGAGGATCATGCTGTCCATCTCCATCCAATAGGATCATGGCTTTATAACCATTATCTAAAGCATATTTAAGTCCGGTTTTTATGGCAGCACCTTTACCCATATTTTTTTCATGTTTAATTACCTGGGCTCCAGCATTCTTCGCCAGTTCTGTGGTCCCATCTGTGGAACCATCATCAACCACTAGGACATCAGAATGATTCAAAGATTCTTTGACTACCGTTTTTATGGCTTTTTCTTCGTTATAAGCAGGAATTATGATTATATACTTCATGAAATGTCCTATTTTATTATCTAATAATAATTATTGAGAAATTTTCATTACTAAATTATGGCTGGTAATTACTAAAATTTAGTAAGTCTATTACTTAATGTAAGGAATTTTATTATTATTTTTTATCCCTAATTAATTTTTCAAAAATTTATAACCTCAATATTTGAAATAAAAATATTTCTTTAACTTATAAGAAATATCAATTAAAACAGGAGGAAATTTCATTACTAAAAAAGTATCTTCAGCCAATTTATATAGTTGGAAAAAATTTTTATTAATAATTCCGGCTTTAATGGCGTTTTTAATAGTATTAATCCCTACTTTAAAATTTCAATGGCCCTTAAGTTGGGATATTTATTATCATGTTCATTTAACCCAGCTTTATCTGGCTAATGGATTTACCCTATGGGACCCTTTAACTGTAGCACCCTCTGGAAGACCCATTGCATATCCTCCTGTTTTCCATCTTCTACTGGCAGGATTATCCATTCTATTTAACTGGGATCCTTTTCAAATAGTTCGGTTTATGCAGCCTTTTTTAGGTATGGCCCTGGTATTGGTCATAACTTTCGTTACTTACCGGTTATTTGGTTTAATATCCGGAATTTCTGCAGGTCTATTAACGATATATAGTCTTATAACTTTTAACAGGGGATTTATAGTATCCCCTGCTACTTTAAGCTTTATTTTAATGCCTCTGGTATTGTATCTCTATTATCTGGCCAATGAAGACCTAAATTTAAGATATCTAATTATATCTGGAATTTTATGTGGTGTTGTATGTTTAACTCATAGTTTAACTGCTCTGATTATCATAATGGTTATATTGCTTTTTGCAGTAACTATGAAGATTTTAAAGAGAAATATCAGCTTTAAATTCCTTATTATATTCTTATTAATTACTACTGTTTTAGCTCTACTTTGGTGGGGTCCCCTTTATCTCTTTTACCATCCTCAGTTCAATGTTTTCTCCGGATATCCTCTGCCTATTTCTGAATATTACATCAGATATTTGGGTATAATCCCCACCATATTGGCCACTGTAGGTGGTCTTTTACTATTAAAAAAAGGCGAAAACAAGGGAATATTTATATTAGTCTGGGCATTTTCCATTTTATTATTGAGCAGGGCATACTTTCTGGGTTTAAATTTAATTCCTATCCGTATTCTGGAAGTGGCTTCTTACCCTATCATAATAATGGCAGGATATGGATTAGCAGTAATACTGGATCGGTTAGATAATGGTTTTAAGAAGTCAGAAAAATCTTCAGTTACACATCCGGTTACGGATCCTTATTTATACATTAAAAAGCATTTTAAACCGATGATAATAATTTTATTGGCTGTTTTCACCATGGTATCTGGAGTGGTTTTTGCAGATGGTTACACTCCTAATCTGGTGAGTCAGGAGGATGCTCATCCGGATTATATTTTCCCCCAGACAGTTCATTTACTCTTTAATCCAATGGATTATATATTTAAATTTCAGGTGATAGCAGATAGATATGGGAATTTAACCCTGGCAGAGAACCGTGAAGGTGTAATGGAATGGTTTAAAAAAAATGGAGATAAAAATAGTACAGTATATTCTGTTGATTCATATATGGATACTATTATTGTCTCCACTTCAAGACTCCATGTTATAAAAGGTGGTTATAGTGAAAGTATACCCTATTATGTATTTAAACGGGATATGAATGATCTCAGTAATCTGAGTAGGGAGGAAATTTTAAATGCCAATATCAAATACCTCCTTCTTAGGAATGGTATGGAAATACCTCCTTATGCACGGGAGGTTTATAGGAATGGAAACTACATTATATGTATTATAGAATGATTAGAATATTTTAAATTATTATATGAGATTTATAACTTTATAATTATAAATAAAACATCATATTACATTAAGTGATTAAAAATGAGAAGATCACAGCAGTTATTAATATTTATAGGTCTCATGGGAATAATTGTGGTAATTTACTACTTGATTACTCCACTTTTTATAGGTAGTGAATCATTCAATGGGTTTTCCAATGAAGCAAATGATACCATAATAATATCATACTCCACAGGTGATATGAAGGGATTAGAGGTGGGTGTAGCATCCTATGCTGGTCGAGAAGGTATACCTCTTATTCTATCCAGTAAAACCATACCTTATCCCTTAAATCAATGGTTACCATTATTTAAAGATCAGGCTAATATCAAGAAGGCGATAGTGGTTGGTCCTGTTTCTCCCGGGCAGATTTATTTTTTAAAATTACAGAATCTGAAGATAGAACAGATAAATGGAGGATCTAAGGCAAGAATTCTTACTGAAATAGCTGAAAAAACTTACCAATCACAGGACACGGTTATAATCACCCCTGCTGATCCTTCAGCATCACTATTAGGTTCGGTAATGAATATTCCTGTTTTCGTGGTAGCTGAACCCGGTAAATACACCTCTTCTAATACATTACCCCCAGAATATAGTGCTTACCTCTCTAAATTTAATATAAA
Source organism: Methanobacterium sp. (assembly GCA_021372715.1). Lineage (GTDB taxonomy): Archaea > Methanobacteriota > Methanobacteria > Methanobacteriales > Methanobacteriaceae > Methanobacterium_A. The sequence goes on along the minus strand of JAJFTX010000156.1, from coordinate 14,853 downwards.
AAAAGTGATTATAGTGGGAGGGGTTTCTAGCAATATAATTGATGATTTGAAAGCAAAAAATCTGACCATTGAAAATTTGAGTGGAAATGATAGTTTCGAGACTAGTGAAATTGTATCAGAACGGATAATTGATATACAGAAACAAAAAGGAGTAAATATAAACTCTGCTTACTGTGGTTTTTATGGGGAATTACCAGCAATAATTCCTCTGGCATATCGAAATAACTCCATTATTATACAGGATCCAACTTTACACATGGATGAAACTGTAGATTTCATTAAATCTAAGGGGATAAATATTGCAATCCTAACCCGTAACGGTCCTGCAGATTACTTGCAAATGGAAGAGCCTGATTTTGTATCTGAGAGATTTAATTCTAAATTAGGCGCAAATAACATCACTACATATTCTTTAACCAACTTCAGAACAGTTAACGAGGCAACAGGTTTATATGAGACTAAAATTCTGACGGCTGAATCTCTTCTAGGAACAGGAAATACATGGGGTAAAAAATGGTTTGGTGAAGGTTTAAATTTAACAGATGTTGATATGAACCAGATCCTAACCGAATATTCACCATATCCTCCTTTACTGGATGTTATTATACGGAATGTTAATTGGTATACCAGTAGTGGTTCACAGTTGTCTGTTACAAAAATTGGACTTAACACTTGGTATTCTCATTGGGAAGGGATACATCCCTATATTTGGCATAGATATAATGAAAGGGAGTGGTACTGTTATTCTGGTTCACAGTATTCCTGGCATTGGATTCATGCCAATCAAACTGATAATGGAACTTACTATACAAGTGAAAATGACACCTGGACTGTTGAATATTTAAGTGATAATAAAGTTTATTATAGGGTTTATTGGATTAAAAAAGGGAATATGTGGGAAGAAATCCATACAGAAGCATCATTCAAATGGAATTATCTTTTTAATTCTTGGATTTGTACACAGGAGGGTACTGATCAATATTTTATCATTTATTCCCAACTTACTCCTGGAATTTAAAAAAATGTTATCCAAAGTATTCATCGAATACTGGGGCGATATCTGCTGGTTTTTTTAATATATAGGTATTATCCATATTAGCTAACTTATGCACGTGTTCCACATCTTCTTTTCTTATGGTTATTTTTAAATCCTTTCCATCAGGAAGTTGAGTGATGGTGGTCCCTTCTTCAACATCAGATGGTAATATGTAAAGGGGAACATCTGCTTTTTGACCCATTAATGAGGCGTTAGATATGAGGGTGTCTCCCATTCTCAGTGCAATCTTTGCAACGGTGTTTGCTGATGCAGGAGCAACTAACATGAATTCATACTTACCTAATTGAATATTTCCGGCTAAAAATGGAGCGTTGGCATTTATTTCCACCCAGATATTGTTAAAATTGGATTCAATTTCATGGGATATCTCGTAATATTTAACTACCTGATCTCCAGCTTTGGAAATAAAGACTTCAATTTCAACTTCTTCGTCAAATTTTTCTTTAATAGTCTTCATTATTTCAATGGTTTTCTCTATTTTATCTCCAGCACCGGTTATGCCCCAGGCAACCTTTCTTTTAGCCATTGATCCACCTCAGTAGATTTTTACTCAATGTATTGAAAAATTTTAGCTAAATTATCTAATTGTTATTATGAATTTAATTCCTATTATTTTTTTTCTCGATACTTATTTATTTAGTCAGGTTAAAATATTAAATCAAAGGGAATTAAAATTAAATTAAAGATATATATCATTCTATTTTATTATTTAATAAAAAAGGAAGTATTTTCATGACAAACAAACGATTATTTGGAACTTTCGGTGTAAGAAGATTGGCTAATAAGGTTTTGACCCCGGAATTTGCTTCAAAACTGGCAGCAGCCTATGGAACCTTGGTTAAGGGTTCGGTTGCAGTTGGTGGTGATACCAGAACATCCACACCCCTGATTAAGCATGCTGTGATATCTGGTCTGCTTTCATCTGGATGTAAGGTTATTGATCTGGGGATATTACCTACACCTGCTGTTCAATATGCGGTTAGAAATTATTATGATGGTGGGGTGATTATAACCGCATCTCATAATCCTCCTCATGATAATGGGATTAAATTCGTTGATGCTGATGGAATTGGAATACCTGATGAGATGGAAGAGAAGATAGAGGATATGTTCTTTGCAGAAAATCCTGGGCGAGTATCCTGGGATCAGATTGCAGAAGTGGAAACTAATTCTAACATTATAGATGAATATATAGAAAAAGTTATCTCTCGTGTGGATGTTGAAGCCATTAGAGATGCAGGATTAAAGGTGGTTGTGGATTGTGGAAGTGGAGCTGCTTGTTTCACTACTCCATATCTTTTAAGGGGTCTGGGATGTCAGGTTATCACCATGAACTGTCAGCCTGATGGTTTTGTCCCGGGAAGGGATCCGGAACCCACTGAAGACAATCTGCAGGATCTGATAAACGCTGTGAAGAATTTAGGGGCTGATCTGGGTATTGCCCATGATGGTGATGCTGACCGTACTATCTGTATAGATGAGTATGGGAACTTCGTATTTGGTGATAAAACCTTTGCTCTAGTGGAAAAATTCATGCTCATAGAGAATGGGGGAGGTTTGATCGTCACTACGGTGGCCACTTCATCAGCTATCTATGATATTGCGGAAGAGTATAGTGGTGAAGTTATAGCTACCCGGGTGGGTGATTTGCTAGTGGCCAGGGAACTTAAAGAGAAAAATGGATTATTTGGTGGAGAAGAAAATGGTGGTTTAATATTTCCTGAATTTGTTTATGGAAGGGATGCCGCCCTTACTACGGCGAAGATAGTGGAGATAATCGCTAAGGAGAAAAAATCACTCTCTACACTAATTGGTGAGCTTCCTTCATATCGTTCCGAGAAGAGGAAAGTGGAGTGTCCTGATGATCTGAAAGAGGAGGTTATGGAGAGGATTGCTCAGGCCACATGTGAATTTGAGGTTGATACCAAGGATGGAGTTAAAATATTCACCGATGAGGGATGGGTGATAATCAGACCTTCTGGTACTGAACCAATATTCAGATGCTTTGCTGAGGCGAAAAAAGAAGAAGACGCTAAAAAAATGGCTGAATGGGGAATATCACTGGTTTTAGAGCATTTAAAAGACTGATTTATCATATTTTAATTTAATCTGAATAAAACCCGTAAAATTCTGAACAGTAAGCGCACATGGGAAATTTACCATATTTATAGTGGCTGTAGTCATCTTTGTTGATGTCGAATTTCTGATGACAGAAGTAGCAGGTTTCAATCTTCTCTGGCTTGGGCTGTTCTTCATTTGTTTCTTTTTTTCTTTTGTCATCTACATCTTGTTTTACTTTTTCAGGCTGATCGTTATGGTGATGGGTTATCTTTATTTCGAACACCTCGATAACTTATTCTATTTTTTTTGATTACTTTTAATCAATGGGAATTTTAATAATTTTAATCCTATGAAATAAGAATATAATTAATTCATGATATTTTATTTAGATTGTAAAAGTTGTTAATAAATTTTATCAATGAAATAAAAACCAGGTTTAAAATTAGGGATTTATTAAAATAGTTTATCTTTAGATTATGGATTCTCTAAAACGTTGAAAAGTAAGGGATAAGGAAAATAGATTGATTAATAATATCCCTGACTTTTTACATTTTGTCCCTTCTTAACTGTAGAGTAACACTGAACTTTTGCTTTCCTTCATTTTCCTGTTCAACCGATGAGATACCTCTGTAATAATATCCAACATCACCAGCATCTGCAATATTTACAAATATGGGTTCCAATTCGTCGAAATCATTGAAAAATTGATATATGTCCTTGATTTCATCTTCAACTGCTTTAAAAGTTATTATGAGAGCGTTTTCCCGACGGTTCTGCAGGCTGATTCTGTCTTCATCAACTTCTAGAAGTATATTATCTTTTTTCTTGCTTCCGCTTTCTCTTCTGAATAACATCTTTGATTCAGACATACTAACTTCCTCCTGAGCTAATATTTTGATTTTTTATATTCTATTTCAATATTAATAATATGTTAATTGGGCTATAAATTTCTTTTTAAGAAAAATAAAACCGATAGTAATTATAATTTATAACCAATATCTCTGAGGAACTTCTTGCGCCAAATGACATCATTATCAGTTTCTATATTAACTGGACTTGAACCGTCTATAACTCCCAATATTCCCCTGCCTTGCTTTGTTTCTGCAATTATTACCTGTACTGGATTGGCCGTTGCACAGTAAAGATTCACCACTTCTGGAACACTCATTATGCGTTGAGTCACGTTAATGGGAAATGCGTTTTTAATATATATCAAGAAACTATGGCCGCAAGCCATCTTCAGAACCTCTTCCGCTGCAATATTGGTGAGATCATCATCATTACCGGCTTTTCTCACCAGACAATCACCAGAAGCTTCTGCAAACGCAAGTCCAAACTCCGCCTGGGGCACAGTATTTATAATAGCTTCGTAAAGGTCTTCCACAGTTTTAATAAAATGACTTTGTCCCAGTATTAAATTACTATCTTCTGGATTTTCTAACTCCACCATTTTTATTTCTAATTCCATGTTAATTGACTCCTTTAATCAGTTTTTAGCAAAAGACAAAATATCTTAAGAATGCAGATAAAAGCTGCAAAGGGATAATATACGAATGGAATCATGTGACTTCCAAAGATATAATGAATTCCATCTTTTGATCTATTCTAGTAACTTAATACAATTTCTGGTGGATATAACCAAATTGATCTGATCATTATATATATCAAAAAATAATATTTGTCATTAACAATCATTACAATAATATTTTTACTATAGATGGAATAAATCAGTAATGGATATTGCTGATTTTTTTATCTGTAAATAACATACGATCATGAATATTATCTAAATTAGAATGAGGTTCGGGAATGAAAGAAAAAATAAGCGAAATAGCACTCCGAGTAAAAGAATTAAGAGAATTATCCGATATAAAAGCTGTTGATATGGCTAATTTCCTTGATATATCCCTGGAAACCTATCAAGAATACGAAAAAGGTAAAAAAGACATTCCTGCCAGTGAGCTTTTTGAGATCGCACATAAACTGGGGGTGGATATGGGGCTTCTTTTAACAGGAGAAGAAACCAGAATGCACATCTTCACAGTTACCCGTAATGGAAAAGGAGTGAATGTAGAGAGGCGTAAACAGTACCAGTATGAAAATTTGGCTGAAAAATTCATTCATAAAAAGGCAGAACCTTTCATAGTGACTGTAGAACCTAGAAAAGACCAAAGCAAACCAACGACCAATCATCACCCGGGGCAGGAATTTGATTATGTCATTGAAGGGTCCATAAAAATTTACATCCATGATAATGAAATCATTCTTAACGAAGGAGATTCAATATTCTTCGATTCATCTTACAAACACGCCATGGAGGCATTAAATAATAAACGAGCCCGTTTCTTGGCGTTTATTCTTTAAAAAATCCGAATAAATAATCAAATAATAATAAGAAATGAGGATAATAATATGAGTTCATTAACTAATTTATTCCTACTAAAAACAGAATTTGAATCATATAATGACTTTAAAGAGAATTTTACAATAAAAATACCTGAGAATTTTAATTTCGCCTATGATGTGGTGGATGAATATGCTGAACTATATCCAGATAAAACCGCATTGGTTTGGTGCAATGATAATGATGAGGATCGGATTATCAACTTTAAAGAGCTTAAAGAATTCAGCGATAAAACAGCGAATTTCTTTCAAGAATGCGGAATAAAAAAAGGCGATAAGGTGATGCTCACCCTGAAAAGTCGCTATGAATTCTGGTTCTGCATTCTGGCCCTGCACAAACTAGGAGCAATAACCATCCCCGCTACTCACATGCTAAAAACCAAAGACATCATCTACCGCTTGGAGAAAGCTGATATTAAAATGGTGGTGTGTATCGCGGAAGACGGAGTACCTCAATACTTCGACGAAGCAGATGAACAGATGAAAGAAATAAATCTTATAAAAGCAGTGGTAGGTGATGAAAACAGGAAAGGATGGTTTAATTTCAGAGAAGAAATTAAAAAAGCTTCACCAGATTTCCAAAAACCCTCAGGGGATCAGAAAACAATCAATGAAGATCCAATGTTGGTTTATTTCTCATCAGGAACCACGGGACTCCCAAAGATGGTTGAACATGATTTCACCTATCCTTTTGGCCATATAATAACTGCTTACTGGCAAAATGTGCTGGATGACGGATTACACTATACCGTTGCAGATACGGGGTGGGCCAAAGCCATGTGGGGCCAAATATATGGACAGTGGATTATGGGAAGTGCAGTTTTCGTATACGATTACGAACGTTTTGATTCAGCCCATATGCTGGAAAAATCATCTAAATATGGTGTTACCACCTTTTGTGCACCACCAACCATTTATCGATTCCTAATACAAGAAGATCTATCTAAATATGATTTTTCAAACCTTAAATATGCTGTAACTGCAGGAGAACCTCTTAATCCGGAGGTATATAATAAATTCCACGAATTAACAGGTTTAAGATTGATGGAAGGTTTTGGTCAAACAGAATGCGTGGCCTGCGTGGCCAACTTTCCCTGGATAAAACCTCGTCCAGGATCCATGGGTAAACCCTCACCTAACTATGATATAGAATTAATGGATAGTGACGGTAATCCATGTGATATTGGTGAAGAAGGAGAGATTGTCATAAAAACCAGCCAACAAAAACCACCAGGACTTTTCAACGGATATTACCGAGATCAGGTAAAAACTAAAGAAGTATGGCATGATGGCTATTATCATACTGGAGACACCGCCTGGATGGATGAAGACGGTTATCTATGGTTTGTAGGTAGAAATGATGATATAATAAAAAGTTCCGGCTACCGTATAGGTCCATTCGAAGTGGAAAGTGCCGTAATATCCCATCCTGCTGTGTTAGAGAGCGCTATAACGGGAGTTCCTCACCCTATAAGGGGGCAGGTAATCAAAGCCACAATAGTGCTAACAAAGGATTATGAACCCTCAGAAGAACTTAAACTGGAAATCCAGGATCATGTAAAACAGGTAACCGCCCCATACAAATATCCAAGAGTAATAGAGTTTGTGGATGAATTACCCAAAACAATCAGTGGTAAAATAAGAAGAATAGAGATCAGAAGCAAAGACCAGTATAAAACAGTTAAATAAATAATTTAGCTCTAAATTTTCTTCTAATTAAATAATAGAGGATTATCTTAATTTAATTCATAACAATTTTGTAATATTTAATAAAAGATGAATAATATGTCAGAAGAAAAGGAAAAAAAAGGTCCTTACCCAGTGATAAACAAACTGGAATGTAAGGCATGTGAAAGATGCGTATTAGCCTGTAAAAAAGGGCTTTTAAGAATGAGTGATCATGTAAATTCCCGAGGATACCACTATGTGGTCTATGAGGGGCATAGTTGCACAGGATGCGGGGACTGTTACTATACCTGTCCAGAACCCCTGGCTATTGAAGTTCACATACCAAAAAAGATGAAAAAATACGTTAAACAAGAGGAGGAGGAATAGATGGCCACTCAACTAATAAAAGGAAACACCGCCGTAATAATCGGTGCCATGTACGCCGGATGTGACTGTTATTTTGGATATCCCATCACACCAGCTACAGAAATCCTCCACGAAGCATCAAGATATTTCCCCATAGTGGGGAGGAAATTCGTACAAGCAGAATCCGAGGAAGCAGCCATAAACATGGTATACGGAGCATCTGCCGCTGGGCACCGGGTTTTAACCGCATCATCTGGACCGGGTATCAGCCTGAAACAGGAAGGAATATCATTTCTAGCTGGTGCAGAACTTCCCTGTGTAATCATAGATGTTATGAGAGCAGGACCGGGTCTGGGAAATATAGGGCCGGAACAGGCTGATTACAATCAACTGGTGAAAGGGGGAGGACATGGTAACTATAAAAATATTGTTCTAGCCCCTAATTCTGTCCAGGAAATGTGTGATTTCACCATCAAAGCCTTTGATATGGCAGATAAATATCGAAATCCCGTAGTTATTTTGGCAGATGGGGTTCTAGGTCAGATGGTGGAACCATTGAACTTTCCAGAAGTAGCAATTCAACCTTCAATCGATAATAGTTGGGCAGTCTGCGGAAACAAAGAAACTATGGGAAATCTGGTAACATCCATATTCCTTAACTTCGACCAGCTAGAGGATTTCAACTACAGAATACAGGAAAAATATGAAAAAATAAAAGAAAAAGAAGTAGATTACGAGGAATACCATATGGAAGATGCTGATATAATACTAGTAGCATATGGAATCAGCAGTAGGATAGCTAGATCCGCAGTGGAACAAGCTAGAAGCCATGGAATTAAAGCAGGGCTCTTCAGACCCAAAACATTATTCCCCTTCCCAGAGAAACAGCTAAAAAAATATGCTGAAGAAAGGGACTGTCATTTCATATCTGTGGAAATGAGTAATGGACAGATGAAAGAAGACATTATATTATCCATAGGATGCAGCCGTCCGGTAGAATTGGTAAACCGCATGGGCGGGAACTTAATGGATGTAGAAAGTATAATGAATAAAATTAATGATATAAATGAAAAAAGAAGGGGGTGAAACACATGGATCAGGAGAAAGAACATAAATATTTAAATAAGGGAAAAATAATGACTGAAGATAACGGCTTAACTAGGAACAGCGAAATATCCGAGAGAATAATTGGTAAACCGAGATCCATGCTCAGTGAATTTCCCAGAAAAGGAGGAAACGCCCCAACCGCCACCCATTACTGTCCAGGATGTGGACATGGAATCCTGCATAAACTCATAGCAGAGGCTATTGACCAGTTAGGAATCCAGGAACGCACCGTCATGACCAGTCCAGTGGGATGTGCCGTTTTTGCATACTACTACTTCGACTGTGGTCATGTGCAGGTAGCCCATGGCAGGGCACCCGCAGTAGGAACCGGACTATCCCGGGCAGAAGAAGATGCAGTGGTTATACTTTATCAGGGAGACGGAGATTTAGCATCTATAGGTTTAAATGAAACAATACAAGCAGCTAATCGTGGAGAAAAAATGGCAGTGTTTTTCATAAACAACACAGTATATGGGATGACTGGGGGGCAGATGGCACCCACCACACTCTTGGGTGAGGTTACGGTGACCTGTCCAGAAGGCAGGGATCCCCGATACACAGGATACCCTCTACACATGTGCGAACTACTGGATAATCTTGATGCGCCGGTTTATATTGAAAGAGTTTCACTATCAGATCCATCACACATCCGTAAAGCTAGAAAAGCGGTTCTTAAAGCTTTAAAAATACAGAAAGAAGGTAAAGGATATGCTTTTGTGGAGTTCTTATCTCCCTGTCCCACAAATCTCAGGATGGATGTGAAAGGAGTTCAGAGATTTTTAAATGAGGATATGCAGAGAGAATTTCCACTAGCCACTTTCCGGGATCGCAGTAAAGATGTTGAGCAACTATGTCGTGGAGAAAGTGATTTCTCCAGAGAATCTCTGGATCATATATTTGAAGTGGAAGGAGAGAAAACCCTGGAAGCCAAGGATGATCATGAATTTATACCTCGGGTGGCTAAGATATCTGGATTCGGTGGACAGGGAGTTATGAGCATGGGCCTTACCTTGGCTCAGGCGGCATATAAAGCGCGTAGACATGTATCCTTCTACCCAGCATATGGACCAGAACAACGTGGAGGTACATCTGATTGTACCGTGGTAATATCTGGTGAAACAATTAGTTTACCGGTAGCAAACAAATTGGACATATTAGTTGCTTTGAATGAACCTTCACTGGAAAAATTCGCGGATCAAGTAAAAAAAGGTGGTACAATCCTTTATAATAGTGAGTTAGGGGAGTTTAAAGGGCCTGAACATGTGAATATAATAGCGGTACCTGCTTTGAAAATAGCTAAAGAATATGGGGTAGTTAAAGCTTTAAATACAGCTATGCTTGGGGTTATAATGGCAATTACTACAACTGGACTATCTAGAGATGATTTCAGACATGCAATACAGGATACATTTGCTAAAAAACCTAAACTGGTAGATTTGAATCTGGCTATACTGGAAGCCGGTGCCCAATGGGCCAGAGAGAATCTAGACCTATAATTATTTTTTTTAATACAAATTAATTAACTAACTTATGAATATGATTATTCCATTGGTCTGACAAATAAAAGAGTGGTGAGAATATGGATTTTAAACAACAATCAGATATTCTTAAGAAGGTTTTAGGTCTTAAAAAAGAACCATTAGCCATTTCCTTTACTAATGAAATAGTTTCAAGCGGTAAATATGAGAAAACATCTATTTGCAGGGCTTTGAAGTTATCTGCCGAGGGGGAATGTTTTATAATAGATGAAGACGTTTCCACATGTCCTGGGGGTAGTAGATATTGTGGTTTTAGTGGAGAAATCACAGGAGAAAAGAAAAGAAGATTGCAACAATTCCTTACCAAAGGGGAGAAATTAACCCACTCTCTAGTATCCTTTGAAAGAATGCAGAAACTTAGTATCACCCCACCGACGGGCATGGCTGACCGGATGGTCATGTGTCCCTTGGAAAAGTCAGAGATCAGACCAGACATGGTTTTATTTTTATGCAACGGTGAGCAGGCGTGTAGAATAATAGCATTAGACACTTACTGGGATGGTTTAAATCCTAAAGAACAGTTAATTGGTGCATTATGCCACACAGCGATTTCATATACTATCATGAGCGGAAACACAAATATATCAATGGGAGATTGGACAGCCAGGAATCATCAGCAGTTTGAACCGGATATAATTTTCGTATCAGTTCCTTATGAGAGACTGGATAATTTAATAGCTGCAATTCCAGAATGTTCAGCCGGTAGTGCTGCTGTTAATATGCCTGATGAGTTTCAGGTGGATTAATTCAGGATTATGTGATCACTTTAAAATTTTACTAATATTCCAATTTAAAAAAAAATTTTATAAAAATGATCAAAGGATGAAATCAATGAAAAAGCTCAGGATAATATGTTGGAATGTCAATGGAGTTAGGGCAGTGTACCGGAAAGGCTTTCAAGAATGGTTTTCAGAGGAGGAACCAGACATATTATGTATTCAAGAAACAAAAGCAACAAGAAAACAATTCCCTCCTTCCATTAGGGTGGTAGATGGATATCATACTTATTTTAACTCAGCTGAACGAAAAGGATACAGTGGAGTGGCTCTTTATACTAAAATAAAACCTGACAAAATTGACAAAGGATTTGGTATAGAGGAATTCGACCAGGAAGGACGTACTTTAATAGCAGATTACGGTGATTTTGTCCTGTTTAACATATATTTCCCCAATGGAAAGATGTCAAAAGAAAGATTGCAATATAAAATGGATTTCTACGATGCTTTTCTGGAATACGCAGATAAACTAAAAGAGCAAGGTAAAAATATAGTGGTATGTGGAGACGTAAACACAGCCCATAAAGAAATAGATTTAGCCCGTCCAAAACAAAATGAAAAGATTTCAGGATTTCTTCCTGAAGAAAGAGCATGGATTGATAAATTTATAAGCCATGGCTATGTGGATACCTTCCGTGTATTTAATTTAGAAGAAGAACAATATAGTTGGTGGAGTTACCGTACCAGAGCACGGGAAAGAAATGTGGGTTGGAGATTAGATTATTTCTTTGTTAATAAAGAATTCATGGAACATGTGGAATCATCATATATATTATCCGATGTGATGGGTTCAGACCACGCACCGGTTGGTTTGGATTTAATATGTGATAAATGAGTACCATTATCAATGGAATATAATTTTCATAAATTTTTCGAGGGATTAAATGAGTTACAGAGGATTATGTAAAGAATTTTTAGAATCATGCGGAGTATCCATTGGAGATACCGTACTAATCAAGAAAAAAGATATTGAATACAGGGGCATGCTTTTAAACAGGTCTAAAGGTTTGGATGATATCCATGTGGTGCTTAAACTGGATAATGGTTATAATATAGGAGTTAATATCACTGATGTGCAGTTAACCTTATTGAAGAAAGGAGAAAAACCCAAAATAGAACTTCCACCATTGGATGTGGAAAAAAATATGGGAAAAATGAATATATCTATTATATCCACTGGGGGAACGGTGGCATCCATAATAGACTATAAAACCGGTGCTGTACACCCTGCTTTCACTGCAGATGATCTTTTAAGGGCCAATCCCGAATTGGTAGATCTAGCCAATATCCAGGGAAAAGCCATTTTAAACATACTAAGTGAGAACATGAAACCGGATTACTGGATTAAAACCGCTAGATCAGTTGTTGATGAGATAAACGGGGGATCAGATGGCGTTATATTGGCACATGGTACGGACACCATGCATTATACCTCAGCAGCGTTGAGTTTCATTCTTAACACACCGGTGCCAGTAGTACTAACCGGAGCCCAAAGAAGTTCAGATCGACCATCCTCAGATGCATTTTTAAACCTTATGATGTCAGTAACCGCTGCTAAATCAGATTTAGCCGAGGTTATGGTATGTATGCATGCCACAGAAAATGATTCCTATGGTTATCTGCACCGTGGTACTAAAGCACGGAAAATGCACACATCTAGACGAGATACTTTCCGAAGTATCAACACCCAGCCACTGGCCAGAATAAAAAATGGTAAAATCAAGATCCTAGATAAAGATACAGAATATAATAAGCGGAAAGATGGAGGTTCTCCCGAGATAAAAGATGATCTAGAACCAAGAGTAGCACTAATTAAAAGTTTCCCGGGAATCTCCCCGGAAATCATCCATTACCATCTGGATAAAGGATATCGAGGTCTGGTCATAGAGGGCACCGGACTAGGCCATGTGCCCGAGGATATAATACCTGCCCTGGAGAGGGCATATGATAGTGGAATACCAGTAGTTATGACATCTCAATGCATATATGGTCGGGTGAATATGAACGTATACAGCACCGGCCGCCGACTGGTGGCTTCAGGAGTGATCTCAGCCAGGGATATGTTACCAGAAACAGCCTATGTTAAGTTAATCTGGACATTAGGCCAGACAGAAGATATAAAAGAAGTGGAGAGGATTATGCAGACCAACTTAAGGGGAGAAATTGAGGAGAAAACATCCCAAAAATATTTTTTAATCTAAAAGGGTGAATAATATGGACTACCAAAAACTAGGTCTAAAAATGGGTTTAGAGATACATCAACAGCTAAACACAGATCATAAACTTTTCTGCCCCTGTGAATGTAACCTCACCGATAAAAAACCCGATGAAAAGATTCTAAGGAATTTAAGGCCAACCCAGAGTGAACTGGGTAAGATTGATCGGGCTGCCTTCGAAGAATCCCGACGTAAACTGCAATTTCTATATGACTCCTATGATCATCATACCTGTTTGGTTGAAACTGATGAAGAACCACCACATCCGCTTAATCCAGAAGCATTGGAGGTATCTCTTATTTTAGCTTCTCTGATGAATATGAAGGTGGTTGATGAGTTTCACACCATGCGAAAACAGGTGATTGATGGAAGTAATACTGGAGGATTTCAAAGAACTGGTCTGGTAGCCACCGACGGATACCTGAAAACCGCTTACGGGAAAGTTACCATAGAAAACCTATGCTTGGAAGAAGACGCAGCCCGTAGAATAGGGCAAAAAAAGAACCAAACCATCTTCAGATTGGACCGTCTAGGGATACCTCTGGTTGAAATAACCACCGATCCATCAATCAAACATCCAGAGCAGGTAAGGGATGTAGCTTACCAGATTGGACAGGTACTGCGTAGTACAAAGGTTAAAAGAGGATTAGGAACTATACGTCAGGATTTAAACATATCCATCAGGGAAGGTGCTCGGGTGGAGATAAAAGGGGTTCAAGATCTTGATTTAATGCCTAAAATGGTTGAAAATGAAGTTAAAAGACAGATCAACCTGATCAAGATAAAAGATGATCTACGACAAAAGGAAGCTAAAGTGGAAGATGAAATATTCAATGTGGGGGAACTTTTCAAAGAAACAGAATCTAAAATAATAGCCAATGCCATAAAAAGTGGAAAAAAGATCTTGGCAATTAAACTGGAAGGATTTTCAGGCATACTAGGAAAAGAAATACAACCAGGTAGAAGATTCGGAACTGAACTAGCAGGATATGCTAAAAAAATGGGCGTTGGAGGAATATTCCATACCGACGAACTACCTGCCTATGGAATAACTTTAGAGGAAGTTAATAATCTTTTAAATTATATAAAAGCATCAGAAAATGATTTGTTTGTTTTAGTGGCTGATGAAGAAGAAAAAGCACGAAATGCACTAATAGAAGTTGATAGAAGAGCTAGAATGGCATTGGTTGGTGTTCCTGAGGAGACTAGGAAGGCCTTGGATGATGGGAATTCTGAGTATCTACGTCCCCTGCCCACTGCCAGTCGAATGTATGTGGAAACGGATATACCTGCCATAAGTATTTCTCAAAGTTATCTTAACGATATTAAATCAAACCTCCCGGAGCTTCCACAAGAGAAAAAAGAAAGAATCATAGAAGAATATGGATTAAGTGAAGACTTAGCCAAGCAATTGGTTAGAAATGATAAGGTAGAGGGCTTTGAAAAACTCACATCTCAGTATAAAGTTGATCCCACAATAATAGCCTCTACACTGGCCTATATAATAATAGAACTGAGGAGAGAAGGTTTAGATGTTAATTTACTATGTCTTGAAGTTCTAGGTGATACCTTCAGCTTGGTTGAACAGGATATCATCCCTACTGCAGCTGTATCAGACATACTGAGAAGTGTAGCTCAACATGGATGCACTCCTCAGGAGG
>JAJFTX010000153.1 GCA_021372715.1 Methanobacterium sp. | reverse complement strand
TATATGCTAATGGTGCAGTAAAAAAAGATATTACACCCTTCGATAAATCCCGGTTTGATGAGGCATTAAAACAGGCCAAACAGGTTATGCAATCAGCAGGTATTTCCGGCCCATTTATAGAGGGTGTTCATAATGGAGGTCATCTGGGAGGTACTGTACCTCTGAAAAAGGAAGATGTAGATCATATGAAACCTTCATGGCTTCCTGAAGGTTTATGGGTTGCTGATTTATCTCTAGCACCTCGTTCTCAGGGTATGCCTACCATTCTACTCACTTCTGCACTGGCATTACGAGTGACACGTAAGATCTACCAGGAATTTGGTAAATAAATAGAAATAGATTTTGTTTATTCAAATAATTGAAAGATTAATGGTTAATCTCTTCTTTCAACTTTTCCAACCTTATTTTAGCCTTCCTAAAATTGCTTAAGAAATTCTCTTCTTCTTTAATGGGAATTATTTCTAAACCCAAATTTCGATGTTTCCCAATCCAATCCTCTGAAAATACAGGAATATCTATTTTAATCGGTTCTTTTGTGGGATTAACCACGATTAGGTTACGGTAAGGGAAATCAGTTTCAACTATGTAACCACCTACACTTATAATATGTAATGGTCTTACTACGAATTTCATATTTGTTCACCGAATGTTACTCTCATTATTATACATTATAAGAAAGACACCATGATAGCCAAAATTCCTAATATTGATACACCAGTTACTACTGGATAAAACTGTTTAAAGGTGAATATTGGGGAGAATGCACTTAAAATGGCCATTAATATGGTGAATATTAAAGCCACCAAAATATTCAGAAGTATGGTCCAGCTTAAAATGTTAGGGGGTAATCCCAGAAAGAGGGTAGAGAAGATGCAGGCCAGGACGAACATGAGAATTCCACGACTTATATAAACATATGCCCTGGATTTGGAGGCATATTCCAAAAGTGGTCCCTCTATTACATCTGCTTTGGTTTTTAGTATAGAAAATGGATATTCATTTAATAGTATCATGAATCCTATGAAATATACAACTGCTCCCAAAATACCGGCTAAAGAGAATAGAACCGGCCCATTAAATTGCTGGTAGGCTACTATATCACCAAGAAATATACTACCAGCCATAGCTACAGGTACAAAAATAGCTAAATAAATGGGGAATGATCCAAAAGCGATTAATCTGAATGCTCTCATTGAACTGAGTTCTTCAACAAATGATCTGGGTACATCCGGATGTTTAGCTCCCTTAACCACATCAGGGAAGGGCATATTTAGAGATAATACAGATTTGGAAAGAGACCCCATGAACATGTAAAGTATTTCCTCAATCTTTAATAATCCTACCAATGCTATTACACTGGAAAAAGCAGCTAATGGATATAATTGGGGCATGATAATTATTAGAAGGAATATGGTTATTATTATCCCAATTAGTGGGAGTGAATTATATAATCTGGGCATGGGTGAGTTAGGTTTTATTATTTCCTTAAAGAAGAATTTAATAGGCGACATTAAACCAGGGGTTGAGATAGGAGGCCCTATTCTTTGCTGTATTCTGGCATGGATAAACTTTCTTTCAACACCAGGTAGCCAAACACTTACTACAAATGCCACTATCAAAGTTCCTATTACTGCAATCAAAGCGATTAATGAATCAACAATGGTCATTATTTGATCTCCTATATCGGGAATTATCTCCTAAATTATTTATTAAATTTAATTATAACTGGATTATCTGTATGGCTCTGTCAGTACAAGTGAAACAGGGGTCACATTGAACTACAGCCAGTTGTGCATCAGTGATATGGGAGCCAATACAGGCATACTGCATAGCCCCTATGTTTGCAATAGAAGGGGTCCTTACAATGGAATGTCTAACTCTACCTTCTTCCAGGGCATATGAATGATAAAGTTTGCCTCTGGGTACTTCAATATAACTTTTAGTTATGGGCGTATCCTGCATATCCCAACTACGGTTAGTAATCTTGCCTTCCGGAAGATGATTAACTGCTTGTCTTATTATTTTTATAGACTCCAAATTCTCCAGAACCCGTACCAAAAGATTGGATTTAACATCCCCATCATCTTGGGTAATTACATCAAATTCAAATGGATCATACTCCTTCATATCCCGCCTTATATCTACTGCAACCCCAGTTGCCCGAAGAGTAGGTCCAGAAGTAGCTAATCTCAGCGCATCCTCTTTTTTGAGAGTTCCAACACCAGTAATACGTGACATGATCATGGGATCTGAAACAAAGCGTTCCGCAAAATCAGATATCTTTTCCTCTAAAAGGTTCATTCCTTCTTGTATTTTCTGTATTTTCATCTGATTAAGTTCAGCCCGTGGTCTTACCCCTCCAATAATGGGAACTCCATATTGAACCCGGTTACCTCCTATCATGCGTAAGAGCTCCATTACTGTTTCTCTAATGTAGAACAATCTCATGGAAAATGTTTCGTGGCCCAATACTTCATTACCATGAGCCAGATATAATAAGTGACTGTGTAATCTTTCTAATTCTTCTGTAATTATCCTTATATTTTGTGCTCTTTCTGGTACTTCAATTCCCAATGCCTTTTCAGCTACTAATACTGAATTCCAAATGTGACTATTGGAACATATCCCACAGATTTTTTCAGTAAGACTGTTTGCTTTTTCTACAGGCAGACCTTCCATTATCCGCTCTACCCCACGGTGGTTAACTCCTATAGTTATCTCTGCGTCTTTAACTACTTCATCTTCTACAAATAACCTTATCCTATATGGTTCTATTGCTGCGGAGTGTACTGTTCCCATTGGAACTTCCGTCTCTATTACTTGTTTTTTTGAATTTCCAAGGGTTATTTTGTTATCTTCATCCATTACATAACACCTTAATCTTGAATTTTTTTTGAATTGATCTCATTTCCTTATTCAGCATCTAATAATTTAGGAAGTGCAGCTACTGCCCCGGCCAGTACATCTTCTGGTCTCACCGCACAACCAGGCACCTTTGCATCTACTGGGATGATCTTATCTACTGGTCCGCTTATTTCTTCAGAGGGAATATCTCCATGGATGTTCTTGTAAACCCCACCCATTAATGCGCAAGCTCCTGCTGCTATAACTGCTTTAGGCTCTGGAATAGCCTCATATATGGCTTTTAATGGTTTTTCATTGTGTTTGGTTACGGGTCCGGTAACCACCAGTACATCAGCTTCTCGGGGATTCCAGGTTAGGAAGATTTTGTATTGCTCTGCATCGTATTTTGGTGAGAAAATACAGTTGACTATTTCAATGTCACAACCATTGCATCCTCCAGTATAAACCAGCATGACGTGAACGGCTCTGGCTCTTGAATATGATTTTAAGCTCATGGTAATCACTTTTTTAATATGGGCAGTATTTTATGATTTATTTTTAAATTCTAATTATTTCTTTTCTTTAATATGGTTGAATCTGATAAATATTGTGATATAAAGGCTAATTTATCATCTGATATTTTTATTGGTTTTTCAAGGAGTTCTGAAACATCCAGTTCAACTTCTCCCACATC
>JAJFTX010000148.1 GCA_021372715.1 Methanobacterium sp. | reverse complement strand
AGAAAAAAAAGCAATAGAAAAGGATTATATTGAAGAGATTAAAAGAGATGTAAAAAATCGTCCACTAAGTAAATATGAAAATCCAGGTTTCTATAATCTAATGTTAGATTATATGAATGAAATTAAAAAATCTGCAGATAATAGATATGTAGTAGAACCACCAGAGATTCCTCCTATCGGTACCATATCAATTCCATCCATCAATGCCTATACCATCTGTATTCGATCCCTACAGGAATGTTTTTTAATTTTCCCATTAGAATTCTTTACTTTTGCAAATCTAATCTGCAAATCCGTTGTACATGCTATACCTTACTATGAAGAGAACGGACAGATAATATTTGTAACAGATATTGAAAGCATATACAACAACATACTTACCGATCCTGAATTATTGAATAAATTTCAAGAAGTTCTTTTTGCTTATCTCCTACATCATTTCCCCTCCTATGCTAAACCCTACATACTGGATGAACCCTACCTATCACAAGCAAGCACATTACTAGTATCAATGGAACAATTTATCTGTGGACATGAATTTACACACCTATCTATAAAAAATAATCAAAAAAAAGGTGTAAATAAAATAGATCATCCAGATGTGGATGTTTTAGAATATCCTGAGACAGAAGAAATTGTAGCAGATCAAAATGGTTTAATCTTAATGATGGATGTAGCTGTAAGAAACAATGAAAACATTTTATTAAGTTATTGTGGAGCAGATCTATACTTCTCATGCATAGATATAATAGAAAGAGGAATAAATGTCCTGAAAACAGGTACAGATGATGGTGCCACACTATTAAATATGTTTAAGGATGATAAATATCGTTCACCCATTGGATTAGATGCAGCCCATCCTCCCGCATTCCGCAGAAGAGAATTGTTAAGAACTTATCTAAAAGAAATAACAACAGAAGAAGATTATAAACAATTTATAGATTTAGCAAAACTCTATGAAAACATAATAGAATACTACTGGATGAATATAAGAAGTTACCTAAAAATAGAACACTTAAAAAGAACTAATTTATTTTAAATTCTCTGAAGAATTATTTAACAATAAATAATACATATTTCAACTTCCTAACAAACCCCATAAAAAAAAACATTAAAAAAGCTGCTCTCTATTGCAAAAATAGAATGCCAAATGAATCAGAGATAGTAAACTTAATCATAAAAGAGTACTAAAAAACAACAGTATATTCATAATTTCTTTATTATTGTATATTAGAAATTTTAGTCCTTATTCGGCAATTATTTTTATCTATAATATTTTTCTTTATAAAAAAAAACATGTGACCATATTCACAAAAGGAATTCTAAAAAGTATATTTTAGTGATTTATATTGATTATTCAGTTAACACATTTTAAAATTATTAATATTCGGGGGAGCTTTATATCTTGAATTCTAAAGTTTTAAGCGTATTTGTTATTATAGTAGCCGTGGGGACCGTGGCAGGTGTATTAATATTTAATAATATGAATTCTAAAACTTTAGAAGTTGTTAATCCCATTATAACTGATAATAATAACAATTCAGATAACAGTAATTCTTCTAATGATCTATATTCTTACTCTTTAGGAAATAATATCCAACCAACACTTACCCCAACACCTAAACCTACTCCTACCCCTACTCCCACCCCAGATCCCATGGATAAGGTTATTAACTTGTTTGATGCTTATTTAAAATCTATTTTTGACCAATCTCTTACACCGGGTTTGGCTGTAGTGATTATTCAAGATGATAGAATAATCTACCTGAAAACCATGGGAGTGAAAGATACCTCAACTGGAGCTCCAGTTACCAAAGACACTCTCTTTGAAATTAATTCCATGACCAAAGCTTTTGCTGGGGCCAATATTGCCCAGTATGTGAGTTCCGGTTTAATAAGCTGGGATGATCCGGTTAGTAAATTCTATAATGAATCTGAATTCAAATTATACGATGACTATGTTACTGATAATATAACCATCAGAGATCTGCTATTGATGTGCAGTGGATTACCCAAGGATAGTGGAGATGATCTTCTATTTTTTAATTACACCTTCAGCGATACACTTTACCAGTTCAGATACTATCAAAATAACACCCCATTTAGAAGCACCCATGAATATAATAATATACTATATGCTCTGGCCAGTTACTGCGCAGCACGTGCAAATAATCAGACCTGGGATGATCTGATAAAAAATGACCTGTTATTACCCTTAGGTATGACCACCGCCACCACCAATTACACAGATCTGCTGAACTCCCCCGATCATACTAAAATGTATGCACATTACTTATACGGAGATTTAACAGAATTTCCCATATGGAGTGAGGATTGGGATAAACCTTCGGGAAGTATAGCCTGTTCAATAAGTGAAATGGCCAACTGGCTTAAATTCCAGATAGCAGATACCGGATATTATAATGGCAGGCAGCTCATGTCCAAGAACGCTTTAGATGAGACACGCACTGGACAAATAGATGTAATTGGAAAACCCGGATTTAAGTACGCTTTCGGATGGAATATAGGTGATGAATATATTGAACATAGCGGGGCTAGCTACGCCAGTTACGGTACCATGCGAATCTATCTCTCCAATGGAATAGGAATAGCCATATTTACCAATGAAATGCAATATGGAGGGGCTTATACTAAAGCTTTAAGCGATAAATTTTACGACCTATTAAACGGTCAATACAATACAGATCCCTGGGCCGTATATAAGCCAAATATGACACCTTTAACTCCTTCACCCCCACCTTTACCATTAAGCACGTATTCAGGTGTTTACTCCAATAATTTATTCGGTGATATAAAAGTAACACAGGATAACAATAAACTGATATGCTATTACGGGAATAACAGCCAGCCATATAATTTAGATTATTTAGATAATGTAGACGTATTCGTAGATGGTCTAAGTGGTAAGAATTTTATCTTC
>JAJFTX010000143.1 GCA_021372715.1 Methanobacterium sp. | reverse complement strand
AACAAAACGATGTTTTGGACAAGCCCCCCAGCAAGCAAATTTAAAATCACATTCAATGCATTGCTTGCAAAGATTATCCGACTTATCAAGGCCAAACCTGGATTGATGAGAGGATATAACTAATTGTTCCAAAGGAGTTTTCATTATATTGCCCAATAAATGTTCAGGATCTACAAAGTGATCACATGAGTATATATCCCCATTATGTTCTGCTACAAGGGCTGTTCCACAGATAGGGGCAAACACACATACAGAGGGAGGGTAATCAACCCATGAAGCTAGTGCTGCGTCAAAAATCTGTATAAAAACTTTTCCTACATCATTCTTTACCCATTCATCAAAAATAGCTGATAAGAACTCCCCATAATGTTCAGGAAGCACAGATTCATTTGAAACCTTTAGTTTTTCATCTGAACCATTATTTTCCAATTCTACAATTGGTATAAACTGAATATATTTGGCACCAACATCGTCTTTAAAAAATTTATAAACTTCCAGAGGATGAAGAGCATTAATTTTATTTACCGTGCATAAAATATTAAATTCAACATCATGCTTTTTAAGCAATTTTAATCCGTGAATAACTTGATCAAAGGAGGAATTTCCTTTTTTATCCTTTCTGTAAACATCATGTAGATACTGGGGGCCATCAATACTGATACCTACCAAAAAATGATTTTCACGGAAAAATTCACACCATTCATTATCTAAAAGCACTCCATTGGTCTGTATGGTGTTATATATTCGCATCCCTGGTTTCTTGTACATTTCCTGAAATTTTATAGACTTCTTGAAAAAATCAATACTCATAAGAGTTGGTTCACCACCCTGCCAGGCAAATGTAACTTCTGGAATCTTCATAGCATCAATATACTGTCGTGTATACTCTTCCAAGACTTCATCAGACATTTTCATGGACATTTCAGGGTATAATTCAGTTTTTGAGGTGTAAAAACAGTATTCACAATTTAGATTACAGATAGCACCTATTGGTTTCGCCATTAAATGAAAACTATTTAAAGTTCGAGATTTCAAGATTTAACAACCCCAATATAAGTTATTATATCATCTACAACTAAATAACTAATTATTTTGAAATCAATAATTCACTTTTTTTGAAAATCTTCAATTAAAATTTTTCGTGTTAATATAAATATATAAAATTGTTCTAATTCAAGCATACACAGGAAAATATTGAGTTATATTAATGTAATCGCTTGGATAATAGTTCATATTACACTTATACATTATTCCACAAATATTAATCCAAAATTTTTTAAAAAATAATATTTTTCTTAATATAAAGTAATTTTTGCCTGCGTACTTACTCACTGTTCAGCGACGTTTAGCAGATTGTTTAGCTGTCCCTGATAGATGGCCCTTAGTTTATTATATTCAATTGGTTTGTATCCTCTGATGTTTGATATAGAACCCATATGATCCTTTGATTAATAATTTAATCCCATTTAATACATTCTTTATTAATTTTCAACAGTAGAACAATCGCCAAATAATTGAAAAATAACCATCCTGGGGGCCTTATAAAAGGCTTATTTTAGGGGAACTATAATAATCTAAAAAAAAACCAGAAGATTAACAAAGAAAATAAACAATAAAGAATGTTAGTCGTTCAATTTAATAAAACTAATAGTAATACTTTAATAGGAAATTTATATTTCAAATCAAATAAAAAATGATGCATATCAAAACAGTATAAATTGTCAGTAATCAATAATACACATTAAAGTAGTATGGCTAGATAAAATAAGGTATGTGCAGAAATAAGAATAATAATCCGATTGCCAGTGCATAGAGGAGAATTTAATGAATATCAGAAAACTTTAATGAATTATTTTTTTTATCTTATTTTGATGTTATATAATAAAAATAAAATTAGATTGCTGGTGGAAATTTGAATTTTAATTTAAAACAGAATATCACTTCTCTATTGCCTATTATTAGATGGGGAAGGTCTTATGATAGGAATTGGTTAAGACCTGATATCATAGCAGGAATAACTTTAGGAGCATTTACGATTCCAGAAGCCGTTGCATATGCATCTTTAGTAGGTTTACCTCCAGAAATGGGTTTATATGCTGCTATGATTGGATTGGGTGTTTACCTATTTTTTGGAACATCTAGACAGCTATCCATGGGACCTACTGCAGATGTATCTATTTTAGTGGGCGCCACACTTGGAGGATTAGCATTAGCAAGTTTTACTGAATATGCAGCACTTGCTGCAATAACTGCTATTTTAACGGGTATTTTTGCATTATTTTCAAGAATTTTGAGAATGGGATTTCTAGTTAAACTTATTTCAAAGCCTGTTTTAAAAGGTTTTTTAATTGGTGTTGGTTTTTACATAGCTGTAAGTCAATTGCCTAAATTATTTGGAATTCATGGTGCTAGTGGGGGTTTTTTTGAGCGTATATGGTTTATTATTATTAATTTTGCACATTTTAATTTACCTTCTTTTATAATAGGAGTTTCAGGAATATTATTCTTGTTAATTGTGCGTGAAAAATTTAAGAAAGTTCCTGGAGCGCTGATTTTAATTATCGCATCAATTATATTGATGTCAGTAACTAATCTAGCTTCATTAGGGGTTTCAGTTTTAGGTAAGATGTCATCTCAATTACCTACTTTTGGTGTTCCAAATCTTGCTACAGATATCTCTACTGTGATTCCACTAGCTTTTGCGTGTTTCTTAATAACCTATATTGAGGGTATGAGTTTAGCCAAGATGTTTTCAAAAAAACATGAATATTCTATTGATTCTAATCAGGAACTTGTGGCTTTAGGAGCCTCCAATATTGCGGCAGGATTAGGTCAGGGGTTTCCAATTGGCGCCAGCATGTCTAGAAGTCTTGAAAATGATGAAATCAATGCCAAGACTCCACTTTCAGGGGCATTTAGCGCAGTTACAATTGCTATTGTAATTCTTTTTCTTTCAGGTTTGCTTTTTAATCTACCACAAACTATTCTGGCATCTATAGTTTTAGTTGCTATTATAGGTTTATTTGATATTTCTGGTCTAATTAGGATATATCATTTAAGTAAAAGAGAATTTGCAATTGCATTGATTACGCTATTCAGTGTTTTAGTATTTGGCATTCTTCAAGGAATTATAATAGGTGTAATATTATCATTTATAGATTTAATTGAACGAATTTATAATCCGAAGATTGCAATTTTAGGTCAAATATCAAATTCTAATAAATTTGGGGATATTGAACGACATCCTGAAAACAAGCAACTACCAGGTATCCTGGTTATAAGAGTTGATGGTTGCCAGATATTTGCTAGTGCAGAAAAAATCAAAGAATCAATTATAAAGGTGGTCAGAAGCCAAAAAAATCCTGTAAAATTACTAATATTAGATTTTAAATCATCACCTATAATCGATGTTACTGGTGCGGAACAATTGGAAGAACTATGTGAAGAAATGGATGATAAAGGAATAAATGTCAAATTAGCTCATGTTTCAGGTCAATCAAGAGATTTCATGCGTTCTGCTGGTTTAGAAAAATATTTCGGTATTTTAAAGGCAGATACGCATATCCATGATATTATTGATGAATTCAGACCACTTTATTAGTTTTAAAGATGTTAAAAAATATATAATTATTTAAATAAGTATTTCTAAGCTAATCATATATAGAAAAACTGCTAGGATATATTTGTATTTAAGATATCCCTTACATGAGGAAGAAGAAATGACAAATAATAAACCCACATCTCTACCAGCGCCGGCTTTTATAGGTGGTACGTATCTATACGCCTGTTGAAGAAGAACCTCATGAATGGTGGGCGGACGAGCTTATACCACTAGATTAACTATTGCAATTCGTAAAAAATCGGATACTTTTTGTTAAATATTAGAAAAATTAAATTGATGGATAATAATGAAAAAGATTTACTTAAGATTAATTTCGTTTGTTTTGATTATATTAATTATTTTTATTTGCATATTTTATGCTTATAATGGATATACTCAAAAAAATGTGAATCAAGTTTATTTAACTATTAATGCCTTAAGTGCTCTACCTTTACTTATTCTAATACTCGATATATTTTTTTCCCTTTTTAATAAGAAATATTTAACGCTATTTAGTTTTTTCAGTGGTAATTTTTCTTTTAAAGAAGATAGTAATACAGAATTTCAGGTTTTTAATAAGATTTTATATGGACAGTATGCAATATTTGCTATAATTAATCTTATTTTAGTTCCTTATGGTTTCTATCAGTTTGCGATGCAGTTAGATCCAATTTATTTATTTATCTCAAGTATAAGTATAATTGCTGCAGGAGCGGCTTTGGCTAATATGTCCTTTAAATATGCACATGAAGGAACAAATTCAGAGCATTTGAAGGATGTTTTATTTGCTTGTGCTAAAAGATTTTACCTTACAACAATTTATTCAATAATTACTATTTTTTTCACTATTATTGTAATAATATTAAGCAAATGGATTTTAGCTATTTCCTCCAGCACTTTACCGAATGCGGTTAATTTGCCTCCATTACAATTCAGTTTAATTTCCTTAGAATTGTGTATACTTTCAGTAGTTCTGTTTTTCTTTATCTTAGTTTTCATATCAACGATAAGAATATTCATAGAAGGCCTTTACTTAGCCTTTGAAGGTTCAATTGATTATTCCAAATTTAAAAATTAACAGGAGGTGAAATAAATGGTGGAAAAACAACAAGCAAGCGGTGGATCCATGATTGGGATAGCTATTATAATTTTAATATTATTCCTATTATTCCCAGTCTTTACCGTTTACTTTATATGGATACTACTAATATTCATGCTAATTTTCGGTGCAATCGGACTATTACTGGGAGGAGATTGAATAGATCTATCTTTAATTTTTTTTCTTATTTATTTAAAGTTTGAAAAAATATTTAATTTTTATGTAGTTTTCTACAGTAGAAGAAATTAGTTTCTATCAATTTAGGAAAAATTCCTAATCCCTGGCGGGCCGCAATTAAAGGCTTATTTTTAGAGAACAATGAATAAATCTGAACAAATGCTGGTCAAATAAATACATATCTAAAAAAACTTAAGTATAATCTAAAAGTCAGAAGATTAATAATAAAGGAACAAAAAATAAACTATAATAACAACTCAAGAGAATAAATAAGAAGTAAGGAGATAAGAAAAAACAATTATAGTAAAGTGATCGCTATAGTTAAGTATAAATAAATGCAGGAATTATTAATAACTTTTATAGATATAATATTATTATCAGGCTTAATAAACCATATAGAAGCAAAAAACAGGAAATAAAAACAAAAATATAATCAATTTGTTATTTAAAGGGTTCTACTTTGGGTATGGTGAAGTAGAAGTTTGCTCCTTTTTCGGGTTCTGATTCCACCCATATTCGCCCTTTGTGTCTGTTGATGATTCTTTTGCAGATTGCTAATCCGATACCGGTTCCGGCGTATTCCTCCCGGGTGTGTAACCGCTTAAATACATCGAAGATTTTCTTGTGATATTCGGGGTCTATTCCTATTCCTTCATCCCTTATACCTAATATCCATTCGTTTTCATTTTCCTCTGACGATATATGTATTCTTGGTGGTGTTTGGTGAATAAACCAACTTCTACCAAAAGTGAAAAATTCCACCATCCCGAGAGGCTCTATAGAAAGGCTTATTTTAGTGGAACAATTCGGAAAACTTGAAAAATGAAACAATATAACCAGTCAAATAAACATAACCCTACAAACACTTAACAATAATCTATAAAAAAGGAAGATTAATAAGAAAATTCCAAACAATAAAAGAATGTTTGAAGTATTCAAATTTATAAACAGTAATACTTTGATAGGTTATTAATATGTCAAAAACAAGCAAAAACGGTGCATATCAACAGCATTACTTGTTAAATAAACATTTTAAATAAACCATATGGAATATAAAGCCCCGGAAGGGCTTCAAGAGGAATTCAGGGTAAGCATTGACATCCGGGGTTAAAAATAATTTTATTTTTTTTAAATAATACTAATTGAGTTGTTAAAAAAACACCAAAAAATTAAGTTTTTTATCCAAATAACTCATCCATTTCTGTTTTAGAATAACTTTTTATTAATCAATTTCTTAAGGAGTTCATGACAATTTAGGATAAATCTAATTATGGAGTAAAACAAATAATAATTATTAAGAAGTGTAAATTATGTCTAAAAAAACAAAACGCAAATATTGTCCAGGATGTAAAAAGGAAACAATTTGGGATTATTACGAGGCACGGGGCGGATTTAAACATTGGAAGTGCAGGGATTGTGGAGAGAAAGAAACTTTTTAATCCTTTAAAAGGCTCAAGATAAAACACATATAAAAAAGATTTTAGTACATATATACTATACAGATTACTGTGCTTTAAAAAAGAGTAGCAAATAATACTAAAACTTTTAATAATATTTTCCCTGCGGTTGAACAAATTAGGTGATATAATTGATCAAAAAAGAAGATCTGGTAGAAAGGATAGAAAAAACAGATTTAGAGAGGATACCTGGGAATAATAATGTTTGGGGGAAATATATTTATTTAGACAATAATCTTGTTTTAATAGTTGGTTATGAAGAAGAAAAGACTTCTAAAGTGCCAGATGGAGATGAAGAAACCGTTAAAAATTATTACTGGTTTTGGGAAGTAAGAAATTCAGATACCTGGGATATTTTATTTGAAAATTATGATAAAGTTTTTAGTTTTTGTGAATCCGAAATGGGAACCTATAGTGATCAGGACCGCATAGAAGATGTGGTTGGAGATATTGATGAAGCAGAAGTATGTACTTGGAGTGAACAAGATTGGATTGAAGACATTTCAGAAGACATTGCAAATGAAGTACTTGAATGGTCATCATCTATCCAAATAGCATGAAAATAATCAAATATTACATTAATTCTTAAATATTGCGATAAATTTGATATTATTGCAAAAAATAGACTTAAATATTTTTTTATACTAATCTCTAAAATCAATCTTTAATTTTATATAATTTTCTGGGATCAGAGGACATAAAATAAGAGGAAGACAAAATGACAAATAATAAATCCATATCCCTGCAATTTCCGGCTTTTAAGGGCGGTACAAAGGCAATAACCCATACACCGATTGTCGGCATGCCACACCGTGAATATACTGAGATGTTCACTCCCCGAGAGGAGGAACTTGAAGATGGCGAGATACGCGTGACAGTGCTCGGCAGTGGTAATCCCTGGCCAACGCGAGCTCAAGCGTCGGCCAGCATCCTTGTCGAAGTCGGGAACCAAGAGCGCGACATCTTCATTTTTGACATAGGTACTGGAGCCATCGCGAACTATGCGAGTTTGAAGCTGCAATTTATTAATATCTAACATAGGAGGTGAAAAAATGGTGAAACAAAATCAAGCAAGTGGTGGATCATTAGTTGGGTTTGCTATAATAATCCTAATTCTGTTCCTGTTATTCCCCGCCTTCACTGCTTGGCTAATATGGATATTAATAATATTCATGTTGATTATGGGTATTATTGGACTAATTGCAGGCGGCGATTGAAATCCATAAATTTTTTCTTTTTTTAAACAAAATTATAGCGAATATAGATTAGTATACATATTATTCAATCCGTTAATTTTGTAACTATTTTACTGCTATTTCTCATCTCTTGTAATTTGGTTTTTATGGATAATAGCAAAAACACGGTGTTTTCTCTTAGACAGTCCATATTATTACCACATTTCCTGAGTTCTTAACCAATCATCCTCATTGTCAAGGATATTAGCTGCTTTGTAGTTGTAGGTGCCACAATTTATTTGGATCCTGGCGGAAAAACTTTAAGAGTAATCAATGATAAAAAAAAGAGTAAGAATTTTTTAGATTAAAATTATAGTAAATCGATCGCTATAGTTAATTATAAATTTAATCCGAAGGAGAATTAGATAAACCTTTTTCCTCTTTTGAATAAGATAAAGCCAGGGCAATGATACTGGCAAAAGATTCTATAAGGTGTTTCTGATTTTTATTTATCTCAGTGTCTGCTGAAACGGATAAAACGCCCAATGTACCTTTTCTCACTTTCAGTGGAAGATGTAACCAATCTGATGATGAGAGTGTTTCCGTACTTAACCCAGCTTCTTTCCCATGTTTAAAAGCCCAAGTAGCTACACCTATTTCATTTTTATCAAAATCCTTCTTAACACCAGAACTAGAAATTTCTTTTAAATCATTATCCTTATCTGGTAAAAGAATTAGGACACCGTAATTAAATGATTCAGATATATATTTGCTACTCTTATCTAAAATATCATCCTGGTCTTGAGATTTTAATAAATCTCTACTAAAATCATATAAAGATGCAATAAATGTTTCCCGTTGCCGGGTGTATTCTACCTGCTTTTTTACTGTATCTGCAAGTAAACTGGTAATAATACCCACAATAAATAAAACCAAAAACGTTGGTAAAAAACGAATGTCATTCACACTGAAATTATAAAATGGCGGTACAAAAAATAAATCAAATGCAGCAACAGCTAATAATGATGCTAAAATTCCAGCATTCCTACCTGCGATTAAACTGGTTAAAACCACCGGTATAATAAATATCATGGGAATATTAACTGCGTCAATAAAAGGATTTAAAACATAACAGATAATTATCGTAATAGCTATACTTAAGAAGCTTAAAAAATAAGGCCTCCAACTTATTTCAGCCGATTTAGTTTCTTTATCTAATGGTTCATGAGTAACATTCTTTTTAAGTTCATTTTCAACCACCAGGATTTGAGCGTCACTTTTCTTAATCACCTGGTTAATTACCGAACCTGCTATAAACTCCTTAAGCCGTGTTCTATTTGAATGTCCCATTAAAATAAGTGTTATATTTTTAGATTCTGCAAATTTAACTATTTCATCTGATATTGAGCCAGTTAAACGGAATACTTTACCATCCAGTTCTTCAACCAGCTCCAAATTATTTTCCAGTTGTCTAGTTTCTTTGGGCTTCATGTTCAATCCATAAGAAGGCTCAACATACACTGCAAACCATTCAGCATTGAACCTGTCGGCTAAACGATGAGCTATGCGTACTAATCTTTTCGATGAAATATTGGGACTGACACATACTAAAATTCGGTTACTGGTCTCCCAGGGACCCAGAATATTTTCTCTTTTTAGATAACGGTCCATGTCATAGTCAACATGTACTGTGGCATAACGTAATGCTAATTCCCTAAGTGCAACTAAATTTTTCCTCTTAAAGAATTTTTCCTGGGCCTGTTTAGCCTTTTCTGGAATATAGACTTTGCCCTCATGCATTCTCTCAATTAATTCATCAATAGGAATATCAACAAGTTCAATCTTATCTGCCATCTCAATAATTCTATCTGGAACAGTTTCTTTTACTTCAATGCCAGTTATTTGGGTTACAATATCATTTATACTTTCTATATGCTGGATATTTAACGTGGTATATACATTTATCCCCACACTTAGAACTTCTTCAATATCGTTGTACCTTTTTAAATGCCTTAATCCCGTGGCATTGGTATGGGCTAGTTCGTCAATAAGAATAAATTCTGGATTTCTCTTTAAAACTGCGTCAAGATCGAGTTCTTTTAAGATTATGCCTTTGTAATCTATTTCTTTTCGCGGCAGTACCTCTATTCCTTCCAAGAGTTTCTTTGTCTCTATTCGTCCATGGGTTTCAGCCAAACCTACCACAACATCTTTTTCCCTTTCCCGGAGTACACGAGCTTCGCTAAGCATGCGATAAGTCTTCCCTACACCTGCCACATAACCAAGAAAGATTTTTAGATAACCCCTCTTTGAGTTCTTTCTAATTTCTTCTTCCTTTATTATATTCAGGAGTTCATCAGGGTCCGGTCTTTTATAATTATCTTTCATAACAATCTTTTTTTAGGTTTTAAGTTTATTTAATGCTAAATTTAACTTCAAAACATTAACAATTGGATTTCCTAATAAGGGTAGCTCTTGATTATCATTTATTACTTTTTTAACTTCTGATTCACTTATATTTCTGGCATGCGCAATCCGGGACACTTGAATCATAGCAGAATCGACGTAAATATATCCTTCTAATCCACTTGCCGACATTTCAACCAAGTCAGCAGGAACACGGGCGTTTCCTGGTAGATTATTTTCAGTCTTAACAGCTTCTAAATTCTGAGTCACATTGTCTATCAGCTTCTTACTATCAGGTCCCAAATTAGACCCGCTAGAAGTACTGGAATTATAATCAATTGCAGAAGGCCTACTATGGAAGTATTGAGGACTGGAAAAATCTTGGCCGATCAACTGAGAGCCGATTACCACACCATTTTCTTTAATTAGATTACCATTGGCCTGGGTTGGAAATGCAAGTTGGGAAATTCCAGTAATTACTAGCGGATAAATTAGGCCCAGTAATATAGTAAATACAGCGAAAATGATAATTGAATTTTTAATTTCTCCCATACTATGCGCCTCCTAAAAAGGTAATTATTACATCAATTAATTTAATTCCTGCAAAAGGTATTATAAGGCCACCGGCCCCGTATATTAGAAGATTCATACCCAACAGTTTTGATACAGAAGACGTTGATCTGAACTTTACACCTCTTAAAGCAAGGGGAATTAAGAGAGGTATTACAATTGCGTTGAAGATGACTGCAGATAAGACAGCACTTGCTGGAGAGGAAAGCCCCATGATATTTAAAACATTCAGCTGAGGATATACTATGGCAAAGATTGCCGGGACAATGGCAAAATATTTGGCAACATCGTTGGCTACACTGAACGTCGTCAGGGCTCCTCGTGTAATAAGTATTTCTTTACCAATTTCTACAATATCCAGTAGTTTTGATGGTGAAGAATCCAGATCAACCATATTAGCTGCCTCTCTTGCAGCAGAGGTACCCGCACTCATTGCTACTGCTACATCGGCTTGGGCTAGAGCCGGAGCATCATTGGTCCCATCCCCAATCATGGCTACCAGGTACTGATTATCACCTGATTGATAGTTACGTATCATTTCTAATTTGGTTTCAGGCTTTGCTTCAGCACTGAAATCATCAACACCAGCTTCCGCCGCAATAGATGCGGCAGTTAAAGGATTATCACCAGTTATCATTATAGATTTAATTCCCATGTGGCGTAATTGGATTAATCTGTTTTTAATACCCTCTTTAACAATATCTTTTAGCCGGATTACACCCAATACCTGGTCAAAATCTGCTACTACCAATGGAGTATCTCCTTTAACAGAAACCTGTTCAACCAGGGTTTTAATTTCACTAGTTGCAATGCCACCATTATTTTCAATAAATTTTTTTATAGCTTCGGATGATCCTTTTCTAATTTTTTTGTCACCGATGTCTACTCCACTCATACATGTTTCGGGAGTAAATGGAATAAAATGAGATTTATCTGAAGGATGAATATCCTTACCTTTAACTTTTAATTCCTTTTTCACGAGTTTCACTATGCTGCGCCCTTCGGGTGTTTCATCTGCCAGAGAAGACATTAATGCAGCTTCCATCAGATTTTTTAATTCAACACCTTCCATGGGGATAAATTCGGTTGCCATACGATTACCCAGGGTAATAGTACCTGTTTTATCAAGTAAAACTACACTTACATCTCCAGATGCTTCTACTGCCCTGCCACTTAATGCTATGACATTATGTTGCAGCAATCGATCCATTCCGGCAATTCCAATGGCAGGGAGAAGTGCTCCGATAGTAGTGGGCATTAAACAAACCAGCAAAGCAATTAAGATGGGTATAGATATGGATATTCCCATATAATTTGAAAAGGCAGGTAGAGTAATAACCACAGCTAAAAATACTGTGGTTAATCCTAAAAGCAGAATCTCTAATGCCCTTTCATTAGGAGTTTTTTGCCGTTTGGCACTTTCTACCATACCTATCATATTATCTAGGAATGTTTCACCAGGATCAACGGTTATTTTAACTTTTATTTCCCCGGAGAGAAGTTTCGTACCTCCAGTAACACCACATTTATCTCCTCCAGATTCTCTTACCACAGGAGCTGACTCACCAGTTATAGCTGATTCATCCACTAGAGCTGTTCCTTCTATTATGTCCCCATCACTGGGTATGATCTCTCCCTCTTTTATCCACACCAAATCATCTTTTTTTAAAGTTAAAGCTGATACTTCTTCTATACTTCCATCTGCTCTGATTTTATTGGCTAATGCATCAGTTCTGGTCTGTTTAAGTGATTCAGCACGGGCTTTTCCCTGACTTTCTGCTATGGCCTCGGCAAAATTAGCAAATATGACAGTAAACCATAGCCAAATTGTTATCTGCAGATTGAATAGGAAATTTTCACTGATAAAAATGTTATAAATGGTTAGTATGGTAGTTATTATAGCACCTATTTCCACTATTAACATTACTGGATTATTAAGAAGTTTTAAAGGGTTTAATCGGGCGAAAGAACCTTGGAATGCATCAATTAAAATTTTTCTTTGGAATATGCTTGATTTTCCCTGTTTCATATTGATCACCCTGTTATAATTCCTCCCTGTAGGAATAAATGGTCAAGTATCGGACCTAATGTAAATACTGGGAAGAAGGTGAGGGCTCCGATTAGAATTACCACGGCCACTACTAAAATCACAAATAGTGGACCTGTAGTGGGGAATGATGCTGAGCTTGTTGGCACTTTTCCTTTCTGAGCTAATAAACCTGCTAAAGCTATTGCTGGAATAATAGTTGCAAATCTACCTATAAGCATTCCTAAACCTCCAAATAAGTTATAAAATACGGTATTGACACTTAAACCGGCAAATGCTGATCCATTATTTCCCACAAAAGAAAGGAAGGCATATATAATTTCTGAAAGACCATGTGAAGATGGATTATTTAGGCCCGATAATCCGTCTGGTGAAGCAATAGCCAGGGCTGCCATGCTTAATATGGCTACATGGGGTAAAATAATAGGTATAATAGCTAAAACCATTTCTTGTGGGCCGAGTTTTTTACCTAAAAATTCGGGGGTGCGCCCGATCATAAGCCCGGCAATGAACATGGTTAAAATTACATAAAACAGCATGCCTATAAGGCCTACTCCCAAACCACCATATATCACCTCACCGGTGCAAATATTAAACATGTAAACCAGTCCGGTAAGCGGCATCAAGCTGTCATGCATGGAGTTAACTCCTCCATTAGAGACAGTGGTTGTTGATACTCCCCATAAAACTGAAGGTCCTACTCCAAATCGGACTTCTTTACCTTCCAGGTTATCTCCGGAAACGCCTATCTTTTCCAATATGGGGTTGGGTTGACTTTCTGACCAGAAGGCGATTCCCATCCCTACAGCAAACAGCGTGGTCATTATAGCAAATATGGCCAGCCCTTGCTTGAAGTTCTTAATCATATAACCGAAAGTAAAAACCAAAGAAATTGGTATTAACAATATAGCCAGTGTTTCAAATACATTGGAAACCGGCGTGGGATTTTCAAATGGATGGGCTGAATTCACGTTGAAGAATCCACCACCATTAGATCCAAGCATTTTTATAGAAATCTGAGATGCAGCAGGACCTAATGGAATGGTCTGATTTGCACCTTCTAAGGTTTGTGCCGTAACATAAGGATCAAAAGTCTGAACCACACCTTGGGAGGCTAGTATTAATGCCAGAATTATTGATAGTGGAAGTAGAATATACAAAATTGTACGAGTGATATCTACCCAGAAATTACCCAGTTTATTTGTATTTTTACGGGTAAATCCTCGAATTAGAACTAATAAAGTAGCTATACCCACAGCAGCAGATAAGAAATTCTGTACTGCCAATCCCAGCATCTGTGTAAGATAGCTCATAGTGGTCTCACCAGCATAAGACTGCCAGTTGGTGTTGGTAACAAATGAGATAGCAGTATTTAATGCAGTATCCCATCTTACTCCGGGAAATCCTTCAGGATTAAGTGGTAAATAGCCCTGTATTAATTGTAAAATAAAAACGAAAATAATAGCTATAATATTAAATATAACCAGGGCATAAGCATATTGTTTCCAGTTCATTTCTTTATTTTCATCTGCCCCAATAAGACGGTAAATGAATCTTTCAATTGGCAGCAAAATTGGTGTCATAAAGGTCTTTTCTCCACTAAAAACCCGAGACATGTATTTAGCCAGGGGAACGGCTAAAAGCACTGTTATTAAAATAAAAATCACAATGAATATTAAATCTAAGATATTCATTTTTGAACACCTGATAGATTTCTATTAGATAATGTGGACACTTTATATAATTTATTTAAATTATTTTTAGTCAATCATATACCTCCTCTTTTTTAATACTCTCCTCCAAGAGCACTAACTGGTGGGGGGAGATTCTCGAAAATAAAAAAGTAAATTCCGAGTAAAAGAACTCCGGCTTTTCTAAATTAAAATTAATAGTTATTTAAAACCTTTTTTCTTTAATATTCCCACTTTTTATTTGAAAATAAAAATAAAACACGGGAAAACTGCCTTTTCCACTATTTTTATTTTCTTAAATAAATTTTTGTAATAATCGCCAAAGAAAAAATCTTTGGACATTATTAAACTAACTTATCAATAAGAGCATATGATCTAATAAACTTTACGCCGGAAATAGACCGGAAAAACAATTTAACTATGAAGAGGCTTGTAGAATTGTATTATACAACGGTTTATTCTAAATCAGAAGTCATAGTGTTCACCAGGAATGAATTCCGACGATTCTACCATTCTCTGCAGGAGTAGATTGACATTATATTTGAAATCAAGCACTTTTTATATTTAAAAAACAGAAGATAATAATAAAGAAATAAAAATAATCTATATTACAACTCAGATATAAAATACAGAATTAAGAAGACTAGAAAAAAAATTATAGTTAAGTGATCGCTATAGTTAAGTATAAATAAACAGTGATTTTATAAATAGCTTTTACATATACAAATTAGACTTAAGTAAAGTTTGATTATTTTATTAAATTAAAGTCATATTAAAGCAAATTAATGCTTATTTTTAATAGAGGTGATTATATGAAGATTCCGAAAGAAAGGAGAACTTATTGTCCTTTTTGTAAAAAACATACGCTGCATGAGGTGTTTGAATCAAAAAGAAGAAAGGCCAGTGAATTGAAATGGGGGCAGCGACAGTTCAGAAGAGTCACCAGTGGATACAGAGGTTATCCTCGACCATTACCTTCTGGAAACAAACCTGTTAAAAAACTCGATCTACGATACAAATGCAAAGAATGTGCTAAATCCCATATAAAACGTTCTTCATTTAGAACTGGTAAAGTAGAATTTGTAATGAGGTAATTCAATTGGCTAATTTCAATAAAACAAAAAGCAATTTTTTAAAGGTTAAATGCATAGACTGTGGAAACCAGCAAATCATATTTGATCACGCAGCATCCAATGTCCAATGTATTATCTGCGGTAAAACTTTAGTTAAACCTAAAGGCGGAAAATCTGAAATAGTTGCTCAAATAATAGAAGTTTTAGACTAATTAAATGAAGTTAAAGGGTAATATTAATACCCTGATATTTCAGGATTTAGTTTAAATTCAGGTGTTTTAATGGTAAGAATGAGAAAAGAATGGCCAGATGAAGGAGATCTGGTGGTTGCTACAGTACATAAAGTTTTAAATTATGGTGCATTCGCTAATTTAGAGGAATATCCACAAAAAGAAGCTTTCATACACATATCAGAAGTTTCTTCAGGATGGGTTAAAAACATCCGTGACTACGTGAGGGAAAATCAGAAAATAGTCGCCAAGGTATTAAGGGTGAATCCACGTAAGGGTCATGTTGATGTTTCCTTAAAAAGGATTAGAGAAGACCAGAGAACCAGAAAAATTCAACAATGGAAAATTGAACAAAAAGCAGAAAAACTTCTGGAATTTTCAGCTAAAAGCATAGGTAAAAATATAGATACGGCCTATGAAGAAGTAGGATATTACCTGATGGATGAATTCGGTGATCTATACGGTGCCTTTGAAACAGCAGCTGAAGAAGGTGTAGAGTCTCTTATAGATCGGGATGTTAGTAAACAATGGGCAGAAGCCATCACAGAAGTTGCTCGGAAGAACATATCACCACCAGAAGTACATATCACAGGATATGTTGATTTAAAGTCCTATGCATCTAATGGAGTTGAAGTGATAAAGGATGCATTGCTAGCTATAAATAAAGATGATATTTCTATACAGTGTGTAGGTGCTCCTCGCTACCGGCTAACCGTTAAATCATCAGATTATATTGAAGCAGAAAACATGTTAAAAGAAGCAGCTCAAATCGCTATTGATGAAGTAGCAGCGGCCGGTGGGGAAGGCGAATTCTATCGTGAATTAGAATGAAGATGAAGATGAAAAAATGCCGATCATGTGGTGAATACACACTTCAGCTGATATGCCCCTACTGTGGGGGTGATGTGGGGGAAGTATATCCACCAA
The DNA here is from genome assembly GCA_021372715.1 of Methanobacterium sp. Lineage (GTDB taxonomy): Archaea > Methanobacteriota > Methanobacteria > Methanobacteriales > Methanobacteriaceae > Methanobacterium_A. The sequence continues at coordinate 2,057 of JAJFTX010000143.1, read as the reverse complement.
AGTATTCGCCAGTTGACAAGTATGGAAAGTATCGTAGGTTACTTAAAAAGCAAATGATGACCAAAAAAGGAGATATTTAGATGAAAAAGACATTTATAAAACTTTTGGATGATGTTGAACTTAATGAACCCATCTTTATCGAAGCACTCCCTGGAATCGGTCATGTAGGAAAACTGGTGGCAGAACATATTATTCATGAACTGGGGGCCGAAAAATTCGCGGAGTTGTACTCACCATCTTTTCCACCACAGGTTTTTGTGGGTGAGAAAGGAATAATTGAACCTATGAAAAATGAGTTTTATTACCTTAAATCAGCCGGAAAAGATGAAAGAGATTTTATAATCTTAGTGGGAAATACTCAGGGATTAAGTCCAGAAGGGCAATATGATATATGTGGTGCTATTATTGATTTTGTAGAGAAATACGGAGTAAAGATTATCTACACATTAGGAGGACTTGGAACCGGTCAGCATGTGGAGAAAACCAGGGTTTTAGGAGCAGCAACCACAGAAGAATTAGCCAATATGCTGGAAGAGCATGATATAATCTTAAGATCAGCAGATGGTGGAATAATAGGGGCTTCTGGTTTATTACTGGGCTTAGGAATGGCCAGAGAAATGAATGGTGTGTGTTTAATGGGGGAAACTCCAGGATACTTTATAGATGCAGATGCTTCTAAAGCAGTTCTTATTACTCTTACTGAGATCCTGAATTTAGAGGTTGATGTTGCTAAATTAGAGGAAAGAGCAGAAGAAACTAGGAAGATGATATCTAAAGCACAGCAGATGGAACAGGAAATGGCTGAAAGGATGCATATTGCTCCTGGAGAGGAAGATCTCCGTTATATTGGTTAATATTTATTTTTTTTATAATATTGTTATTTCCATCATCTACTTTTTTATTTTAAGTTAACTTCAAATTCAAAAATTATTTTATTCCAGATATTCTATTGCATATCATATGATAATCAATGCTGATCTGCACATACATAGCAAATTTTCCATGGCCACTTCTAAGAATATGGTTCCTGAAACCATCGCTCCTCAGGCAAAACTTAAAGGGTTAGATCTGGTGGCAACTGGAGATGCATTACACCATAAATATTTACAGGTTCTAGATGAAAGTTTAGAGGAGACAGAAAGTGGAATTTTCTCTATTAAATCTGGATTAAATGTAAATTCTATATCTAAATTCATTTTAACCACTGAAGTGGAGGATCTAAAAAGAGTACATCATCTATTATTAATACCTTCATTTGAAGTTGCTTATAATCTAAGAAAAGAATTTAAAGGAAATTTAGATGCTGACGGCCGTCCTAAAGTTAGAATGAATGGTGCAGAGATCATGGATATTGCTAAAGAACATGGATGTTTGATAGGCCCTTCACATGCTTTTACTCCATGGACCAGTGTGTATAAAGCTTATAACAGCCTGAAAGATTGTTATGATGGCAAACCTGATTTTTTAGAGTTGGGTCTTTCAGCAGATAGCGAAATGGCCGATCGCATAAAAGAGATCCAGGATATTCCTTTTTTAACAAATTCTGATGCCCATTCTCCATGGCCCCATCGTTTGGGAAGGGAGTTTAACCAGATTGAATTAAAAGAATTGAGTTTTAAAGAAATTACTAATTCAATATTAAAAAATAAGATCATAGCTAACTTTGGATTTGATCCTCGCTTGGGAAAGTATCATAAAACCGCATGTATAAAGTGTTATAAGCAATTTACTATTGATGAAGCATTGAAATTGAGGATGAAATGTCCATGTGGGGGTATAATAAAAAAAGGTGTTGATTATAGGATATATGAACTTTCTGACTGGGAAAAACCCCATCATCCTCATCAAAGACCACCTTATATCCATCTATTACCTCTTGCGGAAATTATAAGTTTAATCTATGATAAGGGAGTTACTACCGTTTTTGTACAGAAAATATGGCAGGGATTGGTGCAAAAATTTGGTAATGAAATTAAAGTGCTTATAGATGCTTCTTTAGTGGATTTAGAAGATATGGATCCAAAGCTGACCCCTGTAATAAAGGCATTCCGTAATAA
>JAJFTX010000128.1 GCA_021372715.1 Methanobacterium sp. | reverse complement strand
GCGTGTCCTTCGATTCGGGTCACTGGTTCCATCGTTAATTTAACCATTTATTTACCCTCCTTTCGGGTTTTTAAGGGTACTAATGCTGCTGGTAATGTGTAATTATAGAATGTTCCAACAACATCATCTAGTTCATTTGCGACTTCTTCTGGATCAACGGTTTTATCTCTTTCTACTCCAAAGTCGGATCCAATAGCAGAAATCATCTTTGCACCTTGATCTATTACGTTAGCGGTAGGCCCATAACATCCCTGGCATTTAATACCGATACTTGGACATTCTGCACCACATAGTGAAGTAGTTGCTGGTCCCATACAGACCAATCCTTGTGGAACTAGGCACATTTCTTCTTCTGGTTGTCCTAATTCGAATTGTCTTATGATTTTGTCCATAGCCATTCCTTCTGGTGGTTTTTCTCTAGGACAAACTTCGCATAGGTTTGTTTGTGGTAGTTCTGGTAATTCTTCACCTTTAAGCATGGCCATAACGATATCTGCAACCACATCTGATCTAGGTGGGCATCCTGGTAGGGCAATATCCACATCAATAACATCACTGAGTGGTCTGACTCTGTCTATGAAATGAGGTACATCCTCATGTGGTATTATTCCTTCTTCATTAGGTGTGCTGGGTGAATTTATATATGCCTCTTGCTGGATTTCTTCGTTTTTGAATAGGTTTCCTAATCCAAAAATACCTCCATAGACCGCACAAGTACCATAAGCTATAACTAATCCTGCTTTTTCCCTTACTTTTTTAGCAAGTTCCAGGTTTTCATCGTTTCTGATACCACCGGATACTATAGCAACGTCTACTTCTGGCCATTCATCGTATTTAACATCCATTAAAACAGGCATAAATTCAAAGTCAGCGAGTTGTAAAACATCTACGATGGCTTCGTGAATATCTGCAATGGACAGTTCACATCCTGAACACACACTTAGCCAGATGTTTCCTAATTTAACTTTATCTGCCATTTTCATGCCTCCACTTCTACAGGAGCTTCTATTTCTTCTTTTAGATTAGATGGTCCGAGACCTCTTATTCTATCCACCATCATCTTAACAGTTTCTGCGAATTTTTCTCCTTCAGATGCAGAAATCCAGTCGTGGTGTATTCTTTCTCTTCCTATTCCCAGATCATCTGCCAGTTTGTATATTATTCTCATTCTTCTGTCTAACTTGTAGTTTCCAGCGTCGTAGTGACAGTCACCATGGTGACATCCGGCTACGATAACACCGTCGGCTCCTTCTCGGAATGCCTTAAATATAAATTGTGGTTCAATACGTCCAGAGCACATTACTCTTATTACACGGACGTTTGGAGGATATTGCATCCTTGCAGTACCCGCGGTGTCTGCTCCTCCGTAGGAGCACCAGTTACAACAAAACATAACTAGTTTTATATCATCCTCAGCCATAGAGTTTCCTCCTTTATTTGTAGATGTACTAATTAGTGTACATTAGTATATGGATAGAAAAGTAGATATTATAAAGGTTACTTATAAAACAAATTCGAAAAAGTTATATATTTGAATACGGATGGGTTTTTTGTTAATACTTGCAATTATTGATTGGGGTTTTGGGAAATGGTAAGATGATGAAATCATTTTTTATTCATAATTTCTTCTCCACTTCTCCAGTATGTCTAGAACAGTTCTGTCAAGTTTTTCTATAGCTTCCTGAGAGAGTTTTTCTCTTCCTTCTTCATTAGCTTTTTTATTTCTTTCACTGAACAAATAAACTTCTCTAATAAACTCTAAAGTTAAGATCTGGTAACTATCTTTTATATAATGTAACATTCTTTTAATATTCACCAATGGAACGTGCAGATATCCCAGATTATTTCGATCCGCAAATAAATCATGATCACTATATTCATTCAACTCATCAGCTATAAAATCAAAACCAGATAATCTAAAAGCCTCAGCATAAATTTTGGAAAGTTCTCCTCCATCTTCTAAAAGTTTTTCTAAAATTTCCAAATCTTGAAGCTTTTTGTCGATTATTTTTACCAAGTTATCTTCTTGAGTGTTCATATACTTTAGAACTTTCCCATTTTGCATTTTAAAGGATTTTTCTTTCATTATCAGATTTCTATTATCTACTAATTGATTAGATTAATTATTATAACACTAAAAATCTGAAAGCTAATAATTACCATCTGTAAACATGATTGATATTCTTCTTTATGTTTATAAAAATAAATAATTTTTCATTAGTAAATTCAATGAAAATTGCTATTAATTATATAAATTAATAAGTACTAATTTAAAATGATTTTTTTTCCAAAAAAGGGCTTATTATAGACTTTATTTAAATCATATTTGTTAAAAAATATTATAATTAAAAATTGAACATTTTAATAAAATTAAAAATTCATATTACTATTATTTAATCTTAAAAATCTCTAATAGTAGTATAAAGATTATAAATTGTAAATTTGAAGCAATTGTAAATAAAAATATTAAATAAAATAAATAACAAAAAATAATTATTATCTAATAAAAAATTAAATAATCCAGAAAAAATTGGTGGTGGTTAAACTGCTACTTGAAATAACCGATTTAGCTGTAGAAGTAAATGAAAAAGAAATATTAAGCGACATAGACTTATATATCGGTGAAGGAGAAACACACGTCCTTTTAGGACCAAACGGCTCTGGTAAAAGTACTTTATTTATGAGTATACTAGGTTTTCCCAAATACAAAATAACCAGAGGGGAGATAATCTTCAAAGGAAAAGACATCACCCATCTATCAACTACCGATAGGGTGAAAATGGGAATAGGGGTGAGTTTCCAGAACCCTCCCGCCATTAGAGGAGTTAAACTTAACGATCTGTTGAAGATGGAACATCACGAGACTGGTAAAGGACTTTCTCCCGAGTTAAATGCCTTGGTTAAAAAACTTAAATTCGATGAACGATTCCTGGAAAGAGATGTGAACTTGGGTTTCTCTGGAGGGGAAGTGAAAAGATCTGAAATATTACAGCTTTTAGCACAGGAACCTGATTTTATCATGTTTGATGAACCGGACTCCGGAGTGGATATTGAAAATGTGGAGCTCCTATCTGAAGAAATCAACGTATTATTGGATAAAGAGAAAAAACCAGGATTAAGAGAAAAATCAGGTCTTCTTATAACCCATTTAGGCTACATTCTTAACTTCGTAAATGCAGATAGTGCCCATGTGCTTATGGATGGTAAAATAGCCTGTTCAGGAAATCCCGCTGAAATTTTAGAAGATGTTCGAAAAGAAGGATTTAAAGGATGTGTTGAATGTTGCAATCCAATACACTGAAAGAAAAAGCTAAAAAGGCTAAAGAGAAGAAAGCCGCATTAGGTAAAGACATCGAACTGGAAAAATTTGAAAGAGAAGAAACTGGAGAACATGAAGAGATAGAATCCTTGGAGGAACTTCCCCAAAAAACAAAGAACTCATTACTCAAAGTAGGTGTAGATCCTACTGGTGAGGGTAGAGTTGGTTCGTTCATGCAATTAGATCAGTCCAAAATATGTTCCACCTGTTCCAGTCAGAACATCGAGATGATGGGCATTCAACAAGCTATGGATAAATATAACTGGTTAAAAGATTACATGTGGAACGCTGTGAGTGTTGACACCGATAAATACACAGCAGAAGCTGCTTTAGGTGAACCGGGAGGTTACTTTATACGTTCTTTACCTGGAACCAAAGAAGTATTTCCAATTCAAGCCTGTATGTTCATAGGAGACCAAAATGTCAGACAGACCGCTCATAATATTGTGGTTGCTGAGGAGAATTCAGAACTACATATTATTACTGGCTGTTCCACTGGTTCAGATGTACAATCAGCTCTGCATATTGGTGTATCCGAATTCTACATAAAAAAAGGAGCTAAAATCACCTTCACCATGGTCCATAACTGGGCCGAACAAGTAGAAGTAAGACCCCGAACCGGCATAGTCCTCGATGATGATGCAACCTACATCAACAACTACATTCTCACCAGCCCAGTTAAAACCATCCAATCCTATCCCACCGCTTACTGTAAGGGAGAAAACTCCAGAGTCCTCTTTCAATCCATCATGGGCGGTCAGAAAGATTCAATCATGGACACCGGTACTAGGGCCATATTGACCGGAAAAAATTCAAGTGCAGAGATGATAACCCGAGCGGTTTCTAAGGATCAATCCCAATTATACACCCGTGGACATTTAGCCGGGCAATCACAGGAAGTTAAAGGCCATCTTGAGTGCATGGGACTGGTATTATCCGATGAATCCATGATATACTCAGTACCTGAACTGGAAGGTAGTGCAACCAACCTGGAATTATCACACGAAGCAGCTGTAGGTAAAATAGCTGAAGAAGAGGTTTTATATCTCATGTCCCGTGGTTTTACTGAAGAAGAAGCAGCTTCCATGATCGTGAGAGGATTCCTCAGCATGGATATCACTGGTTTACCTCCTGAACTAGCAGCGGAAACCAAAAGAATGCTAGATCTAAGTTTACAGGGCATGTAGGGGCCTTATATATTTTTATTTTTTAATTATAATTGAGGGAATAAATTAATAAAAAAAGAGGTGTTTATATGTACCTAAATGGAGAAGCATTGGTGGGCGAAGGAAATGAAGTGGCACATATCGATTTGTTAATTGGAGATAAATCCGGACCGGTGGGCCAGGCCTTCGCGGTTTCCTTGACCAATCAGGTGGAAAAACATACACCCCTGTTTGCAGTGATTGCTCCAAATCTGGTGTGCAAACCCATTACCATGATCGTGCCTAAAGTCACAATCAGGGGAATGGATGATGCTGTGCGTAACTTCGGACCTGCCCAGAAATCAGTGGCCATGGCTGTAGCAGATAGCGTGGAAGAAGGGATCATACCTCAAGAAAACGTGGAAGATCTCTGTATAATAGTGGGAGTATTCATACATCCCGCCGCAGAGGACAATGATAAAATTTACCAGTACAACTATGAAGCCACCAAATTAGCCATAAAAAGAGCTATTAAAGAGGAACCATCCATCAAAGAAATCCTGGATAAGAAAGATAGTGCAGAACATCCCTTCTATGGATGAATAGGTCAATTTTTTAAATATGCAAACTTAATTTTTTTTAATCCTTTTTTTTATTTTGAATTAACGGGGTTTTCAATTTAGGATAATATTGCTCAGGGATGTAATAATACTATTTTCTACTTTTAGACATAAAATTATGATGGTTAATAATGAGGTCATTATTTATTAACCAATAACATATCGGATAATGTTTGATGGCAATTTAAAGGGGGGATTAAAAATGATGAAAAGAATTCGTTTAGATTCAAAAACTTTTTTAGCAGCTTATGCTTCTGCAGGAATAGGAGTACTTATAGTTGTGATATTGCTAGTCTGGTATTTATTCTTGAGATAACATCCTATTTTTTTTATTATTCTTATTTTTTGGCCTATACATAATAACTAAATATAAGTGGAAATAAAATCATGGATATTGGTGTATTATGCATAGACAATTTTCTCAAATAAGGTATTGTAATTGGTGTGGCGATCCATTTATAGTGAGATCACCCAACCAAAAGTACTGCCATCCCGATACAAAGAATTGTAGTAAGGAATCTAAACGGGATAGCTGGCGTAAAGCCGCCTATAAATACAGAGAGAAGTATAAAAAAGTTATACACATACCTCAAGTATATAAATTAGGTTCGGGCTGGTTAGGCTCTAAAGCAGAAGCTGATTTTGAAGAAGAATACTATTCCATTCAGAAGGAAAAGAAAAGATTAAGGATCAACTCTATTATCGCAGGAGTCTTCATTTGGGTTCAGTTGAACAACCAGTTTTTCATTCGGAACTTTTTAACACGAAATGAAATTTCTTTAGATTTATCTCCTGAATTAATAATCTTTTTCGTTATTGTATTGACATTCATATTTCTTGGTATAAATTACAGATAAATATTTGAATTCACCGACTTTTTCCACTTTTCTAATTGGAACGGTTGAATATCTCCTATTAGCACATTTTCTTGATCTTTTTTTTGTATATAAAATCTCCTTAAAATGAATTAATTATTTATAAATATGTGAATTTCGAATTAAAAATCCAATTAAAATGATAATTAAAAGAATCAGAATAATAACTAAAAACATTAATTTAGTTATTTTCCTTCCATCCTCATTATTTCGGTCAATCATTTTTTTTATCCGAATATAATACTTTAAAAAATTAATCTTAAAATTTAATTTAAATTTTAATATCTTTATCATTTTTGGATTTGAAAATTCAAAGAGCAGTTCAAACTTCAAATATAAAAAATATAAATATTGATTAGAAATCAAAATTCATAATCAAAAAATCCAAATTCTTAATAATCAGATAATTTCTAATTCAATACAAAAAATAGATAACAATCTAAAATAAGATAAAACTGCTTAAGATAATTAGAAAAGTAAATTAAAAATATAATGGATTTTTTTATTCGGTGATGATGATGAATTCACCGACTTTTTCCACTTTACCAAAAGGAACCAGTAAAGTATCACCTTTCTTTTTAGCGCCTTTTACGTTGACGTTTCGGCCTTTATCTACTTTTATAACAACATCAGTTATTTTACCAGTCTTTCCGTTTATTATTAGTTCATCTAACTCCCCAAGTATCCTAGCGTTATTTGTTGCTACCTGATATCCTTTTATTTCGCTCCAGACTTTCTCTTCCCCTTTTATTAGTTTACGTTCTTCTACCATCTACATCACCTAATTTTTTAAGCCTGTTTAAGATTTACTTAAATATTTCTCTAAGGATATTAGATCTTCTGGACTATTAATATTTAAGGCTAGTTCAAATTTCCTCAGTTCTAATACTTCCTCATCTTGTTGATTGTTGTTTCTTCTTAATATATTTAATCCTGAAGGGACTATATCCCCCAGTACCATATGGGGTTTTAAATTATTTTCAGTGAAAAATTCCACTGGTACAGCAACACACATGGAAGGTTTTCCGCAATTTTTATATTCCCTAATAACCTCATCTAAAATATCATTACAAATAAAAGGCAGATCAGAAGTAATGGTAACCAGAATTTCATCTTCCATAACAGATGATATTTCCTCATTATGGGATTGATTAACAGGTAAATTAGTTATTATGTAACCTAAATCTTCCACGTAACCTTCACCTGGCGTTTCAATAACTCTATAACCTTTTTTTCTACAAAATTCTGTAGTATGGGGTGTATGCTTACTGGTGGCTACTACTACCCTATCCAATTCAACAGATTTAGAAGCAGCATCATGAACATATTGAATCATGGGTTTTCCCCTTATCATAATGAGGGGTTTTTCAGACGCTGATTTCATTCGGGTCCCTTTTCCCCCCGCCATGATTACTGCGGTATTCATAATATCAATCTCATAATAAAAATGAAAAAAAATTTAAATCAATTAGTAACTTAAACGACCCTTATCTGCCTGTAATTTCTTTCTTTTACCCAAAATACAAGGTCCACCCTGTTTACCCCCTAATGGAACTTTAGGTGTTCCCATAGAGTTCATACATCGAGCCATTACTGCAGCACCTAAAGCCAACGCATCTGAAACGAATAAAACACCCTTGAAGTAATCCTTAGTATACTCCAGTATTAAATTCGGTTTTCTCCCCGTAATACCAGCTCTACCAGTTACACCTAGAACAGAGCCTTCAGCTATGACATTTTCATCAATTGCTTCATCTAGTAACCTTTTAACTATCAAAGCACTAACATGATCCAGGGTAGCAAATAATGTATGCATATCTGTTTCCTGGAATATTTGATGACCCATTTCAGTTAGTTGAGGTATCTGATCTCCATTTTCCCCTATATCACACCCAATGAGTGTTGTCCCAGCATTATATGCTGCTTCAGGATCTACCGGTACGGTTCCGAATCTTTCCCTACCTTCTGGTACTTTTCTGATGTCTACATATTCATGGATCTTTTCAGCATATTTCTTAGCAACCTTCCAATCTGCCTTTTTTAATATATCCCTATTGTAAAGATCCAGTGCTGCACCACCCCTTTTATCAACCTTTTCAGTACCTCTAATGATGGCATCAGATACGGCACCGGCCAGTCCGCAGAAATTTCCTACAGTACGTGCATATGGTTCATCTGCATTGGTTATTCTACCAGCCAGGGTTGTTCCGAAGTCCATGGAGACAACTGGATTCCTATAGTCAATATCAGTCCATTTAGCACCTGCTTTAATACCTGCAGTTACCAGTTCCCCCTCCATTTCATTGGCCACAACCACTTTACCAGTGGGAGGTACTACACTTACCACTGCACCATCAAACATCACCTGATCGAGTAAGGTATAGCTCTGAAGACGTTCAGGGAAATTATCCACAGACATAGCAGGTGACATCTTACGTGGAGGTATGCCAGCATCAAGACAACCATTGGCCAGGGCAATGATCAGTTCACCTACTTCATCTGGGGAGGCAAATCCCGCTGTGACTCCTGTAGAACGGACAACGAAATCCAAATCCTCATCTATATCTAAATTAGCCTTTTTAACTGATTCTATAATGGTATCTCTTACCATTTCAGAAACTGATTCCTTGGTGAGTTCTACTTCCCATACCGTTTCTCCAAAGACTTTCTCCCCTTCTTTTGGTGGGCGGATATCTCTGGTCATTTTAACGGTTTTATCTATGAGATAGGTGTGACTATCCCTTAAATTGGTGGCGGTGAGGATACATTTAGTGGTGGTGTTTCCCAATTCCACTGATGCAACGATGTAATAAACATCTGGTGTCATGGTTATACCGGCACCAACTCTTTTCTTCACACTGTAGGGATTATATTTTATATCATCAAAACCAACGAATCTGCTTTTGGCCATGACTGGCTTTGGACTTCTACTAAATATTTTCTTAAAAGGGGACAAGGAATAACCTCCGAAATGAACTTGTTCAATATTAGGTTTAATGGAAATTAATATAAAGATTATGATAATTCTGTTACCTATAATTTTTATCAATAAAAATCAAAAATAAGATTAAATAAAATAAGTTTATTGAATAAATAAGCTCTTTTTTTAATTAAAATAAATTTGAATAATTCTTTAACTTGTTCTTACTAATAATATGGTGCAAGGAGCCGAATGAACAACCTTTTCAGAAACACTTCCCAACAATTTTTTGTCAACGATGTTCTTACCAGTTCCTAAAATTATTAAATCCACCTTCTCATTTTCTGCTAAATTCACGATTTCATCAGCGGGACTACCTTCTAACAGCACTTTCCTGAAATTTACCATGTAATGAGTGGGGGATTGGAATTCCTGTGCTAAGCTATCCAGTATTTCTTCACCTTTACTGCGAAGCTCGGCAACCATCATTTCTTTAACCTTCTTTGGAGTAAGGAAGGGTACGGAAGTTTCCACCACATATAATCCTATTATTTCTACCGGATTATCGGTTAAGATATTCAAGGTGTGCTCTATTATATCATCCATGTATTCGCCCATGGTTGCGACCAATATTTTTTCATACATTTTTTTCAACCCTATGGAAATATGAATATTCTAAATATTGCATAGGATACGTAGGTTGCAATTAATATTATACCCCCTATCCTATTTAATTTCATTTTACCCATTCGGATAAGAACCATTAATAATATGGTAGTTAGGATCATCACAGGTGCATCGAAAGATAGGGACAAGGGTTCTACTGGTACCTGCATTATCAGAGCAGGGATTCCAATCCCAATGAGAATATTGAATGTGTTACTACCCAAAACTGTTCCGATGGAAAGATCATGCAAACCCTTCATAGCAGAGGATAAGGTGACCACCAGTTCCGGTATACTGGTACCGATGGCCAGGGTGAATAATCCCATGATCATCTCAGGTATACCTGCGATGCTGGCCAGTTCCACTGCACTGAAAACCAATAATCTACACCCAACAATTAATCCTAACAATCCTACTATCACGAATCCTATAGTTTTTTTATTAATTGATTTTTTATCCTGTTTAAATTGAACTCCTGATGGATAATCATCCTTATTATCTTTTTCATCTTTAACCGCATCTTCTTGATTCTTTCCTCTTTCGCTTTTTATAAGCAACCATAGATAGATAGAATATGCGATTACCATCACTATTGATGCGACCCAATTGATATCCCCAAAGAACATGAAGAACAGAAGTATCAATCCAGTGATTAAAGTCATCAGCCAATCACGGTTCAAACCCTCCTTATTGGTTCTAATTACTCCGGCAACTGTGGCAGAGATTCCCAGTATTCCAGCAATATTCCAGATATTTGAACCGATAACGGTACCTACACCAATATCCACACTACCAGATAAAGTAGCTATTAATGCAGATCCAAATTCTGGTAGGGATGTTCCTATAGCCGATGCAGTAACACCTAATATAATTTGAGAGATGCCTAATGCTGCTCCTATATCCACCAGATTATCCACAAAGACATCAGCAGATTTAACCACTATTATTAGGGAAATCACCAATGCGATGATCAACATTATTATTTCAAACAAAATATCACCGGAAAATCTTCCATTTACCTAAAAATTAATTCTTAATCTGCAACCATCTTATAATCGGCATATTGTTATTGATTATAAATAGTCCTCAATTTTAAACCATCATAAGTTTATGTCTAAAATGAGCAAATTGTATTACGATATTAAAAATGAAATAGGAATGGTTGTAGGTTTAAAATAAAAATAAAATAAAAAAAAGATTTTTAGGCGATAGAAATCGCCTTGTTTTTTTTACTGTCTTATAACAGTTTGAAGAATGGGTGTTCTTCGACCATTTCTGTTCCAAGGTCTTTAGCAGCTTCTGCAAGGAATATATCACACATTGCACATGCTGGGAATGCCATTTCACAGTTTTCGATAGGTCCTATGAGAACGAAGTCTCCTCCTGCCATTTGCATGATCAGGTTGGATCCTACGTCTGCTACTGGCCATGCTTCTGGGTGTCCCATTCCACCTTTTTCCGTAGATTTTTTGTAGTTTCTCATCCAGTCCCATGCTGATGGTACGTTATGTATACCTGCACCTGATGGGTATCCCCATTTAGCTTTCTGCATGAAGGATGCTCTGACTGCTGGTCCTGCACCCTGACCTAATGGAGTAACTGCAACATCCATTAATGGCTTGTCAATACCGGATTCAGCCGCCATTTCTAACAGACCTTTGTCCAGTACGCTTCCACCGTTTTCCCAGATGTCTAATTTACCCTGGGGTGTCATATCCATAGCGTTGAAACCAAGAACAATTGAAGCGGATAAATCAGTTTTACCTACTTCAACTATTTCTTCAGCTTCTGCTGCCATGTTTATGGAGTTGTAGATTGCTCTGTCAGCTAATCCTACTTCTGTCGCGTATTTTGCTCCGGCTATTCTTGCTTCTGCTGATGTTGAGTCTATGAGGAAGGGGTTGTCGGAATGTTCTCCAACAAACTCCAGATATTTAACTATAGCTTCTGGCGTTTGTCCGAAGGTGTGTACCCAGTGTGGGTTACCTGTTGTGTCAGACATCTCTTCCTGTGTTTTCATTAGGCTCTGTGCTGCTTCTGCGTCGAATACACCTGCCTTTTCATCTTCAATTATTTTGTGTCCACCATAAAATATGGTACCTGCTAAAACAGTTGGATACTCTCCTGGCTGTCCTCCACATTTGACGCCAGCTATATCTAAAACAACTTGTTCTTTGTCAAATCTAAACATACATAAACCTCCTAACTATTAGATTCCACTAAAGGCTGATAGGATTGCTCCTACCTTAACCACTTTGAATGCCACAAATAGGATTATCAGTCCTATTATTATTCCATATAAAATACCAATATCTCTACCTATTTGTTGACCCATTCGCTGATTGACTTCACCCCAAGTGAACTCTACTTTGTCTTCCATGTCATCCAATCGTTCATTAGCTTGGTTGAATGCTTCTGTAGGGACAATAACGGTTGGTATTATATCTTTATCTTCATCTGCCATTTTATCATCCTCCTAGAAGAAAATCCTCCAGATAGCGAAGGGAGCAACTAAGATTAGTGCCAGTATGAAACCTACTGTTACACCGTATATACGGGTAGCTATAAGTCCGGCGAATAACCTTTGATCTCTACCTATCAGTTGAGCTCGGTATTTTACATCTGCTGCTACTTTTCTAATGCCTCTAATGTTAGGTTTATTTGATATTAACATACTATAAAACCCCCTATTTCAAGAGTAGTATTGTTCCAATGACTAGTGTGAAGGCTAAGCCAACCACTATTCCCTGAACTTTTCCGGAATACATACCAGCGAATATCCTGTTTAAACCACCGATTGATTTAACCTGGGTTTGGATATTTCTCATTCTTGCTTCTAGCAGTGCTGTTTCTGGGGCTACAGGTGGTACTGCTTCACCTTCTTCTTCTTCATCGCCGCCTTCTTCAACTTCGACGACCATTGCTTCTTCTTCGAATGCTCCGGGATCTTTCTCTATGCACTCTTTGATTTTGGATTGTATAGCTGCGGCATCTTCTGTGTCAATGATACTCACTATTTCCAGTTGCTGCTGGAATCTTTCGATTCCTTCATCTGGTATGTTTTCAATGAAAGGAATTGCCCCAGTAGCATCTACTATTTTTCTTTTTTCTGGGTCAACTCCATTGGCGTGAAGTGCTTCTATACTCTGACCTGTGATATGTCCCTGAACTTCTGATCCACAGAGGACCAGGAATCTTATGTTAGGATTGGATATCAGGTTTGCCATCATCTTTTCGATTCCGAGGTTTTCGGTTTTACATGGTCCGGCTATGGCTGCTCCGGCATCCACTGGTATCTGTTCTATGTGAGAAGCCAGTGTTGCTGCGGCAACAGGACTTTCTGGGTCTCCTACTACGTAGTCCCCATTTATTACCGGCCATCCTTCTGCTGGTGATTTTTTCTCAGCCAACTTTAACACCTCCTATAAGAATAGTGCGACCAGTAGAATCATTCCCACTATGAATCCGTACACCATATTAGTTAGTTTACCTGCTGTAATGTACGTTCCTTCTCTTCCTGGGTAGGAATCAGGACCTACAGTGGTGGGATCCAGGGAAGTGTATATATCTTCTACTGCAATCTCTAATTCATTTAATTGTTCATTCACTCCATCTAGGGATACTAACACAGCTCCTTTCATAGCTGCTCCCAGCATACCTGTGGAGGGGTCAAGGGTTAAATTGGATTCAGGAGCAATTTGTATTAAAGGTAACATTTCTGCCATTTTGATTCCTCCTTACATCTCCTCTTCAGGCCATAAACCAGACCATTTAACTGATGCAGCGTTTTCTGCTGATGATTGGATAAATGCGCTGATTGATATGAACCAGGCTATTGCGCCGATTATGGCTATTACCCACCATACTTTGGAGACACCGATTCCCAGTATACCAACTATGGCCATGGCCATGAATGCCGTTGAAGCGGCTAGTTTGAGTGTTCTGCTTCTATCTTCTTGTGGTCCTAAACATGCGTTGAATGGATGCTGTATAGCCATGGTGTTCAGGATGAATAATAATCCTATAAATCCAGTAGCGACCACGGTAGTTAGTATAGCTGACATGCCTATGCTTCCAGCTATGGCTGCTGAAAATCCGATTACAGATATTGCTGCAGCACCGGATAGTTCTACAGTACATCTTACCAGGATAGGTATTTTCATCTTCAAAACTTTTGTTCCGACCAGGGCAACTACGGCACCTACGATCATGGCTAAGACTACTCCAAATATGGGGCCTATAAGAACACTACTAGATCCGAACATTACGGCTCCAGCTATCCCTGCAAGGGATCCTACGACACCTATGGCCAGGGACATGTATCCTATGGAAGGCACACCAGTACCTAATCCATAACTAGCTACTCGGGCTATGGCATCAGCACCCCATATAATGGCGCAAACTGCTCCTAATGCTCCGAATAATGGTCCTAATATTGGGACGAATGGTACTAAGTATATTCCAACAAGACCACCGATTAATCCTAATGCTAAAGTCTGTTTAGGGTCTATAGAGGATGTTCCACCTCCTCCTGCTGCGACTGACATTTAGACCACACCTCCTTGAAGTAGTAGTATCCCTACAATTCCTATCACTATAGATGCTACGATACATCCTAAGACACCTCTAGGTAATCTTTTGAATTTAGGGTCATGGAATCCTTCAATGGTTCCACCTATGTTGTATGATGCAATAACTGCATTAACGAAGAACACTGCTAATGCGAATATTCCAGCCATCATTGCTGCGGATACGGATATTGTTTGTCCCGGTAGTAATGCGTAGGCAGGTAATGTTACTAATCCATTGTAGATGTAGTAATAAATTAATCCTCCTCCGATTCCACCTAACAGTCCACCGATTATTCCGCTTACAAAACATACGGTGGGTATTCCATGTCCTTCTGTTCCGGGGGTTACAAATTTTTCTTGTTCAAGTCCAGTAATAGGATCTTTGGTAACTTTAGCAGAAACTGGTACGGTTCCTACACCCCACACATAAACCCAGTTACCTACCAGCATAGTGATACCGATCATTAAAGCTGCACCGGCTGCACCAGCTAGCAGTACTAACCAGAGTGGAGATCCTGTGGCCGCTGCTGCTGTAATAAGTCCGGTCATACCACTACCTGCTGCTAGCATTGCGGTACCCGTTCCTACGCCTGTTGCTGTTGCTATAGCTGCTGGAGCACCACCTACTGGTATGAAGTGTACACCTCCACCAATCAGGACTCCTCCAACGGTTATAGCACCGATTAATAATAATGGGTCCATCATTAAACCTCCTTAATTATTCCTTATATGGTCCGTATTTGTTTCTGGCAAATACTTCTATTCTGTTGTTTATTATTATTAGTAGTATGATTATCACGAATAGAATTCCTGTACCCACGGTTAATGCGGTGTTACCTGGTCCGAGCATTCCTCCGACTACTGTACTCCAGAAACTTAAGAATACTATCATTCCAAAAGCGAATCCGGTTACTGGTCCACCATATTTAGCACAGAAATGTACTACATCTATGGAGTTTCTGGCTCCCAGTTCTGCTTTAGTGGTGATGTCACCGTGAATTGCTACTGGAATACCTCCACCAAATGGATATTGTTGGTACTCCCTTTCAGCACCGTAGTGAACATCTCCTGTAGATGAACCTATAGCACCTATGGTAATTCCCCAGAGTACCGCCAGGAATGGCAGTGCAAATGGATGTGCAAAACCTTGAATTGGTAAGGTCATTAGATATGATAATCCTACTATTGAGAATGTTACTATAAATCCGTGGCCAGCTATTGGTCCTAAGTGTTGATATACTACATCAAGGAATAATGGTTGTCCAAATTGTGCCATACTTACAGTTCTTCCTAAATATGATGTAGTTGCATATGCTGCATGAACCAATGCGGCTATGGCTGCTCCTCCTGCTATTGACATAATGATTGGTAGGTGTAATGAGCTCATAAATACAAATGCTATAGAACCTGCTACTCCGGCCATGGTACCCATCTGTACTGGTTCTCCGGAAATAGCCTTGTTAAAGATTCTGTGCAAATGGCCCATCTGTGGTGCAAGCTGAACCTGTGAGTTAGGGTTACTCATAGAACCAACATCTGATTCCAGGTCCTCTGCAGCTCCTGCAATAGTTGCAGCAGCACCCATTAAAGCTGCAACACCTAATCCTGCTATTATAGGGTCTGCCATATAATTTCCTCCTTATTTTTAAATAAAATAAAAAAAATAGGTGTTTGCGTAACACCTATTTATTTTGCTGGAGAGATAAGAGCTCTTTCTCCGGCTGGTTCAAATTCTCGCAGTGCACCTTTAGCAAACTGAGCACGTACTTCTGCAAAGTCGAAGGTCAAGTTACTGTCTGCAAATGCGATTTTAACCAGTGGGTTAAGCACAAAGGCGTCTCCACGGGCTGAGTGTGCAGACTGGGATATACCTGCGTATTCTCCCTGGTGACCTACATTCATTGCGTAGTTTGGATAGTTAGCTCCTCTCAGTTCAGTTGGCAGTCCTTCGTCTCCTCGAATTGAGAACACGTTGGAAGCACCACACTGGTCCTGAAGGTCGTAACCATAGAATCCAAGTCGGCTGTGCTGTTCTTTGTGTAGGTACATGGAGAGGTACCATCCGCTTAGAGCAGTTTGGGCGTTTCCAGTTGCGAAACCAGTGGAACATGCAGATGCTGCAGCTGCTACGGCTGCTCTCTGTGATCCTCCAAACTGATCTTCAAGTAGTGATGGGTATTCTTCGTACTGTTCCAGTCCGTAGAAGGTAACTTCTGAAGCAACATCCAGAACGGTGTCCATGGTGTTAGGTGCTTCGGTAATACCGAATTTGTCTTCCACGTACTCTTTACCAAAGTAGGTGAAGTCGTCCAGTATGTTGTCAGTGTATGCTGCTGTTGCGTACTGGGTGAATCCTACACCACCAGACATGTATGATCCTAGCCAGATCTGGTCGTACATCATTGCTCCAGCTGCAACTACTTCTAAGGTTTGTCTTACTATGTCGTCTGGGTATTGTCTTGGAGTCTGAATTATGTCAGCCAGGAATCCGAATGCAATTCCTCCTGGTTCGTTTTCTCCTCTTGCCCTTCGGACAGGGAGGTAAGTACCCATGTGTATAACTTCTGCGTGTTTTGCAGCGTATGCGACGTCACCAGT
>JAJFTX010000094.1 GCA_021372715.1 Methanobacterium sp. | reverse complement strand
GATGTTCTGCCTGGTATTCTCCAGGGGTACGCACATCCAAGACCACGAAATCTTGATCATCACGGTGTTTCTCAATTCGAATAAACGCTTCTTTAGGCTCTAATTCCTCAAAATTTTTCTTAGAGTTTCTTTTTAGAATAGACATTGTTTAACCTTATGGTTTTTATTCATTTGATTTGTAAAATAAAAATTAAAAATTTAAAAAAATAAGTTAAAAAAAAATATTTAGGGAAATTTAAAATATTTCCTTAAAAATTATTCTTTTACATCATTGGGGGCATTCCACCCATACCTGGGGGCATACCTTCCATATCTTCAGGTCCTGGTCTGCCAGCTCCGCTGGAAGCGATTACATCATCGATTCTTAGAATCATTTCAGCTGCTTCAGCTGCGGATTGGATGGCCTGTTTTTTGACTCGGTGAGGTTCAATTACACCAGCACGGTACATGTCCCTTACTTCGCCTTTAAATACGTCCAGTCCCATGTAAATAGATTTTTCATGGGCAGCTCTCAGATCCACCAGGGAGTCGATGCTGTCTAGACCTGCGTTTTCTGCAAGGGTTTTTGGTACAACTTCCATTGCTTCTGCAAAGGCTGCTACAGCTAGCTGTTCTCTTCCACTTATGGTGTCAGCGTAATCTTTCAGTCCTTTGGCTATGGCTATTTCTGCTGCTCCACCACCAGCTACAACTTTACCATCTTCTACTGTGGCTGATACCACGCCTATGGCGTCTTCAACTGCTCTTTCTATTTCATCAACCACGTGTTCAGTGGAACCTCGAACCAGAAGGGTTACTGCTTTAGGATCCTTGCATCCTTCCACAAATATCATGTCTTCTCCGGAGATTTTCCTCTCATGTACTAATCCGGCTTCTCCAAGGTCTTCCAGGGTTAAATCTTCGATGTTGGTTACTACTTTAGCCTGGGTAGCTTTGGCAAGTTTTTCCATATCTGATTTTTTAATTCTACGAACAGCCATTATACCTGCTTTAGCCAGGTAATGCTGGGCTAAATCGTCGATACCTTTCTGACAGAATAGGACATTTGCTCCAGCGTCTGCGATTTTGTCCACCATTTCCTTGATCATTCCTTCTTCCTGTTCAATGAAGGCTTGCATTTGTGCTGGATCGGTGATTCTTATCTCTGCATCCACTTCTGTTTCTTTAACTTCGATTGCACTGTTGAGTAGTGCTATTCTTGCGTCTTCTATTTTTTTAGGCATTCCAGGGTGTACTCTTTCTTTGTCAATGATTACACCTTGTACCAGGGTGGAGTCGTCTATGGTAGCTCCGTCTTTTTTCTCGATTTTTATGCTATCTTGGTCGATGTCACCATCTTCTTCCACCTGTTTAACAGCTCCAACCACTAATTCAGCCAGTGGTTCTCTGGCTTTTTCGGTTCCTTTACCTGTCATAGCGGTCATAGCTACTTTCAGGAGAGTGTCACGGTCTTCAGCGTCAATGGATATTACATTTAATATTTCCTGTGCTTTCTCTGCAGCTTGTCGGTATCCCATGGATACGATGGTTGGGTGAATATCCTGATCCAATAAGTTTTCAGCTTTTTTGAGTAGTTCCCCAGCTATAATAACGGCTGTGGTAGTTCCGTCTCCCACTTCGTCTTCCTGGGTTTTTGCTACTTCTACCAGCATTTTTGCAGCTGGATGTTCGATGTCCATTTCTTTGAGTATGGTTACTCCGTCGTTGGTAACTACTATGTCTCCCAGGGAGTCTACAAGCATTTTATCCATTCCCTTAGGTCCTAAAGTAGTTCTTACGGTTTCTGCTAAAACTTTACCTGCTAATATGTTCATTCTTTGAGCGTCTCTTCCTAAAAATCTGTTAGTGCCTTCCGGTAATATTAAAACTGGTTGGCCTTGGCCACCTAATTGTGCCACATTAATCACCTCTTTTTATACAGTAATTTATCGATGGGTTAGAGGTTCTATAAATAGTTTGTGTATAGGGGGATGAATGACATTCATTACAAATTAAATCAGAAATCTATAATCCAATAAAACATCCTAAACAACAAAGATTATTGAAAAATTACCCTTAATTAAGCTGAGGGAAATAGAATTCCTCTTAAAAATAATGTTTAACAAAAAAAATGATTATTTGTCCAGTTTCTTCCAGTAATTTTTATTATCAGTGGTATAAGATTTAAAATAACCTTTTCTTTCAAGGTTATGTAAAACATGTTCGAAGTTTTCATGGGATAGTTCGCTGAAGCCTATTTCAGTTATATGGGCATAAAGATTTTCTATTGTGTTTTCTTCTTCTGGTAAAAGTTGATATACTTGGGATTGAAAAGAGGTTAAATCTTTCTTTGGTTTTGCTGTAAGAGCATTGAAATGATATTTAATTATCTCTAACTCTTCTAATTTTTTATTTTTTTTATTTAATAGTTCCTGCAGGTCATTAATCTCTTTTTCTTTTTCCAGTAGTTTTATCTGGGCATCCTCTTTAATTATATTCACAGCCGCATCAGTATCACCTGATCGGGATGTTTCTTTTTGACATTTTTTAAGGTCGATCTTCAGTTTGCTTATCTCCAAAAGACAAGCTTTAACCAACTGCCTTAATTGTTCACTATCATTGTCCTTCAACAACGCCATCGTACCACTATAAAGTATTATGTATTTATCACCTTTTAAACTTTCCTATTGCCCCCATCTTCGGTTTCATCACCTTAATCTAAGTAATAAATATGACCTACTATTTAAGGCTACAATATGTCATTAAAAGTTTAGCTCAAACCATTTTTACATAGATACGTAGTTAGGAAGTCGGTTGTAGGTTTTATAGTAGTTAATAATTTTACTATACATGTATACTACTTTGCTGAAGTTCATGTTTCCCAGGGAACATGATATATTGTCTGGTGCTCTGTTGTTGGTTGAGATATAGGATAGGATGTTCTGTGCCATGGAAATAAACTCTGATTTATAAATATTACCTGTTTTTATAGTTCCAGATGGGTAGGTAGGGGTATTAACAGTTTTTAAACTTATTGCTGCTGACGAGCCGCTGTTTGCTTGTATAGTTGCAGTCGCTAAAAGATATAAAAATGAAGACATAGATACTGATTGGTTGTTTATAGTAACTGAGTCAGGTAAAATTTTATTACTCTCATAATAACTTTTAACGGTAGCTGCAGCAGAAGCCAACTGAGACATAGTAACAGTAGAAGGAGTGGGAGTAGGGGTAGGATTATATCCTGGGAAACCCAAGTACTGAGCAGCTGCTATTATTAATTTAAATTCTGTTTCAGCAGCTGTAGCTGTTGGTATATTATCTCTTTCAACTTCTATTGTTATACTATTAATTCCTTTACTATTTGCATAATTACGTATCATACCTGGACTATCAGCCGAATCAGTAGAAATGTAACAACCTGTTTGAGATTTGATATAATTAGTCCAGTTTTTTTCCTTTATGGTTTGGGTAGCTGGTGAGTTTATATAAATTAAACCAGTAGAATATACGCCACCACCAGAATGTACATCAAGCAGATATTCTATTCCCTCTGTTTGTGCGAATTTCACTATATTCCAACCAGGTGTTCCACTGATGTTAGCAATCCGATTGGGGTCCTGACCATTATAAATACGAGAGTTTAAAGCAGTGTCTATGGGGATATCGAAAGGAACAACGTATAATGTACCGTTAAAATTCAGATCTTTAACATATTCTAAATATTTCATGACAGCTATATTCGCTTCTTCCTCATTCCCATGAATTCCCGCAGATATAAGCAATTTAGGCCCATTAACGTTACCTAATTTAACTACTACAGAACCTTGTTTAGTCATCTCAAATATTTGATTACTTAAATCAGTTTTAGGAATGTTCTGACTTATTTCTGGATTTGCTAGGACATTACCTCCCACTGTGTTATCAAGAATATAGATTGTATAATTTGGTGTGGTTGATGAGGTATATGTAGCTGCATCTGATGTTGATTGAGTATAAACTGATGAATTAGATGAATTCAAATCGGCAGCGTAACATCCGGGTATTAAAACAAAAAATAGAATAGATAAAATACTAAATATTACTATGATGATATTTAAATTTCTCTTATCACTAAAATAGTTGTTTAAGCATCGTTTTTTATTCAAGATTAAACCCTTCTAATTAAATTATTTTGAATAATAATTATAGCTCATACTATAATATATTTTAGGTTAGTTGATAAGTATCCTTCTAATAAAATGATTTTTTCAATTATTTCTGACCTAAATTCAGGTTAGGGGCAATTTTGAATAATCTACACCTCTATTACCGGCGGAACTTCCATTTTGAAGCCTATAATTTCCCACACTACCAAATCCAGTTTCTATAAATCTAGGGTCGTCATATATGTTCCCGGGACCGAGTTCTCCTATCTGTGTAGTGGTTATTTGTTTCCCACCAATATCAATAACGAATGAACTTTTTAATATAAAAAATAAATTGTTTTCAAAGGTATACTGCACTGAACTGGCTAAAAAGATAGGAGATGAATCTCCTCTTCCACTCAATATGGAATTTTTCACGGTTAACTTAATAGGAGTTTGTTGATGGTCATATTGAACATGCATTAAGTAATTATTACCTACAAAGTCATCCACGGTTACATGGTCAATTTCAAAGTTAGCGTTGGCATTTTCAGAACTGATAACAATAGGTGACCAGGGTGTTGGTTCACTATTACCATCTCCCCTTCCATATATTAGACTATTTTCAAGTCTAGAACCTGTTCCCCATAATTTAACACCATCACAGTTATTATTATCCACAATACAATTCTTTATGAGGGTGTTCTCTGCTTTAGAATCCAAACCATCACCCTTATTATGTTCAGATATGGTATTTTGTATGGTGATGGGTCCCTTAGAAGCTTCGATACCGAAACCATCAGGTCGGTCATAAGCAGATTTTGAGCCATCACCTCCATGATAGTAATGACCAGAATATGATAGGGTGCAATTATCAATCATTATATTTCTCCAGCCTCCTGCATTTCCTTGGGGACCGCCGATACTTCCATATCCACAATATTCTATTTTACAATTAAGAATCCTCAAATTATTTATATCATTTAAATCTATTCCAAACTCATCTAGATGATGTATATATACGTTCTGGATAATTATCTGATTTATCGGATCTCCTGAGGCAGTTATTCCATCTCTGAACTGCGTATTATCACTTTTAATCTCTAATCCGTCAATATTAAGGTAACTACAACCAGAAATATCCAGGGCACATTGAAGATTGTCTGTACCTACCAGAACAGCCCCATTTTCTCCTTTTATGGTGATCCAGTTTTTATCCACCCCTGATGATGGTCTGATTGGTCCATCAGCAGAGGCTAAACTGTATTCTCCTTTTTTAATAATAAGAGTATCACCCGGTTTAAGCTTTAGAGCAGATTTTACAGGATCATGCCAGGGTGATTCAACTGTTCCTGAATTTGAATCATCACCAGATGTAGATACGTAATAAGTGGTTCCATAACCTTCAACAGGGACTGAAATTCCCTTTTCGTCTGGTGGTGAATAATTAAACCAATAAAAATAAGCTGAAATAAATAGAGTAATTATAATCACTATTAAAATAGGTAAATATTTTCCGTTTTTCAAATTTAACCCCCCCATGAATTAAATATAAAAAAATAAAATTGCATCTACTAATTTAAAATTATTTCGAAAAAATAAAATATTTAAGAGATAAAATCTACATTATCTCTTTAATTAACTCCGCATTAAGTATTGAAGCTCCTGCAGCTCCTCTGATAGTGTTATGGCCTACCAAAACGTATTTGAGACTGTTACCAAAGGCTTCATCTTTCCTAATCCTTCCGACAGTAACGGCCATTCCATGCTCAGCATTACGATCCATGCGTGGTTGGGGTCGATTATCCTCTTCTCTCACGATTATGGGTGTTGCCGGTGCGGAATATAAATCTAATTTCTGTGGAAGTCCTTGGAATTCTCTGAAGGATTGATCTACATCTTCAACCGTGAAATCATCCGCCATTTCAATAAATACAGCTTCAGTATGTCCATCTAACACCGCCACCCGATGACAGGAAGTGCTAACACCAAATTTAGCAGGAGTAATGGAACCCTCATCAAGATCACCCAAAAGCTCTAAAGTCTCAGTTTCCATTTTCTCTTCTTCTTCACCGATAAAAGGCACCAGATTATCCACAATAGCCATGGAAGGTACTCCATCATATCCAGCACCCGACACGGCCTGCATGGTTGACACGTAAACCCGTTCAATATCAAATTCATCATATAATGGTTTTAAAGTCATGGTCAGGGCTATGGTGGAACAGTTTGGATTGGTTACGATGAATCCATCCCAACCACGGTTTTTCTTCTGTAATTCCACCAACTCCAGATGTTCTGGATTTACTTCCGGGATAACCAGAGGTACATCCGGTTCCATTCGCATAGCGGCTGCGTTGGACGCCACGATCATACCGGCCTCTGCAAATTTAGGTTCAACACCAAGAGCGATTCCAGCAGGTAAAGCAGAAAATACTATATCGACATCCTTAACTTCCCCTGGATCAGTATCTACCACTGTAATATCCCGGGCTTCTTCTGGAATCTTACTATCCAGATACCAGGTTACTGCGTCTTCATATTTTTTACCAGCAGATCTTTTTGAGGCAGTTAGAGCGGTTATCTGGAAATCAGGATGATCTCCCAATAATTCAATAAAACGCTGTCCTACCATACCAGTTGCACCAAGTATTCCTACATTCACCATACTATCACCTATTTATAAACCTATATTTTATTTAGATAAATAATTATTCTATTTTTTAATATTTTCTTTATTTTAAACCTAAAACATCTCCCATATCACTAATTTGACCTTCATCTGTATTTATAATATATCTAATTGCCTTTATAACTCCATTAACAAAAGATTGCCTGCTATTTGCTCGGTGAATTATTTCTAGACGTTCTCCCTCTCCAGCGAATAATACGGTATGATCCCCTACAATATCTCCACCCCTAACAGCGTGTACACCAATCTCGTCTTCTGTTCTAGCGCCTACGAGACCTTTTCGTCCGTAAACACCTACTTTATTAGTGTCTCTTCCTAATTCATGGGCAATTATTTCATAAGCCCGCACCGCAGTCCCGGATGGAGCGTCTTTTTTATGTTTATGGTGGGCTTCAATGATCTCTACATCATAATCTGCTAGGATAGGAGCTAAATCTTTTAATATTTTAAAGAAAACATTCACTCCCACAGCCATGTTAGGGGCTATAACTGCTTTAACTTTATTTTCTTTGATAGTTCTTCTAATCCAATTTAATTGTTCATCAGAAAATCCAGTAGTCCCTATTACCAGGTTAACTCCACATTCAGCGGTTATTTTAATGGTATTAACTGCAGCGTTGGCTATTGTAAAATCAACTAATACATCTGGCTTTTTATCCAATAATACTTCTCTGAGATCATCAGCGGATGCAATTACCACTCCTATGGTTCCGAGACCTATTACCTCACCAACATCTTTACCTTCAAATGGTGTGTTAGGAGCCTCAATAGCAGCCACTAATTCCATATCTTCCTGTTTAAGAATGGTTTTAATTATTTTCGAACCCATTCTACCGCTTGCACCGGTTACTGCAACTTCAATCATTGTTATGTATCTCCGTTAATTTTTTTATATAAAAAAATTAGAATTTATAGGGGAATATCTTAGAATTTTTCTAAAAAAAGCATTCAAAAAAAATAGTTTGAATAAGCCCATTTAGAGTAGTTTAAGATCCTGAAGAACCTTTCTAAGCTGTGCTTTGTTCTCATCTTTTAAAGATCCCAGAGGCATGCGCACAGGACCTGCTGGTCTATTCATCATATTTAGAGATTCTTTAGCAGGTACTGGGTTTGATTCGATGAATAAGACTTTCATC
>JAJFTX010000067.1 GCA_021372715.1 Methanobacterium sp. | reverse complement strand
TCTAAACGTCCGTCATAACCTATTGCAATGTTAACTTGTCTTTTATCATATTTACTGGTTACGTCTTCTGCAATTTTTATAGCTTCTCTAACATCGTCAGGTAAGAGTTCTAACTTTCCCACGGCTTTTAATTTCACTTCATTTTTATGAATCCTCTTATTCTGGGCTATGGTTTCAAAATTATGTTTAAACAGTTTCATTAGCCCTTCAACTTCATGGGAGGGTCTTTTAAAATTTTCTATGGAAAAAGCATATACGGTGACTATCTCTATACCTAAATCTACACACCAGTCCAGTACCCTTTCCAGAGTACTAACGCCACGTTTATGGCCTTCAATGGGATCAAATTCTCCCTGTATTCTGGAATATCTTCGATTACCATCCATTATTATGGCTACATGCCGGGGCATATTTTCAGAATGGAGATTTCGAGATATGTACCATTCATATAGAGCATATAGTGGTTTTAAAGGTGACATTTTAACTTCCTATCTATTTATAAAATTATAGTTTCTTAATTAATACGATGTGATAATATGAACTAAAAATTAGTTATTTATCTTAAGTATTCTTCATCCTTATATTTAAATATTAAAATGAAAATTTATATTTGACTTATTTTTGTAGTTCTGCCAAATATTTTGCAAAGTTCAATGCTCTAACATAACCTTCAACATCAAGAGATCTGGATGTATCAATGAATATTTTATCAATTCCCAATGTAATAGCACCATGACTTTTTCCAGATCCCAATAAAATAAGAGATCTGAAGATCAAATTCCCAGTGATACCATCTGGAGCTAGAATTACATTCATATGATCGGCAACGGCCTCTTCAATTAATATGTAATAATGCTTAACCTGATATTTATCCTTGATGATGCGAGTTAATAATTCTCCTTGTGCAATGGATTCATCAATTTTTTGACTTCTCCCTATATCCTGAGCTCTTCCACTGGAGAGAATGGCTATTTTTGGATCTATATTAATTTTTTTAAGAAATTCTGCGCATAAATCTATTATCTGCAATTTCTGCAGTAGATTATCCCCCTCATCTATTCCTACAGGTGCCAGTAAAAATTTATTCCCTTTTAACTCTAAGAAGGATGCCCGGTAGAGGTTTTCGTTCCGATTTCTAAGTTTAAACATTAATTTTGAAGAGCTTAGGGAGCCCCTAACATATGCTTGAGCTTTATTACTGAAAAAAAGTTCTGCAAATTCTTCTTCAGATTTTATCAGTTGAACTGGAAAGCTAACCTTTTGAGATGCTTTCACTATGTTTTTGTTCTCACCGACTCCAGCAACGATTTTCATGATGATCTTTTTTTTATGATCTAGAATATTCCACCAGTTATACTGCAACCCATTCTATTAATCCTTCAATGCTTGTTTAATAGCATCTAATGTATGTTCTAACTCTTCTTCACCATGAGATAGTGATATGAAACAGCATTCAAACTGGGATGGGGGTATAAAAACACCAGAATCCATGAGTTTATGGAAGTATTTGGTGAAACTATCTGTGTGGGAGGTTTTAGCATCATTATAATCCATTACTTCCCTATTTGTGAAGTATAGTTGGAACATGGAACTTAAACCAGCTATTTGATATTGCAGATCCTGTTCATCTATTATATTTGTTATTCCCTCACGTAAATAATCACCTTTAACACTTAATTCTTTATAAAAATTATTATTAAGCTGTTTTAATGTGGCTAAACCCGCACTTACTGATATTGGGTTTCCATTAAATGTTCCTGCCTGATATACATTTCCAGATGGGGCAATCATTTCCATATACTCTTTTTTACCAGCTAAAGATCCCATAGGGAATCCTCCACCTAAAATTTTTCCCATCGTTACCAGATCCGGAGTTACACCATAATATTCCTGGGCTCCTCCTTCTGCCAATCTGAAACCAGTTATAACTTCATCAAATATTAAAACTATATTATTATCATTGGTTATTTCACGTAAAAAGTTTAAATAACCTTCTTTTGGCGGGATACAACCAATATTACCCATGACTGGTTCGACTATTATGGCCGCAATATCTTCTTTCTGATTATTTATTAATTGAGTGACAGCATCATAATCATTGAAGGGGATTAGTATGGTGTTTTTTGTAGTTTCTTCTGGCACTCCTGGTGAATCAGGCAATCCCATAGCTCCTGATCCGGATTTTACTAGTACATAGTCATGAGCACCATGATAAGATCCTTCAAATTTTACAATTTTTTTCCTTCCAGTATATGCTCTGGCCAATCTTATAGCACTCATGGTGGCTTCTGTTCCGGAGTTAACAAATCTTACCATATCTGCACAAGGCACTTTCTTTATTACCAGTTTAGCCAATTCAATCTCTTTTTCTGTGGGCACTCCATATGCTGAACCTAACTCAATTTGTTCTTTTACCGCTTCCGTTACCTTAGGATTGGCATGACCCAATACCATAGGCCCATAAGCTAGACAATAATCAACATAATCTCTCCCATCTACATCATAGATGTGTGAGCCGTTAGCTCTTTCTGCAAAAAAAGGGTAAGGCTCATAAGCTCTTACCGGAGAATCTACACCTCCGGGAAGATATTTCTTCGATTCTTTGAATAGATCTTGGGATCTCACTATCTTATCTCCTTTATTTGATTATTAAAAATTATTTCTAATCTTTAGCAGTATTTATTAGGGAATTTACAGCAGCCACCGCAACAGGTGTTCCACCTTTTGGTCCCTTTGTAATTAAATAGGGTATATCTGAATTTGTAAGTTCTTTTTTAGATTCGGTAGCTCCTACAAAACCTACAGGAACACCAATTACTGATTTAACTTTTATTCCATTATTATTAACTAATTCTATTACCTTATACAGTGCTGTTGGAGCGTTACCCACCGCAACTATGCCTTCAAAATCATGGTCGGCAGCTACCTGTATAGCAGCTGCTGCACGAGTAATACCCTTTTTTTTAGCAATATCTATGGTCTTTTCATGGTTTATGTAACATTTTACTTTTCCAGGGTAAGAGTTGATTCCTGCCTTTACCATGGTTATATCGGTTAGTATATCTTCCTCTGCCTGTATGGATTTTAAACTCGCTTTTATAAAATCATCGCTCATCTTTGTTATATCTGCATATTCTGGATCAGCTGTGGAATGTACTATTCTTTCTACTATCGATCTCTCCTCTGGTTTTAAATGTTTTGTCTTATGATCAATAAGAGATTTTACAATTTTCCTGCTCTCATTAGCTATTTCTTTTCCTTGTTTAGTAGATGCGCCCATAAACATGTTATTACCATTAATATTTATTTTTATAGATATTTAATAACCATAATCATAATATTTATTCTATATATGAATAAGACTTCATTACTTGTAAATTAATTATAATCAATTAAATTTATTCTTATTTAATTGTGTTTTTTTAAAATTATGATTCTACTAAACTAAATTTTAACTACTTCCCTTAAATCCAAATAGTACTTAATTAAGTTTATATGTAAATTTAAATAAATATATACATACATCTAAGAAAAGGGGGATAAAAATGAAAGAAGAAACACAACAAATGAAAGGTCAAGTATTGGAAACTATCGCAACGTTGATGACAACTGCCTTTGGACTAATTGCCGCACTCGCATGGAATGAAGCTATTAAAGCATTTATTTTACAGTATTTCCAAGCTGGAAGCGGAATTACGGGTTTGCTTTATTATGCAATAATAATTACCATAATAGCAGTAATAGCAACCATAATCATTGGTAAAGTAATAGCAAAACCATCTGTACAAGCAGTTAGAATCGTGGAATAATTTTTTTCTTCTTTATTTTTTAATAAATTGAATAATACTCTTATATTTATAAAAAATTTAAGAGGTAGATTGCTCCATAACCTTAAGTGGAGGTTCTACTTCATCCAAACTCACTACTTCTGTTTTTGCCAGCCTATCCAATAATCTTTTTTTAGGACTACTCATAAATAGACCAATAATCATATCCACGATTAAAGGCAACCATAAAATCTTTGATAGACTCCTAACTAAAGCTTTTTTATAACCCATTTCTCCTTTAATCGCTCTAATTTTAAGTTTCATAAGATTTTTCCCTGGTGTAGTGCAGTACTTCCCTTCAAAATAAGTGAAATATACGATTATTATAAATGCAGCAATTGGAATCCACACATTTAGGAGGGCAAATAAATTGGTCATTGCAATAACCGGATAAAGAAGGGCTATTATTACCCATAAGAATAACGTTATCATTATAAAATCAATAATCAGTGCAGCGAATCTCTTTCCCCATAATCCTGCCATCAGATATCCCTCAATTATTCTTTAATTATTTATTTATGTATTTGTTAACTTTATAAAGTTACCTACCATTTTAAATGGAAAATCTAAATATTCAAAAATCATAGAAAATGAAGTTAAATGGAACACTCCCCACTAATATCAACATACCCGGGGAACTGGATCAGCTATAGGTTCTTCCAGTATTCTTTTACCACCAAGAGTGGTCTCTAATATAACATGTTGATCCTCTGTAACTTCACCAATTATTTGTGCTTCTTCACCATATCTTGTTTTTCTAATGGCCTCTAATATTTCCTGGGCTTTATCCTCTTCGACACCAAATATTACTTTTCCTTCATTAGCTACCTCGTAAGGGTCTATCCCCAACATTTCGGATGCTGCTATCACTTCTTTTTTAAAGGGTATCTTTTCCTCATCGATTAACATTCCCACACCTGATTTAGAGGCAAGCTCATTTAGAGCATTGGCTATTCCCCCACGGGTAGGGTCTTTCATTGCAGTAACTCCCCCAATATCCAATGCAGCCTTAACCATCCCCCATACAGGGGCTACATCAGATTTAAGATCGGTCTGGAAACCAAAACCCTCTCGGAAAGACATGATAGATATTCCATGATCCCCTACACTGCCGGTTAGTATGATCTTATTGCCCACCTTAAGACCAGAATCCCTTTTTACTTGTCCTTTTTTAACTATTCCAATGCCTGTAGTGGTTATGATAATTTTATCTAACTTTTCTTTCTCCATAACCTTCGTATCACCGGTTATTATAGCAACTCCTGATTCTGTGGATATGGAATCCATGGATTGGATAATTTTCTCTAGATCATCACTGGAGAACCCTTCACTAATAATCATTGCACTGGCAATGGCCAGTGGTTTAGCACCCATTACCGAGACATCATTTACAGTTCCCGCTATGGATATTTTCCCAATATCTCCTCCTGGGAAGAAAATTGGATCAATTGTGTGACTATCCGTACTGATTACGACTTCATATTCACCCAGAGGTATGGTGGCCCCATCATCCAGTTCATCTAATCCTACTCCATCATTAACCTTCTTATTCTTGATATTTCCCAGTATTATCTCGGATATGAGGCTTTGCATTATTTCTCCGCCAGCCCCGTGAGACATGTTAATTTTCATATATTTTCACCTATAACGTTAAAAGTAAAAAAAATTTTTATCTTTATTATCATTAATCTTCTATAATGGATTAATAATTCCATATTATCTGAAAGAATTTTATAATAATAAATCCTAAAGTAAATGGAAACATTAAAAGATATTAAAAATTCTTTTTATTTTCATTTGAAATCTACATATATTTAAGTATAATTATAATGTATATATTCAGATACATCAACAAAGATTATACTTCTGAAAATATAATTAAAATAATTCATTTATTAATTATAATAATGTGAATAGTTGATTGTTGAAATTCAACATGAAAGCATTAAAATTAAAATTATTAAACATGCAAAATGCTTTCATTAATAAAATAAGATCATAGATAGGTGAAAGAATGGCAATATGGCAAGGAAAATCATTAAGAAACCCCACCGGTGGACGAGGAAAATCCAATCGTAATAAGAGAAAAATGGAATTTGGAAGAGACCCTGCAGAAACCAAAATAGGAGAGAGAAAGTTTAAAAAAATCAGAGCCAAAGGTGGGAATGAAAAAATACGACTAACCAATGATAATAAAATAAATGTAGTAGACCCCCAGAAGAACGAAGTTAAAGTGGCTGAAATTCTTAATGTAGTTGAAAACACAGCAAATTTCCAATTTGTAAGAAGGAATATTATAAACAAGGGCGCTGTAGTTGAAACCAACCTGGGAAAAGTAAAAGTAACATCTCGACCAGGTCAACACGGCATACTAAATGGTGTAATGGTTGAATAATAAAGAAAATAATATCTTTTCCAATATTAAAGACAAAGCAGAGAATTTTACATTAGAAATAAACCGTAACCTTCCAGAAGGAATGGAACTAGAATTTGAAGGTTTTTTCCAGAGAGGGTTTTTTGTAACTAAAAAAAGATACGCCCTAATCCAAGATGGTAACATCGTGGTTAAAGGTCTTGAACTGGTAAGACGTGACTGGGCCCCTGTTGCTAAAAAAACCCAGGAAAAAATTTTAATAGCACTTTTAAAAGAAGGATCACCCAAAAAAGCAGTTAAAATAGTAAGGAATGTTATAGAAGATATTAAAAATGGGAAAATCATCCTGGAAGATATGGTGATCCACACCCAATTAACCAAGAATCCGGATGAATAC
>JAJFTX010000030.1 GCA_021372715.1 Methanobacterium sp. | reverse complement strand
TTATTCCTGGATAATCTTATTAAGAAAATAATAGGTTTAGCATTTATTGGTGATGGAGTAAATCTGTTCATCATCACCATGGGTTATAAGCCTGGAGGAATCGTTTATATATTCATGCCCAACATGACCATAAGTAACTTCGCCGGAAACGCTTCATATCCTCTTCCATTTGCCCTGGTTCTTACTAGTATTGTTATAGGGGCCAGTACACTCGCAGTAATGCTGGGCTTGGTAATTATACTCAATAAAAGACATGGTTCCTTAAGCGCATCTAAAATCTTAAAGGATAGGGGAGAGTAATTAGATGAATTCAATTTCAACTAATATAACCAGAAAATTTATAGTTGAATTAAATAAGGGGAGGATGTACTAATGGACGCACTTATCCCTATAATGGTCATATTACCCATTGCTAGTGCACTTTTTTTAAATTTTCTGCACAAGAACGACCGAACTATAAAGATACTGGCCATTATAACCGCTTTAATATTACCTATAATACCCCTAATAACCAGCTACGGAACCCATTATTTCGGTGGTTACGCGCCTTTAGCTGAGAATTCGGCCATAGCACAAGGTTTACCGGCACTTATTACTAGTACCCAGCTATTTATATTCCACCCGGCCATCACTTACGTATTCAGCAGCGCCCAACAATTGATGATATTTATTTTGGGACTGGTTGCTTTCTTCGCAATATTTACATCATTAAACGAGACAAAAAAGCCTTCAGGAGTTTATACATTCTTAATGTTTATGGGAACAGCGTCTGTAACTGCAATCTTACTCTCAGATGATATATTTAACTTATACGTCTTCTTTGAAATAGCAGCACTGGCCCAGGTAGGTATAATAGTTGCTTCCGGTGTTAAAAACAGCATTGAAACCGCGCTTAAATATATTCTTCTGGGTAACATCGCAGGACCACTTATGCTTTTAGGTATTGCTCTCCTTTTAGGAGTTACTGGTAATGTTAACATCACAGACATGATATTTTCATTTAAACAGGGATTGGTAGATCCATATAATCCAGTGATACTCATGGCTCTGGGTCTTATAACATTTGGATGGCTTTATAGTTCAGGTTTACCTCCATTCCACACTATAAAATCAGCAGTATACAGTAAAGCTTTACCTCATGGGGCCGCGTTACTTCAGGCATTTTCTGTATTTACTTTAGTTGCTATTGGAATTATAATTCTTAGATTATTTTCCTTTTTGTCCTTCTCCAAAACTGCTATTATAGGGATTTCTCTATTAGCAATGATACTGGGAATAACCATGGCCATTGTGCAAACTGACTTCAAGAGAATTATTGGATATCTAGCAGTGGGTGAATTAGGATATATCGGGATAGGTTTAGGGCTTGGAACAGCATTTGGGATAACAGCCGGTCTTTTCCAAGCTATTAACGAAGTAATAATAACCGCATTTCTTTTCATTGGATTTGGAACAGTTCTTTATAAAACCAGAACCAGTGATACCAGAAAATTAGGAGGAATGATGTTTGAAAACCCAAGGATAGCTTTAATGGTCCTTTTAGCTGGTTTTGCGATGGCGGGTATTCCACCGCTTAACGCATTCCAGAGTAAATTAATGCTAGTACAGGCTTCATTGCAATCTGGACTTCCTGAATTGGGTATAATAATGATACTTTTAAGCATAGTAACTTTTATGACATTTATGAAAGCGTTCTACACCATTTATATGAGGCCGAAACCAGCCGATCTGGAAATTTTTGATAATAAAATCCCAAAATCCACTATACTATCTCTCGTGGTATTCTTAATTATCTGTATAATAATCGGTCTGTTTCCACAGATCGTTACCAGCAGTTTACAAACTTTAGCCTCAGGATTGGTTTAATGGGAGTAAAATGATGAGTGTTTATGATTTTATAATAAAAAAAATAAGAGAAATACAGGAAAAAGCTGAACAAGAGGAGCCAATAACTAATGTTACAGCTTCAGCAATGTTAACCGCAGAATTAACTCTGATAGCATCCGTTTTAATTGCGGTAGTTATGTTAAGGCTAGTCCATCCCGCTTTAATGATCATAATTATTGTAGCTGTATTTGTCATTGCACTCATGACTATGCCCATAATGCCTAAACTGAGAAGAGAACAGAATGATTCCTTTAATAATATGATCTTTTATGTGATATTGGCTCTGGGAATAATAATCGCCCTTTTCTATTGGGGGAATTTAAATGGATAGATTTAAAAATTTAATAGCTGCATTATCCCTGGCAGTTTTTGGAATTACCCTATTTGAAGCAATATACGGATTTAAACAGATATTATATCCAGGAATAAGCTATCTATACAACTGGGTAGGTCCCCATATAGCTCCCAACATGGTAACTAACGTAGTATTTGACTGGAGGGGATACGATACTCTAGGTGAAGCGTTGATTCTGGTAACTGCAGTAGTAATCACTTTACTGATATTTGGAAGAGGAAAAGTTCAACTGGGAGGGAAGTAAATGAGTACCATACTAAAAATTTTCATATTTCCCGCAGCCCTTATAATTACATGTTTAGGTGTAAACACGATTTTAGGAGGACATATTACTCCCGGAGGGGGTTTTCAGGGAGGTGCCATAATTGCGGGAGCTTTCATATTTGGTGCTGTTATATACGGATTAAAAGACACCCCTATAAAATTCTCTCATGATTTCATAGCCAGAATGGAAAGTGCAGGTGCACTGGCCTATATATTTCTGGGTTTGGCTGGATTAATATTTTCTGGATTTTACCTTTATAATTTAGGTGTAGATCTCTATGGTGTAATCCCTGAATTTATAAAAAACATATTTGACTATCCTGATCCTATTCATGCTGGAATAATACCTTACCTTAACTTCGTGGTGGGTTTAAAGGTATTAGTTGGTTTAAGCGCTGTTGTTATCGCATTTTTAGGATTTAAAGAATTAAAAGAAGATGAAGAAGACTTAGAGGAGTTTTAATCATGTTATACGCAGGTCCTTTAATTCTAGGATTTATTTTGGGGTTTATAATAGGAAGCAGAATTAAAATTTATCCAGAAAGTAAACTGAACTTCACCCTGGGAAGTTACCTGGTGATATTCATAGCTGCTCTAGTAACTGCATATTTAATAGGACCATTCCCCTACTATACTGACGGTCCATTTGCTTCTGGGTTTTTAGCCACCATCATAGGGTTATTAGTTGGTAAAATAACTCTGGGAAGAGATGTTAAAGAAAAAAAGGAAATAAAAGAATAAAATAATTATTAACATTAATCAAGAATTAATCTACTATACAAAGAAAAACAGTGAATATTGGAAGGAATAGGTAATGTTTTTATCAACCAATGAATGTGAAGGAATAGGAGAATGCATTAAGCAATGTCCTACCGAAGCAATAAGATTAATAGAAGGAAAAGCTTTTAGCTGTATTACATGCGGGGCTTGTGCAGAAGCCTGTCCAAATCAAGCTATAAAAAAGAACAGATATGGTGGTTACGTAGTAGACCGGGCGAAATGCAATGCCTGTGGAATATGCGAGATGACCTGCCCTGTAAATAGTATAAAAATAGAAGATGGTGTGGTCAAAGGAATATGCTCACGGTGCGGAATATGTGCAGAAGCTTGTCCAAAAAATGCTAGAATAGATGCATTTGATGTAATAGAAGATCGACAACTCCAGTTCCTCGAATCGCTTAATCTGACCGTTAAACCAGAAGTTAAAATGCAGAAAGAGGACCATAAGACGGAAAGGATGGGAGTAGTAACCGATCAGGATAAATGTACGCTGTGCAAAAGATGCGAGTATTATTGCCCTACCGATGCCATAATGGTGGATGTTAACGTGGAAGGCAAATGTACAGAATGTAGAATCTGCGAAGACGTCTGCCCAGCAGGAGCCATAACAGATACCACTGTTGATCAGGATAAATGTACATTATGCCTAAAATGTATTGAAGAATGCCCTAATAATGCCATAAGTATTGAAGACTTTAAAATAAAGATAAATAAACCCGAACCAGACGAAAAAATAGAAGGTAAATTAGTTTCCTGTCTTAACTGTGGTCTTTGCACTGAAGCATGCAGTAGAGGAGCATTGAAAATGGTTGATGGCAAAATACGTTACGATCCAAGTTACTGTGAGGAATGCGAGAATATGGAGTGTTTGGATGTTTGTCCTGTAGGAACACTACGCCAAGCAGAAGGACCAATAAGAAGAATAAAAGGTTTCTGCGTCTCCTGTGGTAAATGCACCCAGGTTTGCGATGTAAACGAAGCCAGAAGCTTCCAAAACGTTACATGGGATGGAGAAGTAACTGAAGATTGCATATCCTGCGGAGTATGTGCAGAAATCTGTCCTAAAGGTGCCATAACCTTAAAAAGAGGTTCTATAGAAGTTGATACTGATAAATGCGTATTATGTGAAAAATGCGCTATCCACTGCCCTGTAGAAGCCATACCACGAACTACCATGTTAAAAAAATCAATAAAAGACGGATTCGCCTTTGTACAGGACAAATTGTGTATGAATTGCAAGTTATGCATAAATATATGCCCTGAGGAAGCTATATCAGAAAAAGATGGAAAGATTGTTGTGGATGATTCTAAATGTATATACTGCGGAGCATGTTCTAATGCCTGTCCAGCAAGAGCTATATTATTTGAAAGAGAATTTGAGGTGGCAGAATGAAAAATTTTTTAAGAGTATTTCTGGAGGGCATTATCAACAATGTTACCAGGATTCTTTTCGCCGCTGACCGTGTTACGGATATGGAAATACGCAATAGGATATTAGAAGGTCGAGTTACTCCTACAGATAAAGTTGCGGAAGTACCATGTATTGGATGCGGCGGATGCAGCAATGTTTGCCCTACTGAAGCCATATACATGCTGGATCTTGATGAGCCTATAGAAATAATTGAAGGAATGGTAAAAAAACAGATACCAGTTTTGAATAGTGAAAAATGTATTACTTGTTACTATTGCCATGATTTCTGCCCATTATATGCGCTGTTTGGAAAAGCAGGAACCATTCACCCTAACGATGTGGGAGAAGTTGAACTGGATGTTTCAGAACTCCTTGAAAAACCAATAAAAATATCAGATGATAAATTAGCATTTATAGCTCAATATTTATCAGATTCAACAGTTTTAAAGAAAAGACAAACTTAAAAATTTTATCTAATCAGGATAAACTATGTGTTTATATAAAAAGTGATTATCATGAGCTTAAAATCATAT
>JAJFTX010000002.1 GCA_021372715.1 Methanobacterium sp. | reverse complement strand
GAAGCACTAGTAAACATGCTGAAAGAGATGGATATATCCATAAGGACAGCTGATATTGGTGATATATCTCGAAGAGATGTTATAAACGCTTCCATTGTG
This sequence comes from Methanobacterium sp., assembly GCA_021372715.1. GTDB lineage: Archaea > Methanobacteriota > Methanobacteria > Methanobacteriales > Methanobacteriaceae > Methanobacterium_A. The sequence continues at coordinate 6,673 of JAJFTX010000002.1, read as the reverse complement.
AAAAAAGAAGATCCATTACATGGGGTGATCATCGCCTTCAATGTGAAATTGCTACCCAGTGCTGCAGAAGAACTTAAAAATTCAGAGGTCAAACTTTTCTCTGCAGATGTGATATACAAGCTTACTGAAGATTATGAGGAATGGCTAAAAGCAGCAGAAGAACGAAAAAGAGAAAAATATCTCGAAGCTATAATACGTCCAGCTAAAATAAGAATAATCCCTAAACTAGTATTTAGATATAGTAAACCAGCAATCGCTGGTATTGAAGTACTAGGAGGAACTGTGAAGAAGGATTACAGTCTGATGAGAAAGGATGGTTCCATGGTTGGAAAGGTGGAAAGCATGCAGGATAAGGGTGACAATCTTAAATCAGCGTCAAAGGGTCAAAAAGTAGCCATGGCAATAAAAGAAGCTTTATTTGGGCGTGATTTTGATGAAGGAGAGACTCTTTACGTAAATATACCTGAAAAACATTATAAAATACTTGAATCAGAGCTAAAATCAAAATTAAGCGAAGATGAACTGGATATACTCCAGGAAATCCAGGATATTAAAAGAAAAGAAAACCCTTCTTGGGGGATTTACTAATTACACTTAAATTATTCATCCAAAAACGATAAATAATATGGTAAAGAAAAAGCAATTAAAGTGGAGGAGATAAATTGGCATTTAAATTAGTTATTTCAGAAGGTGAAAGCAGCCATCAGATGGAAGTCCCAGCTGCTAATTCCAAGCAGTTCTTAGGTCTAAGAATTGGTGAGGAATTTGATGCTTCTAATATAGGTTTAAACGGATATACTCTAAAAATAACAGGGGGAAGTGATAAAAACGGTTTCCCTATGAAAAAGGATGTGGAAGGACCTAGAAGGATAAGAAGTCTCTTATCTGGAGGTTCCGGTTTTAAACCTAAAAGAGCAGGACAGCGCAAGAGAAAGACCGTACGAGGTAATACTATATCTGATGATATTGTACAAATCAGCGCTGTTGTTGCCAAGAAAGGTAAAAAGAATATTGATGAACTTTTAAAAGAAGAAGAGTAATTTTTGGGGGTAAGTTGTGAAAACACAGTCTGAAATAAACATTGGTTTGGTTGGACACGTTGATCATGGTAAAACCACTTTAACCAAGGCATTATCCGGAATATGGACCGATACACATAGTGAAGAAACCAAAAGAGGAATCTCCATAAGATTAGGATATGCCGATATTACATTCCGAAGATGTATTGAATGCCCCACTCCCCAGTGCTTCACCACCGCAACTGTATGTGAACATTGTGGAGAAGAAACACAAATTCTCAGAAAGGTTTCTTTCGTAGATTCACCAGGACACGAAACTCTTATGGCCACCATGCTTTCTGGAGCTGCTATAATGGACGGTGCTGTACTGGTTATTGCTGCCAACGAGCCTTGCCCTCAACCCCAAACCAAGGAGCACCTTATGGCTCTGGATGTTATAGGAGTTAAAGAAGTGATCGTGGTTCAAAATAAAATTGACATAGTATCCAGAGAACGTGCCTTGGAAAGTTACCAGGAGATTCAAGAATTTATCAAAGGCACTTGTGCTGAAGACGCACCTATCATACCTGTATCCGCACAACAGGGCGCCAATATAGATATATTAATCGAAATGATTCAGGAGAGAATTAGAACACCTCGTCGATCCCTTAGAAAATCTCCCAGAATGTATGTAGCCCGATCATTCGATATAAACAAACCGGGAAGCAAACCAGAAGAGATGGTGGGAGGCGTAATTGGAGGTTCTCTCATACAGGGCAAACTAAAGATCGGGGATGAAATCGAGATAAAACCAGGTGTACAACTTAAAAAGAAGGGTAAACCCGAATGGATAAGTTTATACTCCCAAATTGTTGGCTTGGTTGGAGGCGGCGAAAATGTGGATATAATAGGTCCAGGGGGACTTATAGGAGTAGCTACCAAATTAGATCCTGCTTTAACTAAAGCAGACTCTCTTTCCGGATCAGTAGCGGGTAAACCAGATACCCTACCCCCTGTGATTTATGAATTCACCATGAAAACCCACTTGCTGGAGCGAGTGGTAGGTACCAAAGAGGAAAAGACTGTGGAACCCATTAAATCATCTGAACCGCTGATGATCAACATTGGAACTTCCACCACCATTGGTGTGGTGACCAGTGCAAGGAACGATGTAGTGGATGTTAAATTAAAACTGCCAGTTTGTGCTGATGAGGGTCAAAGAGTAGCCCTGAGCCGGAGGGTTGGTGCCAGATGGAGGTTAATTGGTTATGGCATCCTTAAATGAAGCAGTACTGGATGCAAATTTTTAATGATGGCTGCCCAGTTCCATTTGGACGTGGCCAGCCAGCTTCAGGAACTTTTACCCCGGATCAATTTTACAGTGCCCTCCTTTGTTATAGGCGAACTGGAGAATATAAAGATAAAATCCAGGGGGAAAACAAGAGCTGCTGCAGTAGTAGCCCTTAAAATTGCTGATCTACATCCTCTGACCATAAAGAAGATCCCATTACATGAAGGGGAGTTGGTGGATGATGCTCTTCTAAGGATATCCCCCATATTATGCACCAACGACCGAGAACTTAGAAGAAAAGCCCGGGAGAGAAAAATACCCGTGGTTTATTTGCGTCAGAAAAAATATCTGGCTTTAGATGGATATTTGGATGTTTATTAGATCAGTTATTCATGAATCTCTATTAAAAATGGTAAAAAACACATGATATCATAATACTTATTAAATTTAATTCACGAAGTTGGATTATTATAATTTAGATCAATATTAAATCGACCTTTTTTTAAGGTTGAGATTAGGAGGAAACTAAAAAATGAATCTCTGGAAAGAAATACCATCTGGACCATCAGCTCCAGAAGTAGTATATGCAGTTGTGGAAATCCCTAAAGGATCAAGAAACAAATACGAATATGATAAAGATATGGAAGCATTTGCATTGGATCGGGTTCTATATTCACCATTCCACTACCCTGCTGAATACGGCATCATACCACAATCTTTATGGGATGACGGAGATCCCATGGATATCCTGGTTTTAATGGATGAAGCAACATTTCCAGGATGTGTAATTGAAACTCGCCCTATAGGAATAATGAGAATGATAGATGGTGGAGACAGCGATGATAAAGTACTGGGAGTGCCTTTAAACGACCCACGCTTTGAAGAAATTAAAGACATTCAAGATGTACCCCCATCCTTTTTAAAAGAAATAGAACATTTCTTCCAGGATTATAAAAAATTGGAAGGGAAAACAACTGAAGTTCTCGGATGGGATAATGCTTCTGAAGCTTTAAAGGCTATTGAACATTCCATGAAATTATATCAAGAGATGTAGGTTCAATACTTACATTTTTCTAAATTAATAATTTCATAAAAATATTATTAGATCATAAAAATTTCTATTAAATAAAATTCATAGATATCAGTAATAATTTAGACTTAAACAGGTAATTAATAAATAGATATGATTAATAAATATTTACCTGTAAATCATAAAAAATAGAGGGATTTGATTGTATTTAATATCTAAAATCGAAGACACTGTGAGAATCCCACCCAGCCGGTTTGAAGAACCCGTTAAAGAAATAGCTGCCGAAGTTTTAAATGAAAATTACGTTGGTAAAATCGATAAAAAACTGGGATTAATGGTCACTGTTAAGGAAATAGAGGAAATAGGTACTGGAAAAGTGATAATGGGTGATGGAGCAGCCTATCACGATGTTATTTTTACCGCCCTATTCTTTAAACCTGAACTACATGAAGTGGTAGAAGGAGAAGTAATAGAGATAACAGAATTCGGAGCTTTCATACGCATCGGACCAGTAGATGGTTTGGTACATGTATCCCAAGTAACCGATGATTACATAAACTACGACGCTAAAAGAGGAGCTTTACTAGGTAAAGAATCCAAAAAGACACTGGAAGAAGGCAATAAAGTTCGAGCACGAATTGTGGCCCTATCACTAAAGGGCAAATCTTCCAAAGAAACCAAAATCGGTCTGACCATGAGACAGCCAGGACTAGGAAGATTCGAGTGGATCGAAGAAGAAAAAGAGAAAAAGAAAGATAAAGGAAAAGGCAAATCCAAAGGAAAAAAAGCAAAATCAAAAGATAAAAGCAGGAAGAAATAGAAATGGTTACTAAAGCATGTACCCGGTGTCATAGACTAATGGAAGATGACAGATGTGCCATCTGTAATATAGCCACATCCAGAAACTGGAGTGGATTTTTGATCGTGGTCGAACCAGACAGATCAGATATAGCAAAGGAACTGAAAATAACCTTACCTGGAGAATATGCCTTGAGGGTTAGATAGTGTTAAAATTAAAAGAAGAGGAACGTTCAGCATTTAAAACACCATTTGGAGAGATTAACCCCTCAGTGGAAAATTTAAAAAATATTCTGAAAAAATATAAAAATAACCATAAACTTATAGTTTCTATTGGAGATGCCACCACTATAAATCTACATAATGAAGGTATAATACCTGATTTGAGCATAATAGATAATCAAATTGGAAGAAAAAAGATAACAAAGGATAATAAAATCAATCTTTATGATAACGTTCAATTACACGCCAAAAACCCGCCGGGAACCATCACCCAGGAACTCTGGAACACAGTCAGTAAAGCATTTGGATTGATTAAATCCGGATTCAATATATTGATAGTGATAGATGGTGAAGAAGATCTGGCTGTGTTGCCCTGCGTGATAATCGCCCCACCAGGAACCTTGCTGTTATACGGACAGCCTGGAGAAGGTGTGGTGCTCTGTGAAGTTGATAAATTTAAGGATAAAACAAAAGAATTAATGGATAAATTTGAAGGAGACTTAACATGGAAATCAATATAACTCAGAAAACGGAAAATCCACTTTTAGACAGGACAGAAATACAATTTGACTGCACTTACCAAGGTGAATCAACACCTAAAGTATTAGAAGTTAAAAATAGATTAGTAGCAGTCTTGGATGTAGATAAAAACCTCTTAGTTGTGGATAAATTAAAACCACAATTCGGAGAAGGAAAAGCTAAGGGATACGCAAAACTCTACGATTCAGCTATAAGCCTGACTCAAATCGAAAAAAAGCATATTATTGAGAAGAATCAAGCCCCTCAAAAAGAAGTAGCTGAAGAAGAAAATGAAGAGTAAATTAAAATATTTATTCTGAAACTAATTCCTAATATAAAAATCATATTTATCAATTTTGGAGGAAGAATGATGAAAAAAAGTGAACTCTACGAAGTTAAAGATAATAAAATCATCAGAAAAAATCCAGAATGTGTTCGATGCTCCCACGGAGTCTTTATGGCAGACCATGGTGACCGATACGCCTGTGGAAAATGCGGATCCACTGAATGGAAAACTCAAGATAAGAAAACTTAAATTTTTTAATTTTTATTTATTTAATTAATTATAAAACATTATAGAGGGTGTTATATTTGAATCTAAGGTCAGGAAGGCTTAAAGATAAGATGACCCGTGATGCCGCAGATTTCACGTCCTCCTTAGATTTTGATCGGAGAATTTTCCAGGTAGATATTCTCTGTAACCAGGCACACACCACCATGCTTAAGGAACAGGGAATAATACCCGCAGAAGACGCAGATAAGATATTAGATACATTATCTAAACTGTCAAAAGAAGGCATAGACGCTTTAAAAATGGATTCGTCAGTTGAAGATATCCATATGGCTCTGGAAAACTACGTGACCGCCCAAATAGGGGAAACCGCTGGATTCATGCACACGGGCAAATCCAGAAACGACCAAGTAGCTACTGATCTGAGAATGGTTTTAAAAGAGGAACTGGAAAAAATCCAGTCTGAACTATTAAATTTTATTTCTAACCTCCTTGACTTAGCAGAGGAAAATATTGAAACCATTATGGTAGGTTACACCCACCTGCAGCATGCTCAACCCACCACTTTTGCACATCATCTGCTCTCTTATGTTTATACACTTAAAAGGGATTATGAAAGAATTAAAGATGCTTATAAGCGGGTGGATATGTGTCCATTAGGTTCTGCTGCACTTACTACTACTAGTTTTCCCATCAACCGGGATAGAACCAGGGAATTATTAGGATTTTCCAAAGTTATGGAAAATTCCATAGACGGAGTTAGCTCCCGTGATTTCATTGCAGAAACCGCCTCTTCTTTAGCAATTTTGTGCTCCACCCTTTCTAAGATCTGTGAAGAAATGATCATCTGGAGTACCTACGAGTTTGGTTTGGTGGAGATAGCTGGTGAATACGCTTCCACATCGTCGATAATGCCCCAGAAGAAGAATCCTGACGTAGCGGAGATCGCAAGAGCCAAAACCGCTGGAGTTTACGGAGAACTGATGGCAATTTTAACCATTCTCAAATCTTTACCCCAGAGTTATAACCGGGACTTACAGGAGGTAACCCCCCACTTATGGAATGCTGTAGATACCAGTCATTCCCTAGTAAATATTACATCAGATATGCTTTCATCCATAAAATTCAATACCAAACGTGGATTGGAACTGGCAGAAGCTAATTTTTCCACTGCTACAGAACTAGCAGACCTAATTGTAAAGGAGAAGAAACTACCATTCCGTGTAGCTCATCAAATTGTAGGTAGAACTGTCAGTAAAGCCATTGAAGCAGTTTTTAAACCTTCAGATATCAATCCGGAATAC
>JAJFTX010000001.1 GCA_021372715.1 Methanobacterium sp. | reverse complement strand
TTCTGTGACTATTTTGAAAACAGCTTCTCCTTCTGGTAAATGGGGGCTGTCCATCAATCGTGCAATTCTTTTACCAGCTAAACCTTTTTTAAGCCAAATTCGATATGTAGCGGCATGTCCTAAAACATGTCCTCCTATAGCTTTTGTAGGACTACCGAAAAATGCGTCTGGTCTTGCTTGAACCTGATTCGTCACGAAAACGGCCACGTTGTAGGTATTGGCAATGTTCTGCAGAGTGTGCAGATGTTGGTTTAACTTCTGTTGTCTGGTGGCTAATGACTCTCTACCCACGTATTCCGCCCGGAAATGTGCGGTTAATGAATCAACGATAACTAATCTTATATTTGTACCGTTCTGTATAAGTTCGTTTACTTTATCGGCCATCAACATCTGATGGGCGGAATTAAAAGCTCTAGCAATATGAATTTTCTCTAGAACCTCTTCCACATCAATTTGAAACCCTTCCGATATTTGTTCGATTCTTTCAGGCCTAAAAGTATTCTCTGTATCTATAAAAACACATTCTCCATTTAAACCTCCCTTTTCAGGTGGTAACTGCACACTTACAGCTAATTCATGGGATATTTGGCTTTTTCCAGAACCAAATTCACCAAAAACTTCGGTGATGGATTGTGTTTCTATGCCTCCTCCTATTAATTCGTCAACAGCACTGCTACCGGTGGTGATTCTTCCCACATCTTTTCGTCGTTCCATTACATCCAGCGCAGTTTCGAAGTCGATTTGTTCTGCTTTACGGGCTGCTTCGATTACTTTTTCTGCCACTCCCTCACCGATATCAGCTTTAACACTTAATTCTTTGGCAGTGGCAGTGGCCAACCTCATCATATCTGCGAAACCTGCATCTCTTAGTTTTTGAGCTGTTTTCTCTCCAACACTTGGTAGTTCTTCCAATTCAACCATTTTAATCTCCCTTTAAACTTTATAATGTCAATAATTAAAATCTCATACTGTAAGATAAATGCTTATAACTTTAATTCTATTACTTTCCTAGCGTTAAGTCTAACTTCTTCATTGTATTCATCAAAACTAGCATTGGCTATAATGGTTATTTCCCTTTCAATTAAGTCATTTACTTTATCTTCCAAAGATCCTTCATCTCCAGTTTTTTTAATGATTTCTTCCACTTCAGGAGTGGTCATTTCAATTAGTTCTTCTGCAGATTTTCTGAAGAAGGTGGCTCGCATGGTACCGGTTTCATCTTCTATCACCAAGGGGATGATCATCAGATAGTTGGGTGTTTCTATCTCTTCTCCACATACATCACAGATATAACCATTTTCTGATAGACTTACTCTTTTATTACAATTGGGACACATTTCATAAAGAATTTTATTTCCATAAGCTTCGATTATTTTTCCACTTACCTTTATGTTCTGATCGCTTTCTTCAATCTCATCAATTTTCTTTTTAGGATATCTTTTATCTTGAATTTCATTTAATGATGGAATTTTGGAAGATTCTTCTTTATCAACTTTAATTAATGATGTATTCCTGCTTAAACTAATTTCAATTTGCTCGTTCCTAAGTACTACCCGGGGATTTTCTATTTTAATAATATCCCCTTCATTTAGGGGAGTATTGGCTTTATCATCCCATAATGATGTTCTGACAATACCAGTATCATCACCTATTTCCATGGATCGGACCACTCCTGGGGTTCCGTCACTTCTAACAAATTCATTTGGATCATACAAGGCTACTATTCTTCCAATTAATCGAATGTCTCGATCCCCTTCTTTTAACTCATCTATGGTTTTATTTTGATATATGGATTCTTCAATTTCACTAAGTGATGGCAGTGTTTTCAATTCTTCATCAGTTGGTTTTAGTAATCTTGCAGTTTTACCCACACTTAGTTCTATATTATAAGTTCCCATACGTGTCCTGGCATTTTCTATTTTCACAGCATCTCCTAAGTTCAATGCACTTTCTGCTTTTTCATCCCAGAAGGATACTCTTACCACACCACTATCATCTGCTATCTCTGCAGATCTTACTACTCCCATACTACCGTCATCTCTTTGAAATTGATTGGCATCAAAAAGGTTAATAATCCGCCCGATTATATCAATCTCTTCACCTTCATCTTCAATAGAATTCAAATCCCTAATTTTTATAGGTTTAAGATATTTCCCACATTCCATCAGTATTTCTTTCACTTCTTTCTCCAATGGAGGGTTCACCAGTATACTGGTATTCCAGTTGGTGTTTATACGATAATCTGTTCCGGAATATTCATCAAATTCAATGTTTCCACCTGTTATTTTGATGATATCTCCCTTTTTCAATTCTATTCTAGTATCATCATTCCACAATGTAACCCTTATTTTTCCAGTATTATCTTCTATTTCTAAAGATCTAACTTGTCCGGTGCTTCCCTCATCCCTTACAAAAGTTATAGTGTCATAAATTTTACTAACCACTCCTATCACGGTCACACCCCTAATTTCATGAGCGTCCCCGATTTTTAAGATATTTTCAGTATATTCTGGTACGTCGAATTCATCTTTTATTATTCTTCCTAACCAGAAATGTGAAAGTGAAATTTCATCATTTCTCATCCGACTTTGAGCTCCTAATACTTTAATTGAATCTCCTTCATGAATATCGAGGTCTTCTAAGATTTCAGTGTCTTTATTCCATAATGTTAAAGTAGTTTTCCCGCTTTTATCCTGAATCTCTAGGGTTACAAATTTACCTTCCTTACCATTCCTATCGAAGGTTCGAATTCGGGGAATGCGAGTAACTCTGGCTATTATGTTTACCTCCATATCCTCTTTAATATCTTTTATATCAGTAATTTTCTCTTCATATGGGCTTAAACTTGATATTTCATCTTCTGGCTTAATTTCGATAGTTGAATTCATATTAAGATGAGCTTCGTCGTTTCTGAATCCTTGTTTTATTTCAACATTGTTTATCTTTATCACATCGCCTTCTTTGAATTTTTTTAAGAGTTTAATGTTTTCAGTCCACATTACTACTCTTATTTCTCCTGTGTCATCTTCTATCAATAAATTAGCCAGTTTACCTTCTCTGCCTTTTCGATTGATGAATCTTTTAATATTTGATATTCTTTTAACTCTTCCAATTAGACTTATATTATGATTACCTGTTTTTGCATCGGTTATCTTTAAAACAGGGGCATCTTCGGATAGAGGTTTGTTTTCTTCATCTACAAATTCCCCGATAATAACTCGAGCCACATCCAACTCACTCATAAAACTTACATCCTCGTAATCCTGCATACGGGTTTGCATTTCTTTTATAAACTCTTCATATGAGATTTTATCCTTTATTTTCTCATATTCTTCCTTTATCTCTTCATTCATTTCCGTCATTTAAGTTCCCTCACCAAAATATCTCGCTTCGATAACTATTAAATTATCGATGTTTGCTGGTAAACATATCTAAAAGTATTACTATATATAAGTATTGTTATTACTAATCTGACTATTCGATTGTTGGTGGGTTTTTTTGATACGATAATAAGTGATTCTGACTATTACAGACTATTTTATGATTATAATATATGAAAAATTATTAAATAGTAATTTCCCGAGCATTTGAGAAGTAATCATCAATTAATTTTTAAAATTTGTTGGATATGGGATAACTTTAAATAATAGTTAGTTAGATAAAACTATATAATTATTAAATTTCACAGCTGTGGTGCGATAGCATGAACAGAGAACTTGAATTAGTAGAATCAAT
>JAJFTX010000200.1 GCA_021372715.1 Methanobacterium sp. | reverse complement strand
CTGTGGCATATACTACACCTGGTTTTCCTGCATCACCTTCACGTGTGGGTAAGAAAGTGGTATTAGCTATTCCTGAAGTGGTGGTGATGTTTTTTAATTCCACACTTCCCTTATATGAACTGAATTTAACTTCAACACAGTCTGGTACATGCATCCAGTCATAGGGAACATATGTATTTTCTCCTGCAGAGTTTATTCTGAGTGAAGCTGTTACATTTGAAGTCCCATCTAATTCGATAGTTGTTGGATCCACGGTTATGGTGAGTTTAAGATATGGATTGTAGTATTTAGTGATATCATCTTTTCCTTTCACCAGATTTGCCAGTTCACCGTTATCATTGTTGGTTCCCCACCAGTTATTTTTCAGATCAGTATCAGTAGATTTATACTCTTTCAAATAAACTTCTTCATTGTACCATATGACATCCTTATTTTTGTTTAAATATATTGTTCTGTTATCTACAATGCTACAGAAATTTATTTTAACTGTTTTTTCACAGTCAGAGTAGATTCCATTTCCTTTTCCATATGAAATATCTTTACTTTCAGGACCATTAATCAGATCACTACCAGCTCTATTTTGACTGATTTCACTCTCTGTGATATTTAATACACCATGATTATTTATTGCTCCTCCATTTCCTCCAGAATGTTTATATCCTGCCATTCCAGCATTATTTTTAGTTAGTATTGAATTTTCTATGGTTAACTGTCCATCATCATCATTGTAAATGGCACCGCCGTTTCCGCCGTTTCCATCATAAACAGACTGACCATCATCGGTAACTGTACCTGATTCGCCTGCTCTGTTTTTTTCTAATTTTGTACCACTAATTTTTAATATACCATCATTGTATATGGCACCACCATTTCCACCATCACCAGAGGTTGTATTACAGGTGTTATCCCTTTTACCACCTTCACCTGCTTTGTTACTGGTTATGGTACAGTTGGTAATGGTTAACTGTGCATTTTTGTTGTTGTATATGGCTCCACCATGTCCACCATGAGCACCGGGATGAACATCACTACTATGACCTCCTTTTCCAGCTATATTACCATAAATATTGGAGTTCTGGAGTTTTATAATACCAGAGTTATAAATTGCTCCACCGTAACCTCCATGTTCTGCGGAACCTCGGTCCATTAGATGAGAGCAGGCATTTCCACCATTTCCTGTTTTGTTATTGTAGATTTCACAATTATTTATGGTTAAATTACCATTACTGGTGTTGTATATTGCTCCACCATTACCACCAGGATTGGCATCATCACTTTTATTGGCATTTCTACCATTGGGTGTGGTGTTGCTGTACAGTTTACATGAATTTAGAGTTAAGGTACCATCGTTATATATTCCTCCACCATCTGGTTTTCCTATACCTCTTGTTATGGTTAAGTTTTGTATGGTGACGGTTTTTCCGGAATCAATGTAAAAGACACGGTTATTGTTTTTTCCATCTAGGATAGTATTATCTTCTCCAGCACCAGTGATGGTTAAATTCTTATTCACTGTTATCACATTTTCTTGATAGGTTCCTGCGGACAGATTTACTGTTCCTCCATCTGCAACGGTACTAATACCTTTGTTTATGGTTTTTAAAGGACTATCTGGACTGGTACCATTATTGGTATCGTTTCCTGTTACTGGATTTATATAAACTATAGATGGTGAAGATTCTACCACATAATTTGCTATTGAAGAATCTTCCACGCTTTGATCATTATCTGCTCCATAAGCTGAGCTTGCAAAAATTAGTACAAAAAAAATTATAGTAGAAATAAATATTAATTTATTTTTCATATTTCACCCACATCCTATATCTGATTAAAATATAAAATTAGTCTATTTAGAAGTGGGTATAAATTTTTTGATTTTATAAAACGTTAAAATTTGATTAATTAAATTTTGTATAATCTTAAATGTATTTGGGTTGTCATTTACTAACTATTCTCTATATTCATTTGTAGAAAAAATTAAAAGGAAAAAAGAACTGTTAATAGAAGGATATAGTCCTAAAGGGGGTGGTGATGTTATTTGGTATTATTTACTGAATTTTTTATGATCATCTTTGAATAGGTTGGTTTTATTTGGTTTCTGTATTTATCTGGTTTAAATGGATGTTCCTGTTTTTTCTTTGAACTATTTTGGAATGCTTAATTTCTTTTGGAATTCAGGATATGGGTTTGGTATTTTATTCAAGATGTAATCCGTTATATTATGATGTAGCTGAATCTTAAATTTTGATTGTTTAGTCCCTGTTTAAATTTAGGTTGTTATTGACCGTGTATTTTCTATTGTAATTGTTGCTTAAAGTTTAGTTTACGGGTTTAGTGTGACTATAAGGATGTAATTTTCATTACATGTCTCCCTAAGTTCACCCCCTAGTGGTGATGATTTCTATTGTTTTTAAGTTTGTTATGCTTAATCCGAGAGCATTTGAGAACTAATTTAATAAAGTTAGTAAATAGTAACATTTATTAATGAATTTTAATATAATATTAGAGGGGTGTTCCTTTCTATGAAAAATGCAGAAATTGTAGAAAATGAAACACTAGCTGGAATGGGTAGTTTAATAATGGGGATAATATTTGCAATATCCCTGATCCTAAAATTCACCGGAGTTTATGAAAACTTAGGTTTACAAGGATTACTAATACTACCCGCTGGAATGTTCATTATCTTCGGTTCCACCTACCTTTACTATGTAATTAAAAACAGAAGATAGTTCATAGTACATATTGATAATATCAACTACCTTATTCCTTTAATAGTAATCATAAATGGTGATGTTCCATCCCAGAAGATCCTTAGTGTAAATGAACAGATAGTAGGTTCCGGGATTGGCAGTAACCTGTAGAGTTTTCTCAGCTTTGGTTGTCTGATCATTAGATCCCCAGGATAAGGTACCGGTGGATAATATGGTATTTCCATTGGTTATGTTGACGGTCATGTAACGGTTGGTGCTGATGTTTTTCGGTGTAGCAGAAATAACCACTTTAAACTGTTTTCCTCTTATGGTAAATGAGGTGTTGGCATTGTTTGCACCATTGAAATTGGATATTTGATGCCAATCCGCTGATGCGTTAGGTTTGGACTGATTCACTATGATGGTGGTGTTATTGGTGGGTGTGGTTTGGTTCTGGGTCAGATACATGGCAGCAAACAAACCAACTATTAAAGCTAAAACGATCACTACCACGATTAAAATCATGGTTATATTAGACATGCCCTCTTTAGGCTTAAGACTTTCACCACAATTCTGACAGAACTGGGCTTCATCATCGTTACGATAACCACAGTTTTTACAGATAACCATCAAGTAACTCCTAGATATAGTTAGAATTTCCTGTAAGAAATAAATTACGAAAAAAAAATAAGAATAATATAGTAAGTTATGGTAATAAGTAAAAAATAAATTTTAAAATTCATTTTCTAAGTGTAATGATCCCGGAAAATAATACTACAATTCCAATAATGGATATTATACTAATTAACAAAATCCAAATTTTCTTTTTAATCTCTTAACCCCCTATATAGTAATTTGAGGTTATTTAATCCCATCCTTTTTATATCCATATATGAATTAATCCGGGAGTTCAAATTGTTTTTATATAACATTTAATTAAAGTCCCTTGAATGATTTGTAGACATTTCATTGCTGGTTAGGTTTTATACACAGAAGTGGTTAATTGGATAAAAATAACCCTACCACTTTTACCTAATAAATTATTCAAACAATATATTTTTTTACCATAAAGATTCCCCAATCTATACCTAAATACGATTTAAAGTTTAAATAATCATATAATCGGATTAAAAGAATATAATGATTAAAAAAATGTTAATTTTTATTTGATTAACATTTTATAAATTCTATAAAGCTGTGATCTGGTCTTAAATGTTTTGTATACTTCAATTATTCCCTTCAAAAATTTAGATAAAGCAGTGGCTACTTCATAAATCCCAATGACCTGGATAATTTCTAATATAAATATAGGAATTAAATTCAAGTTACTCCAATCAGCTTCATTAATAAAATGACTGAAGATCAGATTCACACCTAAAAAAATTCCCAGACCAACGATGAACTGAACAGTGGAAACGATGAAATCTTCCCCGGCAATCACCATAGAACTTCTAACTTTCTCATCTAAATCCCTCACGGCCGCTATATATGTAAAAGTGACCAAGGATAAAG
>JAJFTX010000182.1 GCA_021372715.1 Methanobacterium sp. | reverse complement strand
TGGGAACAGAATCAACCTCCCGATGAGGTATTGGTCAGAGTTTTATTCTCTTAAAAAAAGCAATGGAAAAAATGGATAAAATAGCCGTTGTTTAATGGGTGGCCAGGAGTAATGAGTACCTGGGAGCTTTAATACCTTATCAGAACGGTTTCCTACTAAAACAACTACTCTACCCGGAACAGGTAAGACCTTCTGATGATATGGAAGTTATTGAATCAGATGTAAGTTCAGATCTGGTTGATAAATGTGGTCAAGTAATGGAGAAGATGATTTTAGATTTTAAGTGGGAAGAATATTATGAAACATTCACCCAACAGGTGAAAGATTTAATAGAGAGAAAATTTCTGGGTGAAGAAATAGAAATACCAGAATACAAAACACCTGAAGTAAGATCATTAGAAGCAGAACTGGAAAAGATGCTCTCCGCTGCTGAAGAGTGATATTCAGGGGTAATTAATAAAGAAAAAAATAATTGAACTTTCTGTAGTAATAAAATTTATATCTCGAGGAGAAATTGTATCCATGATTGAACCTATGTTAGCCCAACTGACCAGTGCAGATGTGAAATTAACAGGTACATGGATCAGTGAACCTAAAATTGATGGACAGAGAATAATCGCCCAATATAAAGATAAAAAAATTACTTTATGGACTCGGAGACATCTACAGGTAGCTTTCAAGTTCCCCGAACTTGTTGAAGCATTGAAAAAGAATATAAAAGGTGATGAATGGGTTTTAGATGGTGAACTCACGGTTCCCGGGGGATTTGGTCATCTGATCAGCCGTAATGTGGAAGATGAATTCCGTATCAAACTACTGGCTCGGAAGATACCTGCCACTTATCATATATTTGATATCATCAGATATGAAGGAGAAGAACTCATCAACACACCCTTACTAGAGCGTAAAAAATTATTGATGAGAATCGTTTATTTAGATGAACGCACGGATATAGTTCCCTTTAAAGAAGTTAGAAGTTCCACTATTAAGGAACATTTCGCTGAATACACTGCTAGGGGCTTTGAAGGGGCTATACTTAAAAATGCTGATTCATTATATGAGCCAGGAAAGAGAACTGGCCAGTGGTTGAAGATAAAAAAGGAAGAAACCGTGGATGTGAATATAATCGGAGCAACTAAAAGCGACTCACTCCCCTTCGGCGCCCTGATTATGGAGAGAAATGGGGAATTCTTCGGAAAAGTAGGAACAGGATTCACTGATCAGGATAGAAGAGATATTCTAAAGTTATTAGAAGAAAATGAAGGACCGCTTAATATTAAATTACCCCCAGAGATAGAATCAGAAGTATTAGTTAGTACCAAACCTTTATTTGCAGAGATAAAAGTTAACGAATTAATAAAAGACCGATCACCTCGAGCGCCGGTTTGGGTGAGGTTCCGGGGAGATTTATAAATAATAAAATTTAAATTAATTAGTAAGCTATTATAATTCATGGCCAAGTCTAAATTTAATAGAAATGTGCTTATTCTTGTCATAATGTCTTTGTTAACTATATTTATCTCTTCTATTTATGTTAACAGTCTGGATCATTATTCCTATTTTCCTGAGATCAAGTCTTCAGATAAGATTTTAATATTTTCACCCCATCCAGATGATGAATCTTTAGGCACTGCTGGAGTGATAGAGAAGGCTTTAGAACATAATGCTACAGTTTTAGTGGTTGAAATGACCAACGGTGATTTAATGAGTCCAGATGAGTTTAAAAGTTATCTAAATTCAATTAATGAAAGTGATTATCCTGGCAGCGTAGGTGATCTACGGCAGAATGAAACTTTAAACGCCGTTAAAGCACTAGGATTGAACCAAAATGATGTTATATTCTTAGGATACCCAGATGGTGGTCTTAAACAACTTTTAGAAGAAAATTGGGCTGATGATAACCTGTTTCATATGAACACCGGATCTAACCGATACAATCACTCTCCCTATAATCTATGTTATGAAAAAAATGCTCCCTATTCAGGATCCAATGTAGAGAAAAATGTGAAACAAATAATCATGGATTATAAACCAGATATAGTGTTCTATCCTGATGATAATGATTATCATTCTGATCATTACGCCACCAATGCCTTTGTAAGATATGCATTATTAGACACCAATTACAGTGAAGCAAGTTATACCTATCTAATACATCATAACAACTGGCCCAGATCAATCGGAATCCCTTATACTAATTATATTATGCCCTCTGAAATATCCAGTACGGAAGCTCACTGGCTGGTTAACAAACTCAATAAAAACCAACAAAATACAAAAATTAGCGCAATTTTTCTATATAAAACACAAATGGCAGATATGAATCTTCTTTTAGAATCATTCACTCGGAAAAATGAATTTTACAGTGTTTATCCTCCTCAGATCATTAGGAAAGTTAATGGAACTGATTCATTCCAAAATAATATGCCTACCTCAAATTTCAAAAAAACAATCAACAATACTCAAAAAACAATTTTACCAAAATCTAATTATACTATAACCACTGGAATTGCATATGACGATCAGAATCTGTATCTACTATTAAAATCTTATGACCTGAATAAATTCGAATATAATTTCCATTTAAAATTATTCAATGAAAGAAATGTTACTCCTATAGACTTAAAAGTAAAAAATAATAAAATATTATATGGATCAATATCCAATAACAGTATAAATCCCCCTATTCAAACTAATAATGATATAATGATCATCACCTTACCCTATAACCTATTTAATCAGACTAAATCCATTTTACTGTATATAGATTTCTATGACAACCTAACCGGGCAAAAAGTTGATCAAACCACCTGGAAGATATTCCAATTCTAAAGCTCTCTTAAATTAAAAATTGTGAAATAAATGACCAATATTAAATTTTACGGCGGTGTCGGTGAAATCGGCGGTAATAAGATACAGGTAGAGGGTAGGGAATCCTCTTTCTTCTTTGATTTTGGTTTGGCTTTTAAACGGGCCAATGATTTCTTGGCAGAGTTTCTTCAGCCTAGAAAATCTAATGGAATTCTGGATTTTGTTACTCTGGGTTTGTTACCTTGTATTAAGGGAATCTATCGTGAAGACTACCTTAAACATTCCGGTCTGTCCTATGAGAGTGAACCAGCAGTGGATGGTGTGTTAATCAGTCATTCTCATGTGGATCATGTTGCTTACATCCATCATTTACGTGAAGATATTCCTATTTATTTATCTAACCAATCTTTTCTTATTTTAAAGGCTTTGGAGGATACAGGGGTTACTTCTTTTTCGGAATATACTTGTTTAAAGAAATCTTTTCATCTGGTTCCGAAAAAACGGGGAGATGGACATACTCGGTCTAAAGATAAAGTGGATCGAGATATTCGAATTTTAAAGCCCTATGATGAGTACTATATTGGTGAATTTAAGGTTAAATCGGTGCCTGTGGATCATTCCCTTCCAGGGGCTTCAGCTTATATTGTAGATAATGATGATGATACCATTGTATACTCCGGTGACTTGAGATTTCATGGCAGACATCCGGAATTAACCAATAAATTCACGGAAATTGCATGTAAATCACAGCCGACAATTATGTTAAGTGAAGGAACCCGGATCAACAGGACTAATAATATTACTGAGGCAGATATTGAGCGAAAAGCTGTAGAAGAAGTTAGTAAATCCCAGGGTTTGGTATTGGTGAATTATCCTCTGCGTGATCTGGATCGTTTAATCACCTTTTATAATGTAGCCCAGAAAACAGATCGGAAGCTGGTGGTTAGTTTAAAGCAGGCTTACATACTCAATCTTTTCCAAGGACAGGAATATCCAGATATAGATGATGTTATTATATATAAACCACGTAGAGGATGGGGTTTAATTGATGATAAGAGTTACGCCTGTGTGGAAGATGAGTGGCTTTGCACTTCAGATATAGATCCTTTACAAATCCATAGAGATTATAAAAAATGGGAGAGGGATTTCCTTGATGCGGATAACATCATTAACTACCGAGATTTGCAGGAAGAACCTGGTGAATATCTTTTCCGCTGTGACTTTTTCGAGTTAAAGGAATTGATCGATATAAAACCAGCGGATGCAGTATATATTAAGTCCAGTACAGAGCCCTTTGATGATCAGATGCAGATAAATGAAGATAAGGTTAAAAATTGGCTGGATCTTTTCGGCATCCACTACGTTGATAAGGGATTCCATGCATCTGGACATGCCAATGGTCAGGAGATTTTAGAGATGATCAGGAAAGTGAATCCTGATAAAATTTATCCCATCCACACGGAACATCCTGAAGAATTTGATGTCTTGCAGGATGATGGGATTGATGTAATTTATCCTAAAAAGTCTAAAAATATTGAAATATAACCCAAAAATTCTTGTTTTATAAATAAAACAAAACTATTTTTATGAACTTGAAATTCTGATTAATCATTTAATAGTCAGATTATTTTTTTTAGGATCAACTTCCAATGATCCGTAAAGTATTCACTATCTGATTGTAGGCTTTACCTGCATCATCTGATGTGTCTCCGTTTAAAAGTTCAACAACGTAGAAATTACTGAAACTATCTTTAACTATGGCCGTTTCGTTAACGAACACTATGGTAAGCTTTCCGGTACGGGAACTGTTATTATAACTGACCAGGGGGGTTTTTAAGTTTCCGCTAACATAATAGGTGTAATTATTTTTAAAGACTTGTAAAGGATTCCCACTCCTGATACTGACCAGATCCAAGTAAACTTGCAGATTATCCACATTTACCTCGATGGTTTTGGTAGTATTTACAGTGGTGTTATTGGTGGAATTGTCATCATAGGCCGCTAGGGTGAATATAGTGTTATTAGTGGATACATTATCACTTTGATTAGTAGTAACGTTTTTAATGGTTTTTCGGGGTATTTCATATATTATTATGGCGGATTTGTGGGATGGTGAGTTGAAAGCAGCAACGAAGTAGCCATTGGAATTCTCACTGGCTACCGGGTTTTTATCTAAGGTAAAACTCTGGGGATAATCAAAGGAAATATTCCCATTACTAAAATGGCTTGCAGATATAGCATTATCATAATAATAATAAGCTAATCCGCCCAGTATAAAAACAACAATAGCTAATAATAATAAGATTTTTCTCATACCCATCATCACCTAATCAAATTTATTAAATGTTTATTTCCTCTCCATTTAAGTTTTATTATCCTCAAAAAAGATGTTCAGACTTTTAACAAAAATTTTATAGATTATATCATCCAATATATTATTTGATCATTTAATTCCATAATTTTAAAAAATCCTTTTCTATGGGATTGAGTATAATTGATTTATGGGGGGGTGAAAAAGAAATGCGAAAACTAGCAACCTATTTTTTACTGATGATTACATTTAGTTTGCTATTTACAGGAATAGTATCAGCAGTGGATCCATCCGTACAGATAGGTATTTTAGGCGATGTTACACCAGGAAATACGGTGGGTGTAGATGTGGCAGCTGAAGCAAATGATGAACAAGTGGTAAATCCAATGGTCACCATCAAAATTAATCCAGAGACCAGTTTAGATTTAGATGAACAGAATGCATTGATGAGTATCAATAGTGTGAACTGGGTAGTAAACAGTGATCCAGTATCCGGAGGATTCTTAACATGGGATGCTGTTAATGAAGTATGGCTATGGCACATAGGACAATTTGGTAACCTGGATCCAGGAGATTATGCTGAAATCGTCATACCTGCATTAGTTAAACAGGCAGGTCCAATTACAGTATCCGCAGATCTATTGGGATTTAACTCACAAAGCAGACAATATGAACTATTTGATTCCGCAACCAACACTTACAATTCAGGAAATTCTAGGCAAGGAAGACATCCGCCCTGCGCTGGTACTAATGTGCCAATGCAGGATACAGGAGCACCATTAGTTATGGCAGCATTGGCAATACTCAGCATAATCGGCGGAGCAGTCTACGGCAAACTACGATAAAATAAACCCTGAATTATTATTTTTTCTTTTCTATTTCCTTTTTGACTCTCTTATGATTCAATTATGTACCTTGTTTAAATTTTTATTTGTTTCATTTGATGTTAATATAATATCACATGTTAAAAAAATTTTATATGATTGATATAACAAAGTTAGTATACAAGAATGCTTTACATTTTAAAAGATCATTCGATTCTATTTCCAGAGTATCAGTGAATATTCTTTAATAGAAAGATTCAGTGTAAAACAGACTGCAAGGAAAAAACTGGTTTAATCCAGCATTCGATTTATGTAACCAATTTAAAAGAGGTGAAAAGAATGCGCAAACTAGCAACCCTGTTTTTAGTAATTATTGCCTTCGGTATGGTATTCGCCGGTGCGGTCTCCGCACAAGACGTGGAAACAGCTGTACTGGATGAAAATGGTGATCCTGTTGATGTTGCCTGTCCAGGTGAAGAAGTGGTAGTTACTGCTGATGTGACCACTGATACAAATATTTGGGATCCAGATGTGGAGATAACAGTTGATCCAGAAACCGGGCTGGAATTAGACGATGCAAATGCGGTTATGATCTTCAACGGAGTTACCTACGTAAATGATCCTGCAGATCCATTCTTCTACTGGAGTGATACCTATCAAGCTTGGGAATGGTGGATCGGTTGGGTAAGTTCCATGGATGATAATGACTATGCTCAACTATTTGTTCCTGCCGTAGTCACTGATGTTGGACCAATAACCGTAGATGCAGGACTCTGGGATTATAATCCAGAAACTGAGGTATGGTTCCTACTGGAAGAAGACAGTTACACTTTCCTATCAGTACCCTGCCCACCACCATGCCCCCACCCACCATGCGGTGCTACCGTGCCTATGCAGGCCACTGGTTCTCCATTAGCTGTAGCAGCACTGGGATTACTCAGCATAATCGGTGGAGCAGTGTACGGTAAACTGCAATAAGAAGTATTAAACCAGTTTTTTTTTATTTTTTTTTCCTATTTTTTTTATTTCCTATTCATAGGATCATGATGATCAATTTTTCAAGACATGATTAAAATTAACAGTTGTTTTAAGGCGATTTAAACACCTCTTAAACAAAAAGTTTATATGTTTATTAATAAAACAAGTATTAAGAATGCCCTTATAATTAACCATTCAAAAAATCATTTGGGTTATCAGTGAATATTCTAAATGGAAACATTCTATGTAATACAGGTTGCAAGGACAAAAACTGGCTTGTTCGGCATTCGATTTATGTAACCAATTTAAAAGAGGTGAAAAGAATGCGAAAACTAGCAACCATGATGATACTGATGTTAACCTTTGGTATGGTATTCGCCGGTGCAG
>JAJFTX010000171.1 GCA_021372715.1 Methanobacterium sp. | reverse complement strand
CTTTCCCACCCTAAATGAAAAAAACCTACGCCGTTATCTAAAAGAAGAACCAGGCATCCATATCGAACCCATCTCACCAGTTTTTATCTGGGACGTTATCCGGTTGGTAAAAAAACATGACCTGGTTTTGCTGGTAGAAGGAAGTTGTTATATGGATACTTGGACATCAGCACTTCTATGGGCGTTTTTATGGGCTACCAACCGTGCCCATAGGGCGAGTGTACCTTGCATTGCCTATGCTGTAGATTCTGGTAAACTTTCCTACTTTAGCAGATATTTGGTCAGAAGAGAAGCCAGTAAAACCGACCTAATAATTACCAGGACCAAAAGAGCAGCCAAGGAACTGAAAAAAATAGGAGTTACTTGTCCCATGGAAGTAACTGCAGATTGTGCCTTTAACTACACACCGAATAAAGAAGATTATAACATTCTATCCCAAACATGGCCATCTTCAGATAGTATAGTAGGTCTGGCTGTGGTTGATTTCAATTTATGGCCGGTGGTGATCCGTCCATGGGGTAAAAAAGAATATGAATATCGCTGGCCCTACTATTTCTCCCGTTCAAAGGAAAGAAGAGATAAAAGTGAAGAACTGGCCATTAACTGGGCCAGAGAAGCAGATAGGATTATAGAAAAACATGGCCGTAAAATTGCTTTAATATGTATGGAAGAGGTTGATGAACCTTTAGCACAGGATATACTGTCTAAAATGGAGAATTCAAATAAAGCAAAGATATTTTCATCCAGTACATTCAATGCTTCCCAGATGACCCACATACTACAACGACTGGATTTATTGGTAACATCCCGTTACCATGCAGGAGTTCTATCATTAGAAGCAGGTGTTCCTCAAATAGCATTAGGGCATGATACCCGGCTTAAAGGATTTTATGAAGAACTGGGAATCGGCCAAGACTATCTTATCGACTGTTACCAGCCTAACATATGGGATAGACTTCAAGAAAAAATTGATGTATTGATAAAAAATCCTCTGAAAGTAAGAAAAACTTTAAAGAAAGGATTTCAGGAACATCTTTCCAGATCTTTGAAAAATCGTGAGCTCTTAAAAGGATTTTTAAATGAGAAAGGATGGGTATTGAAATAATGAACCCGGAAAGTACCTGTGTGTTGATCACTGGCGCCACTGGATTTTTAGGAACGCAGATTATCCAAAGGCTGTTAAATGAAACTAAATATGAAATAATGGTATTGGTTAGGGGAGAAGATAAATTAACAGCTTTAAACCGGCTAAAAAGAGCATGGTGGGAGTTTTCAGATCTTAAAAGTGCCATTGGTCAAAGAATATATCTATTAAATGGAGATATTACTCAAAATCAGTTGGCATTAACTGATGATCAATATGAAAATCTGATAACCTCCGTTACCCATATTATTCACACCGCCGCAGATTTACGTCTGAATGCTCCACTGGAAGATCTTAGAAAAACCAACAGGGAAGGTACAATAAATATTCTTCAATTAGCTCATAAAATTCATAAAAAAGGCAAATTAATACGTTTTTCTCATGTATCTACTGCATATGTTGCTGGTAGACGGAAAGGATATATCAATGAAGATTCATTAACTGATGAAGCAGGATTTCTAAGTAACTATGAAAGAAGTAAATATGCGAGCGAATTAGAGGTTAAAAAATCTAAACTACCCCTATCCATATTCAGACCTGGAATGATCGTTGGTGACAGCAAAACAGGTTATATAAAAACTTTTAATACATTTTATACTCCATTAAGATTATATTTAAGTGGAAAACAAAGGATAGTACCCATAAAGCCTACAGAAAAAATCAATATTATACCTGTAGATTATGTGGCTGATGCAGTGGCCAGTTTAACTTTTAATCCCAGTGCAGAGGGTTTAACATTCCACTTAACAGCTCCTAATGATTCTCAACCAACTGTTGATGAGTTAATTAAGTTCACCATGAAATGGGCTTTTGATAATTTGAATTTCAAACTTCCCAAACCTATTTTCGCCCCTATTTTAGCTCCTCTTATTTCAAGGTTTTCTAATTCAAAATTGATCTCCAATCCACGAACTAAGAAAAAACTGGAGACCATAAATACCCTGGCTCCTTACTTCAATGAAGACCGGCAATTCTCGCTTGAAAATACTGAGAAACTGTTGGGGCATTACCAGCTGAACTGGAAAAATTTCATGCCTAAAATCCTCGAGTTCGCTGTTTATATGGGTTTTTTTCATAGATCTGAACGTACTGTACATGAACAGATTCTTTTCCGTCTTAAAAGCCGTAGCAGACCAGTTCAATATTACGATATCATAGATGGAAAGTATGAAGCTAGATCAACTTCAAAAATACGTGAAGAAATGTATCAAGCTGCTAGATCCCTGAGAAAGCTCAATATAGGCCGGGGAGATCGTGTGGCAATAGTAGGTCACAACAGTACCCGTTATTTAATTTTAGATGTTGCAATAGGCTTGATAGGCGCCGTTAGTGTCCCCCTATATTATACTAGTTCCATAAACGAAATAAAAGAGATTTTAAAAGATTGTGAGGCTTATTTATTCTTTATTGGTGTTCCGGATATTTTAAATAACTTAAAAGAATGGAATAATTCTATTAATCTAATTTCTTTTTCTGATGAGCCAGAAATCGATTCTAATATTATGGGATGGAATGAATTCATTAAACTAGCTGGGGACTCGGATTATGAATTATCTGCTCCGGTTGATCTGGATGATTTAGCAACTATACGCTATACTTCAGGGACCACTGGCAGACCAAGGGGTGTAATGTTTACCCATGATAAACTACGCTGGATGGCAGAATATATTTCATCGATGCCCCCCTGGAAAAACAGGAATGAAGATGTATCTTATCTATCTTTTTTACCAATGAATCATGTAGTAGAAGGAATTATGGGACTTTATGGTCCTTATTATGCCCCGGCTCCTTTGAATTTATATTTTTTAAAAGATTTTCAGTACCTTCCCCAAGCACTCCCCAGAGTAAAGCCTAATATATTTTTCTCAGTGCCTCGTTTTTATGAAAAAGTGTGGTCAGAAGTTACCGAAAATAGAATAGGTAAGATTTATCTCAAATCATCAGATGGATTAACGAAAAATCTACTGGGAAGGTTAATTAAAAGAACTATACTTAAAAAAACCGGTCTAAACCGTTGTGCTCAACTAATAGTTGGCTCTGCACCAATCAGTGAAGATTTACTAAAATCTTACCATGATTTGGGAATTGAAATATACAATGCATATGGTCTAACTGAGGCTCCACTTTTAACCATAAATCGCTTAGGCAATAACAGAATAGGAACTGTAGGCGAATCATTACCCTCTACAGAGATAGATAGAGCTCCAGACGGAGAGGTAATAGTTAAAGGGCCACAAGTCATGTCCGGTTACTTAAATTCGGATCTAAATAAACATAATTCTCCATTTAAAGATGGTTGGCTTCAAACTGGAGATTTTGGATACATCACCCCTGAAGGGAGTTTGGTTATCACCGGACGTAAAAAAGAGTTATTAGTGAATTCCTATGGTAAAACCATAAGCCCCCTAAAAATTGAGAGTATACTGAAAGACATTCCCCAAGTAGCTGAAGCTTTGCTGATAGGCGAAAGTAAACCCTATTGTAGTTCTTTATTATGGTTTGAGGATGAATCTATTGATATGGAAAGTATTAAAACTGCCATCGAAGATATTAACCATCTTGTTTCCCGTCCTGAGGAAATTAAGAAGTGGGTGGCACTTAAAAATGATCTATCCATAGAAAATGGTGATTTAACAGCTAATCTTAAATTAAAACGGATGAATATAATTAATCGTTATGTTGAAGTGATCGATTATATTTATGAAAATGGCAAAGAGCCAGAAGAAATTCTATATTTAGGGGTTGTTGACGGAGAAAATGGTAGATATCCATGAATATTAAATTGCTTATTGCCTCCTACTGGCTGCCTCGATCTATTTTAAAAAAGGAATTAGATCAAGTGGCTGAAGTTACCATTGGCTGTCTGGATCAACTTGTTTATGAAGTTGCTCCTAGAGAATATAGAGCCATACACAAAGAAAAACAGACGATGATAGGAGATTTGGAGAATCGTCGGAAAATAATGTCAACCGCCCATAATCTACGTGTTAAGGTACTTATTGAAACTTTAGGTTATGATGATGCTGTTAGGGTGGGTAGAGAAGCCCTTTTTAACGCAGGATTGCAGCTGGGCCAAGAGGCACGTAAACGGCTGAAAGTAGGTAATAGCCTACAGGATCTCATTAGAGCGGCCCGGGTTCTATACCAGGTACTGGGTATAAAATTTAAGATCAGAAAATCTGGAGAGGAATTTCTCATGATTGTTGATAAGTGTTTATTATCTAAATATTATACTCCAGAAACTTGTAGAATTTTAAGTGCTGCTGATGAAGGGGTGTTTCAGGGTCTTAATCCCAATATTCATATGATTTTTACTCAGAGAATGACTGAAGGACCATCAGAATGCTTGGCATGTATAAACTGTGAAATTTAATATCAATTGTGAACATTTAGATTAACATTGTATATTACTCCAATTAGGATAAAAAATATGAAAGCAATAGTAGTGGGTACAGGAGCAGGAGGAGCTACAGCTGCTCGAGAATTAACCCTTAAAGGTTTTGAAGTGTTGATATTAGAGGCAGGAGGAGAATTTAAACCATTCACCCGGAAAGTATCATATCTGGAGCCTTTAAGAAAGATAGGTCTGACTAGTAATGAAAAATATTTCACACGATTCATTCCGGCCTATGATTCCCTACGTTGCAGTAAAGATTTAATTTTGTTTAGAGGAATTGCTACCGGCGGTTCAACTGTTCTAACCTGTGGAAATATAGTAAGAACAGAACATGGATTAAAAGAAATCGGTTTGGATCTTTCTAGGGAATTTGATGAGATAGAAGAATTAATTGACATAAGAACATTTCCCCAAGAGCGATGGAGACCCATAACCCGGCATATGTATGAATCAGCAGATAATATGGGTTTAAATCCAGCTCCAACACCAAAAGCAGTGGATTCAATTAAATGTATTTCATGTGGATTATGTGAAGTAGGTTGTAATACTGGTGCTCGTTGGGATTCAAGAAGATTTTTGGATGATGCTCTAAGTAACGGTGCTGTACTTCATACTAAATCCCCTGTTAAAAAGGTTTTAATTGAAAATGGACGTGCTAAAGGAGTGATTGTGAAGTCTGGTTTTTCATCCAGACATTATAAGAGTGATGTTGTGGTTTTAGCAGCAGGTGGTATCGGTACCCCACAGATATTGAAAACCTCCGGATTAGCCGCACAGGATCATTTATGGGCTGATATTGTTTTAACATTGGGCGGAGTTTCTAAAGGTGCAAAACAGCTCAAAGAACCACCCATGGTATGGTATACTAAAGAAAAAGATTACATACTATCCCCTTACTTGGATATACTCTCTCATTTTTTACATAAACCATGGAGAAATGTTTCAATAGATGACCGGGT
>JAJFTX010000150.1 GCA_021372715.1 Methanobacterium sp. | reverse complement strand
CTCTTATGGAAAAAGAAGTTCTTCTTAAGGAGATTCATCATAGGGTTAAAAATAATTTACAGATCATAGCCAGTTTACTGGATCTGCAGGAAGGTTATGTTAAGGAGGATCCTGCTGCGGTTAATGTTTTAGAGGAGAGTAAGAACCGTGTGGTATCCATGGCCATGATACATGAGATGATCTATCAAAGCAAAGATCTAGGTCATATTAACTTCGCGGATTATATAAGGAACTTAACCTCTAATTTATTCCATTCCTATGGGGCCAGTTCCAATATAAACGCCATTACCACTGTTCGAGACATTTATCTAAATATTGAAACTGCCATCCCCCTGGGACTATTAATCACCGAATTAGTCTCCAACAGCCTGAAATATGCATTTCCAGAAGGTATGAAGGGAAATTTAAATGTTGAACTTGATTCTAAAGGAGAAGAATTTGAATTAATCATCAGAGATGATGGGGTAGGAATTCCAGAAGAAATTGACTTCGATACGGAGTCAACTTTAGGACTCAGACTGGTACATTCCCTGGTGAACCAACTTGACGGTGTTATACAAATGGATAGAACAAACGGAACACAGTACACCATCACTTTTAAAGAGTTAAAATATAAAAAAAGGATTTAAATAAACCAAAATATTTTTTTTTTATATGAATTAAAGGACTTAATGGACTATTCATATCCTATTATTTTTTTCTTTAAACTTCTTCGTCAAGTTCTTCATGATGAGATTCATGTATGAACTTTTCACCCCTTAAAGCAGAGAATATGGCTGCTATTGCAGACAGCACCGCTCCAATGTAGAATGTAATCTGAAGGGATGGCATGAATGCGTTGGCAATTGTCTGGGGGAACCAGGTGGTTCCGGTCAGTGTGGATAGGGTTTGTGGGGGTATCATGGCCACGATTTTAGGAGGTAATGACTGGAGCATGGTTCCCACCGGATTATAACCCAGGAAAGCTGAAAATAATGCTCCTGTAGGTGGGATCTGGTTGAAGAGAGGGGTGAGATATGAAGCACCGACACTGGAAAGTGAAGAAGCTAATTCCGTCGGAAATCTTTGACTGATACCCACAATAACTATGGTAAAGAATATACCCATACTGACGGTGAATGCGGTGTTCATTATGGTGTACTGCATTCCCGAGGCCACTCCACGCTCCTGAACTGGTACAGAATTCATGATAGATGCACTGTTGGGAGAGCTGAACATACCATAACCCAGACCCATGGCAAATATGGCCATGGCAAACACCCAGTATTCGAAGTTGTAAGGGAGTGAAGCCAGGGCCAGGAATGATAGGGTAATGATGATCATACCTCCGGTTGCTATCCAGCGGGGTCCGTATTTATCGGACATATGCCCGGAAGTTGGTCCCATAATTGCTAAACCCAGAGTAAAAGGTAGTATATATATTCCTGCCCAGAATGGTGTGGATTCATAGCTGTAACCGTGTAAAGGTAGCCATATGCCCTGAAGAAGAATGATTAACATGAACATCATACCTCCACGGGCCAGTGAACTGCATAATCCGGCTAAGTTGGCGAAGGAGAACATTTTTATCCGGAATAACTTCAGGTTGAACATGGGAACTTCAACTCTACTTTCAATAAACAGGAATATGGGCATGAGCACCATACCCAGTACCAGGGCGAATATAACCCATGGATTGTTCCATCCCATGGAATCACTGCCGTAAGGCATTAAGCCGTAGCTTATACCGATTAGTATGCTGGTTATTGAAGCTACGAAGGTTATGTTACCTAGTATGTCGATTTTATTTTCTCCACTTCTTATGGATATTTCTTTAAGACTGAGTATGGACCATACGGTTCCTATTATTCCAAAGGGAACGCTTACTAGGAATACGTATCTCCAGTTGAATACTGCGAGGATTCCTCCGATGATCAGTCCAATAAATTGTCCGGCTGTCCACATGACCATGTTTATTCCTAATGCTTTTCCTCGCTCTGAATGATGGAAGGCATCGGCAATGATAGCTGCACCGTTAGCCATGGTGAATGCAGCACCTATGGCTTGGATAATTCTAAATATTATTATTTCTATTGCACCAGCGTCTCCGGTGGATGGTGTGAGGTATAGTAGAACTGATCCGATGGTGAAAATTAAGAATCCGAGTTTGAAGAATTTTGCTCTTCCGTAAATATCTGATAATCGCCCGAAACTTAAGAGTAATGTTGCGTTTACAAGTCCGAATACCATAAGTATCCATAGTAGGTATTGGAATGAGTTCATGGGGTCTATTTGGATACCGTTGAAGATAGCGGGTAGTGCTATTAGTGTTATGCTCATGTTGATGGAGCCCATTAATGATGAGATCAATATGATGGATAGTGCGGTCCATTTGTACTGCATGGTTTATCTTTCCTTGGAATTTGAATTAAATAATAAATTTTTAATTAATTTATGTTAAAATAAGAAGTAATAGCTGGTTTATAAGCATTATTTTTGGTTTTCTTCTAATTTTTCCATTAGTTGAAGTGTGATGTCTTTCCAGATATCTTCTTTCATAAGGGTTATCTTCTCTCGGTGACCGGTTATTACCAGGGTTTCTCCACTTTTTATATCAAATACGTCTCTTATGTCTTTGGGAATGACTATTTGTCCTCTTTCACCTACTTTAACCGTTCTTAGAATGATTTTGCTTTTATCGGACATGGAGGTCTACCTTCAAATTTTCATATAAATCATATTTATCATAATTGTATGAAATATTATATAAATCATATTTCAATTTGTTATTTATAAATGTGTTGAGTACATTTTTTTGGTGAATACTGATCAGATCCATGGTTAATTAAAAATAGGTATATAAATGTTTAATTTATTTTTTAGGAGAATATTGAGGGTTTTTGTATGATTTCAAAAAGATACGAATTAACAATAGTTATTAATTTTATGTGATAAGCATCACATTCTATATAAAGTTATAGTTTGATTACAGTGAAACTATATATTCTAGAAAAATATTATAAATATTAATAGATTCCATTCTCAGTCTCGCGGGGGTAGACTTTAATGGGTATATTCGGGATCACGGAAAAAGATGTCAACAAGTTCATCATAAAAAAAGATTATAAAGGCCTGGAAAAAGCCCTTAATTATGAAAATAGTAGTTTTATTAGATATAAAGCTGCTGAAGCATTAGGGAAACTTGGTAATGCTTCGAAAGTGGATATATTAATTAATTCTTTATATGATAATGATGAATCTGTTCAAAAAATGGTTATTTATGCTTTAGGACAGATCGGAGATAGAAAAGCCGTAGTTCCCCTGATCAGCATTTATGATGAGGTGAATGATGAACTTAGAGAGGACATCTTATTTTCCATGGGCGAAATTGGTGGTAGAGATGCCCTGGAATTTATGATGATGGCTTTAAATGAAGATAATGATAACCTCAAAATAAGATCTGTGGAAGCCATGGAGAAGATTTCCCATCCCGAATGTGTGGAACCTTTAATCTCTGCTTTAGACACCGATAGTGTTGAGGTTAAAGTAAGTGCTATGAAGGCACTGGGGGAAATCGGAGATGATAAGGCTCTGGATCCTCTTTTAAGTAATGTGAACAGTGATAAATGGAATGTTCGCAAATACGCACTCAATGCGGTGGGTAAAATACAAGATTCTACTTCTGATGTATTTATCAATGCACTGGCAGATGATGATGTTCATGTAAGAGAAAAGGCCGTGGAAATGATCGGTAAATTAGGAGATGAAATCTCCTACAACTATCTGCGCAGAGTGATGCATGATGAAGATGAAGATGTAAGGGAACGTGCCCGTTCAATCCTGGATCTACGTATCAAAACAGAACCAATCGTTATAGATGAAACAAAGGTAGAATATAAGTGGGATAATAAAAAACAATCACTTTATGAGATAATTGATAGAATAGGTCCTGATGAAGCTTCTAAAATACTAATTGAATTCTTGAATGATAATAATCTGGAAATAAGAGAAAGAGCAGCCGAGGTCCTAGGTGAGATTAGAAACGAAAACGCCATACAACCCCTCATTAATGTTTTAGATGATGAACATTCCAGTGTTAAGTGGAGGGCCAGAGAAGCTCTTAGAAAGATAGGAGAACCTGCGGTAATGCCCTTAGTAGATGCTTTAAATAATGGTAACCCTCATATACGTAAAAGGGTGGCCTGTGCATTGGGTGAGATTGGTGATGAGAGAGCTATACCCTCTCTGATTAAAAACCTGGATGATGAAGACGAGGTGATCCGGCTTAGAATCGTTGTTTCAATCAGTAAATTCGGTAAAAAAGCTATAGATCCCTTGATTATTGCTCTTAATAATGAGAATTCTATGGTTCGTGAAAAAGCAGCACATGCTCTCGGGGAAATTGGAGATCCCGTAGTGTTAAAGCAACTCCAGAATGCTTTAAATGATGAAGATCCCAAAGTACAGAGAAGTGCAGCAAAGGCCATTAAAACTGTTATAGCAAATAATACCTAGTTTAATTGGGGGTGATTTTTGATGGGATATTTAATCTGTGATACATGTGAAGGTTACTATAAGTTGAAACCAGAAGAATCTCCGGAAGACTTTTTAAGGAGATGTAATTGTGGTGGATATCTTAATTATTCATTATCCCTTGTTTTGGAGGAAAAAGACCATTCTTATCCAAAAAAAATAATCATAATGGATCCTAGAATTGCCAGATTATCTTTAGGGGTTTTAATTGTTTTAGTACCTAATTTATTTTATTATAATAACCTTTTTTTAGCTTTGGGTGGAATTCCTCTGATACTGGGTGGATTTGTAAGTTCCATATTCACCGATGGAGATCTTAAAGATGGTGCATTAAGCGGAGCCCGGGTAGGATTCTTTTCCCTGGTGATATACTTCTTAATAGCCCTGATCCTATTGGTATTAAATCTAAAAATAACCCCAGATATGGTTTCTATAATATTATCTGTTCTTATATTGATGGTTTTAACCTCTGTAGGGGGTTTACTGGGAAACATCACCCGCAAAGTCTGGATCAAAAGAGAAACCCAAAAAAATACGAATAAAACAGAAACAGAAACTACCATCATAAATAATAAAGACCCAGAAGAGATTAAATATAAGGATGAAATGGTAAAGCTTGGTTATAAGCAGATGTCAGCGATCAATGATGGGGAAGAGGTTTTCAAAGGTTTATTATCACAATCCATCAGTGAAGAAGATGCTCTCAGTCATTTGAAAGAGGATAAAAACATATTAGATGAGGTATTAACTGAAATGCAGGAAATCACTCCCCCAGATAAATACCGGGAATATCATGATTTGAAGATAGAGGCAGCTTCAGATATCAGTAAAACCTTTGATATGATAGATGGACTGGTTAACCCGGATCCTAATAAAATACACCAGACCAAAGACCTGGTGGAAAGTTCCACAGCGAAAGTTAATCAGGCCATAACCGAGTTACATAAGACCATGCAGGATGAGGAAAATATTTTAAATGAATGAACATTAGCTTTTTATGTTATAAAAATTTAATATAACTTGTAATATTATAATAGGGAATTTTTGATTTTCTAAAATTTTAATATCTAAAATTTAGATTTCTATTTTCATTAGAATTTATGATAAGATGTGATATCCTGATAGTTATATTACTATCCTAATATGAAAATAAAACATTTCCCTTAACTAGAATAATAATTTAGGAGATTAAAATGAGTGAAAATAACAAAACAGTATGCTGTCCAGGAGACAGTGATCGTGATCAACAAAAATCAGGCTGTGGATGTTCCAACCAGACAGTAGAAGAAACTTCAATATGTGGTTGTGGGGGAAAGTTCCCTGATGAATCACAGGTAGCTAATCCTGAAGAAAATAATACAACCGCAGATGCAGAGTTCTTTAAAGAACTCTTAGAACTGGCGAAATCCCTGGGAATCGTGAAAATAGGTTACACCACATTAGATCCGGAATTAGTAATCTTTGAAGAGCCTCTTTATCCTAATGCCATAGTTTTGACCATGGAGATGGGTAATGATCTCATCAAAACCTCTCCCAGTGAGAAAGCGCAGGAGATGAACGACGCCCTCTACGCTAAACTGGCCACCATAATCTATAAAATCTCAGATTTTATAAGATCGGAAGGCCACGCCACCCAGGTAGCCCATCCCTATGAAGACCTGGTAAACTTAACAAAACTGGGACAGAAGGCCGGTCTAGGATGGATGGGTAAACATGGACTTCTCATCACACCAGAACTAGGTCCTCGACTGAAAATTTCCGCCATATTAACCAGTATAGAAAATCTTCCCCTAAAAGAAGGAGCAGATCATTCCTGGATAAGCCAGTACTGTGACAGATGCAGTAAATGCAGGATAGCATGTCCTGAAAACGCATTAGTGGAGAAAATACACCCTGATGGGGGAAAAGAAACCGAATTCAAATCAGAACTATGCTTGGGATGTCAGAAGGGCTGTACCTACTGTATAGAGGAATGCATATTCGATAAAAGAGAATATGCAGATATAAAGAAGATACACGATAAATTAACTGCCCGTTTAGCTATAAAAAAACCCAGAAGATAATTATCTGATACCAATTCATTAAGATATTTAGATAAGATGGTCTCTGAGATTTTGTCTCAGGATTATATTTGGTGTTTTAGAAGGATGATATAATATGGGTGATGTTTTATGAGTGAAGATAAGAAAGTAGCCTTGGCTGCTTGTAGTGGTATGAGTCCATATGGTTTAATTGCCAGGGTAACATCAGCTGACACAGTGGACCAGACAGAAGATACCATATCTATCTGTATGGGTGCTACCGCTGCTGATCGGGAAGGATTCAGGAAACTGATCAGAAAGTATCCCATTATAGCTATCAATGGCTGTGAGGGGGACTGCACCACAAAAATCCTCCAACAGAAAGGGGTTAAACCAGTCAAAACCATAAATGTTTTAGATGAACTCAACCAGACAGATTTAAAACCCCATGACGTATGCCGATTGGATGAAGAAGGGGAAAGATGTGTTGAACACATGAAAACACTGGTTAAAAAAGAAATCAAAAAAATAAAGGACAGATGATTAGCAATTAAATAATTTCAACATAACTTTTTACTTATTTATTATTAAATATAATTCAATCCAGAATAACATAAATTTACAAATCTAAGGTAATCATCCAAATAATTTATTCAAAAAAATAGGGGTTATTGATTATTTGCCAGATCAAAGAGGTACTTTCCTGTCAGGAAATACAACGGAATAATTTCCTATCCCTACTTCAGAGTGAAGCTCGACTGGTTAATATCCAGGATATTATGCAGGCCAGTTTATTTCTATTGGAGGATGGGAAGTATGTGCAGGAGAGTTACCGTAAGGAATACATAAAGGCTTACACCTTGGGCTTCATCACCCGTATCAACGAAGTAAAAGCACATAGAACTAGCGATAATCAATTATTGGATCTAGAAGAAGTGCAGGAAGCCGTTAACCAACTGTTAAAACAGGAAGAAGAGGTAACTGGGGTTGATGGATTTGACCCAGCGTTTTTCCGGATTTACAAGATAATATCACTTTACACCACCTTCATAATAGAAGAACCAGTGCATCAGGTGGGAACACCCTTCCCTGGAGGTTTGGAAGTGAAATATGATGGAAAGAACTATCTCTGCCCGGTTAAAGAACGGCAGAAGGATAATCCTCGGGCGGTCTGTGGCTTCTGCATAGCTGAACAGGATCCGGAAACTATCTGAAAGGTAAATGAATAGGATTTTAGATATTATTTCATTTTTTAGGGAGATTTCTTTATTTTTTTAGATATTCTAATTTTTTCAATGATCTTTTTATTTGGGATATTTTCATGGGTAGTGATCTCAAATATTAATTTTAAACTTGTAAAAAGTATTTGATATTTGGGTTTTGGAGTTATTTTTTTTGGAAAAAATTTATTAATCAATCAAAATAGATCAATATATATCAATGAGTATAGGTCAACCGATCTAAATATAGTATTTTTTAACATTTTCATTTCAGGGGTATAATTTTATCCCTAAGATCAGTTAACTCAGTTAGGAGGTTATCATTTTCCATAAATCTATTGTGAATTAATTCACAAAGAAGATTATTTAATTTATTTTAATGTGATAGGAGATCTATGTACATATAATGTTCATGAAAAAATTCAAGAGGCCGTAAATTGAGCTATTATCACGATGAAAAAATGGAAAAACTGTTCCTGTTACTGGAGCAACCTAAAACTTTGGATACCATAGACCTTTCAGAGAGTATGATAAAAAATCTTATACTCAAAACATTAGCCGCTCATGGCAGCCTGAAAAGCAGTCAACTGAATGAATTAACCGGTTTACATTTTGATATACTGGAAGAAGTTCTGGCTAAACTGGAAAAAGAAGATTTATGCTCCCAAACCGCAGGCGGGTTCTTATTTGCCACAGTAGAATACACCATTAAAAATAAAGGGGTGGATAAAGCCACAAAATTAGCTAAAGAAAACCCCTATGTAGGAATGGCCCCAGTTGTCTATGATGAATACTTCGAAATAATGGAGATACAGCTTAAAGGCCGATATCCACTTTACATCCCAGAAGAAGTGGTTGAAAATGCCTTCAAAGACGTTGTAGGGGTGGAATTAGCTAAGGAAA
>JAJFTX010000144.1 GCA_021372715.1 Methanobacterium sp. | reverse complement strand
GACCCTGCAGTTCATTCCACAGGGTGCTACTAGATTTGATCTGTTGGATGATTCCATGGTTACTCACTTATTTTTGTACAAGCTAAATACGGATGGAAATTATGAAAAAGTGGCTTCACATCGGGAAAAAGTGAGAATCTTTAGAACTACTTTTTCATCACAGGGAAGCACATCTCGGTTTCAAGTTCGCTTTCAGGGGTTTCATTGGGATCAGAGATGTATGTCTCCATTGGAGGGCCGATTATCTCGTAACCATTTTCTTCGGCATATTCTACCAGTGCTCCTATGGCCGTGCCGCATTCACTATACGGGCCTTTATATACTGTTGACAGTACTAGTTGTTCTTGTGTTGTTTTTATTTTCACCCTTCCTTCTTCCTCTGCTTCACCGGCAAATGGCATGGCCAATTCATACATCAGTTCTTCTACAGGTACTTCATGGGGACTGTTGAAGTACACTCCGAATGGTGAACCCATTATTTGCAGTCCTTTAGCCATTATAAACCCCACCACTTCCCCCATAAGAGTAGGGATTTCTTCATAAGATCCTTTATAGGTTATGTATGCTATCTGTCTTTTTCCAAGTTTTTTTTCAACTATTTCCATGTTTTTCACCTTTTAAAGATTTTCTTCTTTTTTAATTTTTTCAATGAATTCTTCCACCCATTCGAATTCTGTTTTTAAGGTTGTCAATGGTCGGCTGAAAAGTGCCACCACATAATATGGGGCTTTTAGTTCTTTTTGAGTCTTTACTGAGCTTTCTAAGAATCTGATCCTGTTTCTGGTTGATTCCATATAATTTTCCAGACATTCAACAACTTCTGGAGGTTCGAGGTAGTTTAGATAGGCCACTGCGAGATCAAATGGTGTGATTATTTTCTTATTCCATGAGAGTAGATCACGAATTTTGTCTTTCATGGTTTCTCTTCCCAGATAACTGATGGTAAACACTTTACGGGATGGTTTACCTTCCACCCTCTCCATTTTTGAGGTTACCAGTTCCTTTTTCTCCAGTTTCTTTAAAACGTAGTAGATGGATGAAAATCCTATCTGGGTCCAGTTACGCATTCCCCATCCTTCTATGGTCTTCTCCAGCTGATAACCGTACTGAGATTCCTCATAGAGCAGTCCCAGTATGGCTGCTTCAATATCTGATATATCTATAGTAACAACACCTACCATATTCTATTATTAGAATAATATACATATAGAATATAAACTTTTGGGTGTGTTGTAATTGAAAAGTATTCAGTTTCAAGTGAAGATAAAACACTATAATTTTCTTAAAAACGAATAAATACCAGGATTTACATTAAAAAAGGACAATATACAGGAATTCCTGGGAGAATTAGTCTTTTTATTTAAAATTTTTTCTATCGCGTTGAAATAGTAAATGATATCTTTATCCACTGCCCATAACTATATTTAATAAATTTCCTGGATAAAACTGGATAAATTCTTCTAAAAAAGCTTTTAATAGTTTTGATAGTAATAATACTAAAAACTTTGGATTTCTATGAGAAAATATTATATGGATAATCTGCGCTGGATGATAATTCTGGTACTGTTCCCCTATCATACGTTGTTAATCTACAGCGGTGTTGGATCGTATTATTTCAACGTGGCGAATAACATTTTTGCCAACGCATTTATTTTGACCTTCGCTCCCTGGTTTATGCAGCTGTTATTTGTGGTTGCTGGAATTGCAACATTCTACTCCCTGAAAAAGAGAACCTC
>JAJFTX010000097.1 GCA_021372715.1 Methanobacterium sp. | reverse complement strand
ATCTTCCAAGTCAATATAAAATTTATCTAAGAAATCCTGATAAAGGGCCGCCACTCCGTATGATGAAACTTCATAACCCAGAGCTTGCATAAACTTACCGGCAGGACCACTAAAAGGTTTATATCCGATTATGGGCGATACTGCAACTACATAAGAATTTTTAAGCGCATTAAGAACTCCATTGGCAG
Organism: Methanobacterium sp.; assembly: GCA_021372715.1. Lineage (GTDB taxonomy): Archaea > Methanobacteriota > Methanobacteria > Methanobacteriales > Methanobacteriaceae > Methanobacterium_A. The sequence continues at coordinate 5,620 of JAJFTX010000097.1, read as the reverse complement.
ATATTATGGGGCCGATTGAGGTAATGGGATTTGAAGGGCCTATAATTACCATATCTGCATCTTCGATGGATGGAATTAATTCTGGTGCTGGTTCAACTTCATCATATTTAATATCCAATACATCCGGTTCAGATCTTAGTCCGATGAGGAATTGATGAAATTCAAGGATTCCCTCATTTGTTATTATTTCTATATTCGGGTCTTGATCACTCATTGGTATTATCTTTGATTTAATACCCATTTTCTTTCGCTGAATATCCACAGCTTTGCTGAGGGGATATTTTTCGAGGAGCAGTGTTTTTTGGATCTTCACAGCACGGTCCTGATCTCCGATTTTCAGAAGTTCCTCACACCCGATCTCCTTTAAAATTTCATGGGTTATAAAGGTATCATCAGCAATACCATACCAGGTATCTTGATTGATCTTCCTAGCTAAAGTATACATCACTGTATCTAAGTCAGCCGCCACATAAACTCCGGAGAAATAAGAATTTTCCAAGGTATTAACCACTACAGTAATATCTTCTGGGGAAATCAGGCGCATTATGCCCTGTAAGAGCTTGGGAGTGCCTGTTCCACCGGATAATATAGTTATCATTGTATCGAATTTTTTTGATAAATATAAATTCATTCTAATTTATTGGCGAAAAACATCATATTTTTTAGGTCTTATCAATGGTTTAACATTTGAAGAATCATTTTTTAGCATTTCAGGATAATTAAATCCTCTTATTAATACTACAGGTATGCCTTCATCAGCTTGACCCATAACTACAGATGCTGCAGCGGATAACTCGTCTGCAACAGCTATTGTGGTTGTTTTTAGCTCCCTGTTATATAAATCTTTCTCGCCACTACGATCCCATAGAGGATCCATACCAGAGATGCCTATTGCCACTCCAACTGCACCTTCCCTGAAAGCACGGCCCTGCGTATCAGAAATTATAACAACTAAATCATTACCGGTTTTATTCTGAATTTTTGCACGAATTAAAGAGGCGCTTATGTCAGGATTTTTTGGAATAGGGGTGGCTAACCCTTTTTCCACATTAGATTCATCTATTCCAGCATTTGCACATACAAAACCATGTTTAGTCTCTGAAATGATGAAATCAGGGCCGATCTTGATTAATTCATTAGACTCTTGGATAATTGCTTCTACAAGTTCTGGTTCTTTACTTGTTTGTCTGGCTATTTCCCTTGCTTTCAAACCGGGTTCTATTTCTTGAAGATTTATAGTATATCCTTCAGCTTTGGCTACGGCGGTTTCTGCAATAACCAGTATATCATCTTCCTGAATTTCCAGACCCATATCTTTTAGAGATTCAATGATGAGGTCAGCAAGATTATCTCCTTTTTTTATTAAGGGTATACCGGTGATGCCCATTATTTTAAGAATCATATTTTTCGTATATTATATCTTATTGAACAAATTTTATGTGCTGATCTTTTCCATTAGATGAAACTTATACTCCATTCCTTACCACCAAAAACCGCGGCTGATGTAATTGGATTGGTGAATTCAGCGAATTTACCCTTATTTAATATAAATTCCGCTGCGTGATGGGCATTATCTGCTTTGAAATCAACTTCATGAGGTTTAATATGTTCATAGGTGGCGATGTAAGCTGATTTACCTTCGGGAACTTTTTCCACTATTATGCTTTCATGGGTAACAATTCCCAGGTATGATTCCCCTTCCAAGGTAATTGCTCCGGCTATACGAGGTGTATTATAATCATCCTTTTCATAATCCATGGTTAATAGGGATATTCCAAGTGCATCCCTAATGTTCATTCCAGATGTTATTTTTTCAGCGATTACATCAGTATGAGAACCATTAGAAATAACAGCTATATCATCCACTAGTTTAATACAATTATAAGCAATATATGGATTTTTAAAAACATCTGTTTCAAAGCCTTCCTTTGGTACGATGGCCACTCGATCATCATAGCCTTTAGTCATTCTATTTGGGAATGAACGACTGGAAACCCGATAAGCAGCGAATTTACCATCTTCTGTACTTCCCACAGCTAAAATTCTACCTAGATACATTTTAAATCACCTTAATTTTATTTTTACTTTATGATTATTAATTTGTATAGATCTAAATATCCTCGCCGATTCTCTCTATTGTTGACCAGGATTTGCGCACAAAATCAGGAAGATCATCATAGGATTTCTTTAAAAATTCAATGGTCTTGGGATCACTAGGATAACCAGATCCAATATCCTTAAACTCCTTTCTTATTTTAGCAATTTCCAAGTCTCTTTCTACTTTAGCTACAATGGAGGCTGCTGCAACAACCGCATATTTATCTTCTGCATTATGCTCAGTTATAACAGTTAGTTCGGGGAAAAATGTCTCCATTTCACTTTTTAATCTATCTGGTTTAACATCGAAACAATCTATGATGGAAGTGTCTGCTTTTGATTTGTTGATGATCTTTCTTACCCCAATTTTTTCTATCTGATTAAGATTTACTTCATTGGCCCTTAAAATATCTATATCCTGGGCTGTTATTTTAACTAAATGATAATCAGTAATTTTCCTGATTTTTCTAGAAAGAACCACTCTTTTTTTAGGAGAAATTTTTTTTGAATCTTTAACTGAAAGTCTTTCCAGAAATTTAATTCTATTCTCCTTGATAACAACTCCACACAGAACAAGAGGACCAATTACAGATCCTCGGCCTGCTTCATCGATCCCTACTACCTTCATTTTCCTATTAAATTTAAAAAAATAAATTAATATGAAATAAAATAAATTAATTATTTCATAGCCTTTAATCGGACTTCGGGCTCTAATGCTCTGGGTTCTGCAGCAACTATGGCTGCTCCCTTAGCTACAACTGTCATAGGGTCATCTGAAATCTCTACAGGAACTCCAACTTCTTCGAAAATTCTTTCTTTAAGTCCTTTAAGTTGTGAAGTTCCTCCCACTACGATTGTTCGATTATAGATCCCGGATATTAGTTCGGGGGACATTCTTTCTAAAACAGCAGATAATGCCCCAATTAAATCAATTACGATTGGTTCTGCAGCATCTGCAACTAAATTAGAATCTATATCCACTTTTTGTGGCTTATTGGTTTCCATGGATTTACCAATGGCATGAGTGACTAATGGTTTTATTTTCGCTTGAGAATGTACCATTCCTACTTCCATTTTGGCCTTCTCTGCCTCGTGGATGCCTATTTCTACATTGAACATTTCTTTTACTTTTTCCACGATATTTTCATCTATGTTGTCTCCACCCTGTCGGATGGTCTCAATATCGGTGATTCCACCCAGGGATATAACCACAATATCGCTGGAACCAGCACCTAAATCAATAACCATTGTTCCTTCAGCTTCAGCAATAGGTAGACCAGCTCCAATAGCACCGGCTAGGCCTTCACTGATAACTAAAACGAAACTAGAACCTGCTTCTTCGCCTATTTCTTCCACGGCTTTCTTTTCTACTTCTGAAGCATCTCCAGGGATTCCTATGACTATCCTATCAATATTTTCCATGGAATCTGCTGATCCCTGCTCCATTGCATATACGAGTAGTGCTTTTGCTTGGGCTATGCTTTCTATAACACCCATACGCAGTGGTCTAACAGCTATTATATCTTCTGGAGTTCTTCCAAGCATGGCTTTAGCTTCATCTCCTACAGCCAACACATATGATGGTTCTTCTTTTTTAACAGCTACCACTGAGGGTATCTTAAATAAATCAAATTTATCACCGGATGGTTTTGCTACTACCGTGTTAAGAGTACCCAAATCTATGCCTAACGTGTTAGTTAAGGCTTGTTTCTTGATGTTATCTTCATCTTCTTCTTTTTTACCAAAAAGGTTCAATATTTCAATCCTCCTTCAAAAATTTCTCAAATTCTATAATAAAAAGCTTGTTTTTTCGGGCTTGGTCTTTAATCCCCCTCAGATCATTTTCATTGCTGGATATTAAAACGGTAGATAATTCTACATCAGCTAATTTAAAAAGAGGATCAATGGTTTTCTTAATTAAAGAGGGCATTTTACTGGTTAGAGATACGTCTGTTTCTATGAATCCTGTTGTTTTATCTTCCAGTAAAAATTTAAAGTCCAGATGACTTTTTTCTCCATCACCCATGAATTTTTTTATATGATTATCCATTCCCACCAATAACAGGAGATTGGATTCGTTTTTAGTGTAATATGGTGCTATCTTTAAATAAGCACCTCCCTGTTCTTTGCTCATCATCGATAAGTCTCTTATTTTATTCTCATCACCATAGAGCATTAAAAAATCAAATTTTTGGGTTACGAACGACTCTTTTGCTTTTATATGTTCTCGACATAATATTTTAACCCTATCTTTATTCAATATAGCCTCATATGAAACATTATTTATCATTTCTTCACTGCCTGCGATCACACACCATAATTTGTCCGCATCCTGCATGGTAGATACTTTCGCAGCTTTTCTCAGGGTTTTAATTTTGTTTTCTATCATAAAATTCTCACTTCATGGTATAGTCATAAAATAGCTAAAAGGATAATTAATATCTGGAATTTTTTTTAATTAATCTTAATATGAATTACTAATCGATGATATAAATAATCTAAATGTTATTTAACGTATCCACTATATAAATTAGATGATATTTTTAGGTATTCAAATTGTAGTTAATATACTTTTATATGAATTTCACTATTTTTCCAAAATTCTTAAATTCAAGTAAATGAAGGTAATATATTATTATAGTGTCACTATTTATTAGTAAAAGTAGAATTATGCTTATAAAAAAATTTTGAAAATAGTGAGATTTTATAATGAATATCAAAGAATATTTGGCACTCGCCGATTTTGTTTCATTGCTCAATGGTTCTTTTGGGTTTTTAGCAATTATAATGATGTCAAAAGGTGATTTAAACCTTGCATCAATGTTTATTCTCGTTGCGGTTATATTTGATTCTTTGGATGGGTGGGTGGCCCGTAAGTCCAAAAGGGTTGATCGGTATGGATTTGGAAAAAATATTGACTCCATATGTGATGTGATTTCATTTGGTGTTGCACCGGGAATGCTTTTGTATACTGCATCCACATCCTACTTTATCCCATACATTAATATACTAGTAGCTCTTTTAATAGTATTATGTGGGATTTTAAGACTCACGAGGTTCAACGTACTAACAGATTCAAGTCCGAATTTGGGTGAAGGTAAATTCATTGGATTACCCATACCAACCACAGCGTTGATACTCGGATCATACTATCTCTCAGGAATATTCAATATAGAGTGGGCACTGATAATGATGACTGCGGTATCAATACTCATGATAAGTACAGTTGAGTATCCTAAAATAAGGAACCCGATAGTATTGCTGGTGGGTGGCATACTAATAATATTATCATGTTTACCTCAGAACATATCAATTGTAATTGCTAATCTTCCCGCAAAGTTTTTATTTGCCTTTACTCTAATATATTTAATTACAGTGCCTTTTATGGTTTTATATGCCAATCTGCGCAGAAGTGGTCCAAATGTTAGATAAAATATTGGGAAATAAAGAAAAGGAAAATAATGCTCCAGACCTTCGTAAAAATGAGAAGGAATCTGGGCAGAATATGAGTGGGCGCATCAAA
>JAJFTX010000079.1 GCA_021372715.1 Methanobacterium sp. | reverse complement strand
AATACTACAGTTTTTTTATAACGTTGAAATACTACAGTTTTTTTATGTAGAAATTCAGTTTTTTATTCCATATTCATAATTGAAAATATGAAATAGTGGTTAATAATAGAAATTTCCTATATAATGGGATAGTAAATAATGAGTTCTTAAAAGGAATTTAGCTTGTTTTAAAATAAAATAAAAAAAAAAGAAAAGTATGTTTTTATATTTTAATATCCGTTTTTTAAGCCATTGATACGTAGTTTGGTAGTCTGTTATTGGTTTGGTAGTAGTTCATTATTTTACTGAACATGTACACTACTTTGTTGAAGTTCATATTTCCCAGTGAAGTAGATACGTAGCTTGGTGGTTTACCATTGGTGTTGATGTAGGTTATTATAGTTTGGGCAATGGTTAGGAACTCTGATTTTTGAATATTTCCTGATTTTATGCTTCCGGTGTAACTGGTGGCTGCGTTTACGGTTTTCAAGGTAATAGCTGTATTTGAACCGCTGTTTGCCTGAATGGTTGCTGTGGTTAGAAGGTTTAGTAGTGATGCCATGGATACTGATTGACTGTTTATGGTAACTGAACTGGGTAGGGCTTTATTGCTCTCATAATAACTTTTAACTGTAGTAGCTGCTGATCCAACCTGGGACATGGTAACGGTGGTAGGGGTTGTGGTGTTGTTATTGCTTGATGATGATGCGGTCATGGTAACGAAATTGGGTAATCGGTTATTGGTTTGATAGTAGTTCATTATTTTACTGAGCATATATACTACATTTTCATAGCTCATATTTCCTAGGGATGTGCTTACATAGTTTGGTGCTTTACCATTGGTGTTGATGTAAGATATGACCGTCTGAGCAATGGATACAAACTCTGATTTTAAGATACTACCTGATTTAATACTTCCAGAGGAAGATGTGGCGTCATTAACATTTTGAATTGATATTGCTGATGTAGAACCGCTATTTATCTGATTTGTTGCTGTTGCTACTAGGTATAGTAACTGGGGCATGGTTATTTGATTGTTGTTAATAGTTACGTAGTTTGGTAATCTTTTGTTGGATTCAAAAAAGCTTTTAACACTGGTTGATGCGGTAGCTACTTGGCTTAATGTTACACTACCAGGATCAGGATCAGGATCTGTTTCTTGTACATTGGCAGCCCATGCTATCAGATTTGCCAGTATATCAGGATACTGAGGTGATAGCTCGGGATGAGATCCGATGAGTACTGTTCTACCATTTCCATAGTAGTCTCCCACTATGTCTGCGTAACCGTTGTAACCTGTTTTACTGTCTGCATAAGTTGCGAATATTTTTGCACCACTGCTGATTGTGTACATGGCTGCTCCGTTATAATGGGCTACTGTTACGGTTCCACTGCGACCTAATACTTCCTGTCCAGCTGAAGTTATTTGCATGGTGGTGGTTCCTTCGTAATTGACTACTTTAGCATTAACATGGGGTGCTATTCCCCATCCACTGTACCAACCATCGACAGTTGCTACAGCAGCATATGCTCCGGCGCAAATACCAAGATATCCTCCGCCATTTGCCACGAAGTTCTTAATGGCCGTTCCATCGATATTACCTGAATTTAGGTAATACCATCCTCCGCTGCCCCCGGGCATGTATAAAACGTCATAACCGGATAGTGTGGCAGCATTAATCACTGTTGATGTTCCATAGGTGAACTGGATACCGGATAATAAGTTGTTAGTGTTAGCATAGTTTAATGCAGTTTTTAGTCCATTGACACAACTGGTAGCAGCGTAGGTTCCACTGTAGATCAGTACTTTGATGATGGTTGTGCTTCCAGCTGCCAGTGCAGATCCGGCTGCAATTTCTGTGCCGGAGTTACTAGTGCTAGAATCTGTACCTTCATATCTGGTAGAATTTATGGTTGATGTATCTGTGGTTGTGGTATTTGTTTGCGTACTTGTTGTAGGGGTTTCATAGTTATTATCTGTTGTATTGGTTTGTGTTGAGCTATTTGACTTATCAAATTGAACAGAATCGACTGTTGTTGTTTGATTTATCGTTGCTGCAGAAACAGCATTTAGAGGGAGTGTTAAAGTCAATAATAGTAACACTGTATATAATATTTTTTTATTAATTTTACCGCCTCCGTAATCCTATAAATTCATTTTCAGAATCTATGGATAACTTTTGATCAATTTTTGAGTTTATAAAGTTTTTGGTTTTTTTAGTTAAAAAAGATATTCTTAGAGCTCTTTTACCTATTTTAGACTCACTATGAGTTTTTTATAACGAGGTTGTATTAGTAAGTTTTCTCCATTCTCCTTTTTAAAATTTAAACATATTTCAAACGTTAAAAAGCTTAAAAATAAACATTTATTCCTTATTCAGATCTAAAATAAAGCTTAACCCTATCAATAAATAATAATAAGCTAATAAAATAATAATAATCAAACCATGATATCTTATTTTATAAATCAAATCATTTTTACATGTTTATAACATAAATAAAAATATATTAAAACTTATTTAAAAAAGATAGTGTTTACAATCATAGATAACCCTAAATAACTTTTTTAAAGTAAAATTATTACTTAAAAGTAATATAAAAATACTTGATTGGATTCAATCAGGATTAAATTGTAATAGACAGAGAAGGCTATATATGTATCTAGATCAAGGGATCATCTTTATTTTACTTATCTTTATCAGCATTATGATATTCATTTTATTATGGGTTATCTGGTCTGATCTAATTGGGGCCGGATTTGAACCCACCTCCCGGAGGAGGGTTATTAAGATGCTAACAATGGCTGGGGTGAATTCTGATGATCTGGTTTATGATTTAGGATCAGGTGATGGAAGAATTGTTATAGAAGCAGCTCGAAAGTTTAAGGCTCAATCAGTCGGAATAGAAGCAGATCCAATCAGATACATATGGTCCCAGATGATGGTGGTATTGTTAGGCCTACGAAGACGGGTTTCTATCTTATGGGGTAATTTCTTCTGGAAAGATATTAGTAAGGCCACAGTGGTCACTTTATTCTTATCTCAGAAAGCCAATTATAAGTTACAGAAGAAATTAGAATTAGAATTACAGCCAGGTACACGAGTTGTTTCTTATTTTTGGACTTTCACTAGTTGGGATCCGGTTATGGTTGATGAAGAAGAGCATATTTATATGTATATCATATAATGAGAATGAGTGGTGATGGGTTGTTACACCCGGACCAGTTGACTCCTTCTATAAGTATTAATGATACTCCGCAAGCACCCCATCACCAATACTATTTTCTATTTTATGATATTAATTAAATTATCGAAATCTAAAAAACAGATTAGAATGCTCCTGAACAATTCTGAGTCTTCATGATCAGAGTGTTATGCAATACTGGTCTTCATGATCAGAGTGTTTATGAACAATATAGGGTCTTTATGATTAGTGTGCTCCTGAACAAACTGAGATATCGGATTAGTATGTCCATGAACCATCAGAAAAGAAGTATTAATTTGTTATTTATTTTCTTGCCCTGAAAAATTATATATATTATTAATAAAAAAAATAATGTTAATGTTTAATAAATATAAAACTATCAAGAGTATATGGAACTAAATTCAAGTATTCGTAAATTCAGGTGTTAGGGATGGGCAAACCAGGCGTACTTATTGTGGAAGATGAGGCCATTACGGCTTTGGAGATACGTAATGTTGTAGAATCATCTGATTATGAAGTATTATCCGTAGTTCATAGTGGTGAAGATGCTATTAAAGAAGCTATAACCTTAAAACCAGATTTAATACTTATGGATATTATTTTACAGGGAGATATGGATGGTGTGGATGCCGCCAGGAAAATTAAAGAGTTTCTGGATGTACCAGTATTATATCTCACTGCATTAGAATCAGTGGAACCAGATCGTCTTAAAAATACAAAAGGCACGGGTTATCTGGTTAAACCTATTTCTGAAGGAGAATTAATGAGTAATATTGAAATATCCCTTAATAATTATCAACAGGCCAAGCATGAAATAGAAGACACAGCTATGAACAGTCTAAGTGATGTTCAGGTCTTTATGCAGAGCGTGATCCCCCAGTTATCAGCCAATCTTTCCATTGATAAGAGAGGAACATTCCTGGGAAGTTTTCATAAGAAATTTGAGAAATTTATGAAACCCAAATTCCTCAAGGAAACAGGTAGATATGATAAAGGAGTGTTTGATAAGCTTCCCGAAACAGGTAAATTACAAGTTTATCTCTCCTGGATTAATAATTTCTTCTTAAACCTTGGTTTTGAAGTGGACATCTATTCCGAAGAGGATATATGGATCATCACCATGAAAGACTGTTTGTGGTGTGAAGAAAACTATGAAAATATTGTTTACTGCTTGATCTGTCAGGCCATCCTCAAACAAACCCTGGGATGGACTAATATCGATGGATATATCGAATCCATATCAGATGCCAGTCTAAATAAAAACCTGTGCCGATATAAGATATCTTTAAACGAATATTAAAATTCTTTTTTTTTATCGTGGGGGTTATTATGGGTGAAGAGAAGTCGGATTCCAAAATTAAAGATCTGTTTAAAGATAAGAAAGAGCCTCATAAATCACAATTCATCGCGGCAGTATTAGTTAACCTTATTTTCCTTTATATCGCTAATAATCTGTTAAATTGGAATCTCAGCTTCATTGATAATTCTTTCTTGCAGGTTTTAGGGATTTTAAATATTTTCTTCATAGTTGCAGTTGTGGTTAATTTTCTATTCATATTCTATTCTAAGGATTGGTTCAGAAATCTATTTCAAATCCCAGTTGATCTACTGGGACTAGTAACTGCTTACTCTTTATTCACCATATTTCCCTTCATAATCAATAACATACTCCTGGAGTATATATTAAAATTCATTTTATTGGTTTTTATAATTGGTAGCTTCATATCTCTGGTGGTTCATTTTATAAAATTCATTTTAAATATCTTAGACAGATAAGAAATCTTATTTTTGATGGAATTACCAGTGAATATCTTCATTTTCTCGCTTCGATAAATTTATATAATTTATTAGGTAACATAATAATTGACTCAAAATATGAGGCGAGAAAAATGAAAAGAAATAGAAGGAATAGGACTATTTTAGATAGGAAAGGTTTAGTTGAGAAGATGTTGGAAGACACAGCTCAGACCATAGACAACATCCGCTACGACATTGAAAAATCAATTGTTGACTACACTTTTGTACCCGGAAAGGACATCATCGAAACAGATGACAGCGTAATAGTACACGTGGACCTACCCGGTATCAATAAACAAGACATAGATCTACAGGTCACAGAGAAAAGGATGAAAATCAAAGCTAAATTCGACATAACCAGTGAAGTGGAACAGGGAAGTTACATAACCATCCACGACCGAAAAAGTGGTTATATGAGAAGAACAGTGAGATTCCCCAAAAAAGTGATTCCAGACGAAGCGGATGCTCGGTTTGAAAATGATGTGTTAATCGTAGAAATTCCTAAAGAAGAAAGAGAAGAAAGCGTTAAAGTTGAAATAAAATAATATACGCAGGATTTCTTGGATAAAAAACATCGAATCTGGAACGATAAACCAGTTTTTACTGGGACGCTACTAGAGCTTGGAGGATTGGTTTTATTGCAGAAAATAATATCACTGCAAGGAAAACTATTTTATATTAAGAAAATATTTCCCTTAGATAATCCTCTCCTCAACTAGATTCAAATTCCAGTATTTTTTTTTAACTGGTTTATTAATCCTTTTTTTTAAAATAAATTATTATTTTTATTAAATGATTTGGGCATAAATTTGGCATACCTATTTTAAGTTAAAGGTTAAATAAACTAACCAATCTTTCACTCTAAAGATTTAAAAATTACATTTATCTAGCTAAAATATAAATACGGAGGAATTGAATGGTAGATTCGAATAAACGTACCTCTTTTAAGGATTATCTTCCGCTAAAAAGAAGAGAATCCGCTAAAAAAAATATAGGATTACTGGTTGACGGTCCTAATATGCTCCGTAAAGAGTTCAATCTTAATCTGGAGTCAATAAGAGAATTAATGTCAGAATATGGAAAAATGAGAGTAGGAAAAGTTCTATTGAACCAGTTTGCCTCAGATAAACTGATAGAGGCCATTGTTAACCAGGGATTCACACCCATTGTTGTGGCTGGAGATACAGATGTGCATCTGGCAATGGAAGCAATGGAGTTAATTTACAATCCAAATATAGATGTAATAGCATTGATGACCCGAAACGCAGACTTTTTACCACTTTTAAATAAAACCAAAGAAAATGGTAAGGAGACCATAGTAATTGGTGCCGAACCAGGTTTTAGCATAGCCCTGCAGAATTCAACTGATAACTCCATTACCATTAAAGCAGCCGATGACGTTGCAGCAGGAAAATAATATTATTTTTAGGGATGTAAATCCCCAAATTTATTAACTTTTTTAATTTTAAGTGAAAAATCACATCCCCCTAGTTAAGAAAAGGTTTAATCAATGATAATATAATTTTAACCAGGAGACATTGTAGGTGACCGATTAGATGAGATGGACTAAGAGTGTATTATTCCTGATAATTCTTATTTCAATTGTTATTTCTGGGATGATCATCACGGAGAACATATTAGGCACAACCCTATTCTCCCAGCCAGTTGAATATTCTAACCAAGCAGCTAATTCAACAGCTTACATACAGAACGGAGTTTCTGGTATAGTAATCCTTACCGATCCCACCCTAAATCAAACCGTGAAAATAAGTGTGGATTATTATCCGCTGGATAGTGGATCAGGGGTGGTAGTTACCCATGATGGTTATATCATCACGGCTTTCCATGTAATAGGCGATCCCAGAACATTAAAATCAGAAAAACAACTTAAAAAGATGACTGATGATGATATAAAATATTATGTAGAAGAAGCTGCAGTGGGCAGTTATATATTGAAGAATCCTCAGTTAGGTGAAGCATTAACTGGCAGTGAACTGAATATAGATAGTTTCCAGGTTGGAGAAAGTACATCCAGCATCTCTGAATCAGTAAACATATTAAATCAGAGAAAACTCTTGAATGTCAGCTCCTATAAACAAGTAATTAAAGTAGTCACACCGTCTATGACGAATTTCACAGATGCAGAATTAGTTGACGTAGGAGATGCCAGTGCTGATGAAGACGTTGCTCTCTTAAAAATAAATGCTGATGATCTATCGTCATTAGCAGTGAGTTCCCAGAAACCACAATACCGTCAAAATATTCGAATATATGGTTATCCTATGAATGGAAACCAAACAAACTATCAAAAAGACCTCACGAACTTAAATCCTTCCTCAGCAACTGGTTTTTATATATCAGAATTAAACCGTGATGATGGAGTAATTTATTACCAGACCACCGCCCAGGTCTCAGAGGGTTATAGTGGAGGACCTGTTATTAATGAAGAAAATAATCTATTAGGTATTGTTATATATAATATTAACCGGACATCAAAGATTAAATTTCCCAACGATTCAAAAAGAAGCGTTTTTTTATCTGCCCAATCCATAATAGAGATCTGCAAAAAAAACAATGTACCCATCAATATTGTTTAATGAAAAATAATTTAAAAAAAAAGATTACAATGAAAGCTTTGAAAGGCGTTCCATTGCTTTCTCTGTATTTTCCAAGGTGTTAAATGCAGTCAGTCTGAAATAACCCTCCCCACTAGGGCCGAAACCCACACCTGGCGTCCCT
>JAJFTX010000074.1 GCA_021372715.1 Methanobacterium sp. | reverse complement strand
TATTTTTTCATTTTTTTAGAGTGGAATCAGCTGGTTTTTCCAATTCAGAAAGTCTGTCCTCTATTTTTTCCAATTTCTTATTTGTAAAACCTTTATATTCGTTGAATCTTTTATCCAGTTCCTCTACATCCAGTGAAACTGTGTTGAATCTTTCTTCAAGCTTAGATAAATCGGATTTTGTGGCCAGATCCCAGTCTTTTATGAGCTGATCACTTCTTTCGTTTAGAAATATTTCTATCCTGTTAGACAGAAGATCTGTACTTATTGGAACTTCCTTAACCTTACCTTTAATCTTCTCACCCATGCCTGCCATTTTTTCGCTCATTCCAGCCATAGTACCACCTTCAGTTATTTTAGCCCCTGCATTTGTGGCTTTAGCACCTGTTTGTTTAATCTTTTCTTGGGCCTTGGATAAACCTTCATTTACTTCTAAAGTTCTTGTTCTGCCATCTGAGCTTTTTGGTCTCAAATTTGAAAGATATTTTCCATTGGTACCTTGCAGATAATAATAGATAAGAATTACTATTGCACAGATTAATATCAATACAGCGATGAATTCTAACGCAGTCATGGTTTTCCACCCTTGATCCCTTTAACAGCCTGAACATCGTCTGTTTTTATGGATTTTTTCGTTTTTTTATCCAATTCTTGTTCTTTTTTCTCAATATCCTGCAGTAATTTTTGTAATTTTAAATACTCTGTTCTAGCTTCTAGACGGGTTACTCTTTCATTTATCTCCCCATGTAAGTAACCGGCCTGATGCATTAGTTCTGATGTACTTTTACGAATTTCAGATAATCTTTCCTGTTGTTCCTTAGGTAATGGTATCACATTTTCCATCATTCTCTTAGATTCCAAATCTTTTTCTACCAATTCGATTTTTCTAAGCTCAGCTTGTTTTTCAAGAAATTGTACATTACTTTGTGATTCTCTTACTCTTCTCCACTGCATCAGTGCTATTATAATACCAATTACTGCAATCACTGCAATTATTATATAAAAAATATTTTCTGGAATGGTAACTACTTCGGCCATGCTATCTCCTCTTTATATATTTTATTATAACAGTTGAAATATATATATTTTCAGTTTTAGTATTGTTATTTTGATTTAATTTATTTTACATCCCAATTGATACCAAGAAAATATCAATACTTTTTATTCATTCCCAAATAGTTATTATAATGGTTTGAATCCTGTTTTCGTCTATATTCTAACCAATCATCATCTTCATCGACCAATGCATCACCTTTTATTAGATTGAATTGATATTTAATTCCAGATATTCTATTTTGAAATTGGTGTTGTGCTTTCTTCTTTCTATACCCTTTTAATATAAGTAATATTACCATTAAAACGATTAAAAGGCCACTAAACACCATTAAAATATTTTCAATAGGTATTATCACTAAATGCCCAAATGGACGATAGTATTCATTTTTTTTAGCTGCTCCCGAAATTGAAACCACCCCGGATCAATTAGATTAGATTGAAAATACTTATAATATAACTCTTCTAAATATATTTGGTTTAATTAATTTTAAGAATATAACTCAAATAGAACAACATAAATATTAATTAATACGTTTAAAACTTTGAGAATTTTATATTCAAACATCTGGAAATACCAATTTAACTTTGTGATTTTATGGTTGAAATGTACGAAAAATCAGGTAGTATAGTAGCTAAAGTTAGGAAAAAAGCCACTGATATGGTCAAGGAAGATCTGAAAATTTTAGATTTGATAGAATTTGTGGAACAGGAGATAAAAAATTTAGGGGGAGAACCAGCTTTCCCCTGTAATATTTCTGTGAATGAAATTACCGCTCATTATACCTCCCCAATAGGGGATAAATCAGTTTTAAAAAATGGTGACTTGGTTAAAATTGACTTAGGCGCCCATGTGGACGGATACATCGCCGATTCTGCAGTGACCGTCATCACAGGTGAAGATTTAGCATCGTCCAATCCATCGGATTTATTAATTTCCCAGGAGGAACTGGACTTGCAAAGGAAAATGATTGAAACCGTGGAGGAAGCCCTTGCAAATGCCATAAGTACTATAAGAGATGGTGTAAACGTGGGTAAAATTGGTGAAATAGTTGAACAAACAGTTACTGACCAAAACCTTA
The DNA here is from genome assembly GCA_021372715.1 of Methanobacterium sp. Lineage (GTDB taxonomy): Archaea > Methanobacteriota > Methanobacteria > Methanobacteriales > Methanobacteriaceae > Methanobacterium_A. The sequence continues at coordinate 6,839 of JAJFTX010000074.1, read as the reverse complement.
AACCAGTTTCCAATCTCACCGGACATAGTATGGAAAGATGGATACTTCATTCTGGACTATCTATACCTAATATTAAAGAAGAAAACAGACACGAAATAAGAGAAGGAGATGTTCTTGCCATAGAACCCTTCGTAACTCCCGGAGTAGGAAGAGTAACTGATATGAACGATGCATTTATATTCCGTTTCTTGAGGGATCGTCCACTTAGAATGGCCCAGGCCAGGAAAATGCTCAATGAGATCAAACAAAATTACAGAAATCTGCCCTTTGCTGGAAGATGGTTACAGGAAAGCATTAAGAGCAGACAGTTCAACCTGATCATGAGGAATTTAATATCTTCACGAGTCCTATATCCCTACCATGTGCTTAAAGAGAAAAGTAACGCAAGAGTTGCCCAGGCAGAACATACAGTTATCGTGGAACCTGATGGTTGTCAGATCATCACTGAAAAATAGTAATCAATTAAGATTAGAATCTCTATTTTTTTATTAAATTTTATAAATTAAGGTTTTTTAAATATTTCTTTAAAAAAATAGAAAAAATAGGGATTTAGTTATCCCTTTATACATTGGCTAATGGATCGCCTTCTTTTTCGTTACTGGCTTTGAATGGAACTGGTAGTCCCATAGCTTTTCTTTCATCGATGACTTTCATTGCTTTTTCTTTCTTGGATGTAGCTAGTTTTGTAAGCATTTCCAATCCGAACTTACCTTCATCCATAGCTTTGGTTTCAATTAAACCAGCATCCACTGCTTTACTGAATATAGTTTCCCCAGCGTCTGTTCTGGTCATAACAGCAGACCAGTCATCTGGAGCTCCTATTGAACCAGTTGATACATCGGATAATTCTGAAACCAGATCAAGGCATACTTTACATCCATTCTGTTCGTATCCGTGTGTTTCTTTGATTGGGAAGCTGATCACATCATCAGCGGTGTGTACCCAGAATTTCCCTTTACCAATATCCATCTTCTCAACTAAACCAAAGTCAACTCCGGCTTTAGCTGAAATAAATGTTTTCAGTGATTCAAAGGGGAAATTTTCTGTACAGAATATTCCAATATCCAGGGCGATTTTATCGGCTACAAACCTTACACCGATAGGGTAAGACTGCATTTTCCGGAGACCCATGGTTTGACAGGGTATAGTGACTATACCTGCTTTTTCTAGACCATATTGTCTTACAGCTTCCTTAACCATCCACAAGTTTGGTGAAATGGTGTATTTTGTACCTGCTGCAGCCAGAATATCATCAGAAGACATTGCTACAGTTGGTTCGGGTTTCCACATTTCATCAGAAGGTCCTGCTACCACTGCACCATCTATGAGCTTTTCATCTAGAGCAAAGCATAGAAGGCCAGTAGCTATTCCTCCATCCTGTGAAATCTTTTGGATCTGTTTGTCGGTTGATCTTGCCAGAGTAATTTGTTTGTATGTTCCTAATACCATCTTTACAACCTCCTATAGTCCTAAATCCTGATTTATTCTATCTGCTGGCCACCAGCTTCTGGGGCATTGTACGTAGCATATACCACATTTAATGCATCTGTCTTCGTTTATTTCAGGTCTTCCATTGGTCATGGTTACTGCACGGGTTTGGCAAGACATCGCACATGTTCCACATCCGATACATAGGGCTTGGTTTACCACTTTAGTCTGTAAGTCGCATCCACATGCCTCGGTGTATCCAACTAGGTCCATCATGGGCTGTAGGTAGTCCATGTCTCCATTTAGAACAGCTACCACGGTTTTTGCTATTATTTCTGGTGATGGTGGACATCCAGGTATAGCCAGATCCACTTTAACTACATCAGCTATTGGGACGAATGATTCATGATTGGGATTGGCCTGTTGTCCTCCTCTGGAATATCTTGTGAAACAACCGGTAGCAGCACAGGAACCGAAAGCAACGACTAGTCCTGCTTTTTCCCGTACCTCCAATAATTCTTTCATGCTGTGATCGTCCTGCAGACAAACGGATCCTTCAACCAGGGCAATATCCATTTCTGGCATTTCCCATAAGTCTACCAGGGTTTGCCCATAGACTATGTCTATCATTTCTGTTAATAACGGAGCTAATATATCGTAGTTTTCAGTTAGCGACATACCATCCCCAGTACATCCTGAAAGGTGAATGTATCCGATTCTTGGTTTAGCTTTTTCTTCTTCCGCCACTTTTTCAACCTCCTGTTCTGAAGCTTCTTCTTTTGGTTTTGCTTCCATTCCTAAAAATTCTTTTATCCGGGCTAACATGCTTAGACCCCTATTTCATTTAAAATGATTTTAATGGCCTCTGGAATGGCATCTTCAACATTTTTGGTTAAACCTAACTTCACGTCAGGCGCAGAGACAGATTCTGGCTGGCATCCTACAACCATGACTTCAACTGTTTCGCTTAATTCGTGTAATGGTTGGTTTACTGGCCAGGAATGTACATTTTCGTATGATCCTTCCGGTAATTCGCTTACATCGAATATCCTTATAGTTCCTGGTTTAGCTCCAAAATCTACGACGTCCACTACAATCAGTTTTTTCCATAGATCATTTGGTAAGCTGAAAATATAAAATGGTCCACTGGTTCCTGCGTCTAGGATCATAACGTTATCTGGAAGTTCATGTTCCTTGAAATATTCTTCTAATGCTTCTGTTACTGCTGGTCCAAATCCGTCGTCTTCAAATAAGATATTTCCACAGCCTATTACTAAAATCTCTGCATCAAATGCCATAATTAACCCTTAAATCCTAATCATTTCGTTTTTAATGACTCTCCTGTCTTCATCATCTACTACTATCATGTGGGTTGCACAGGACAGACATGGGTCATATGCTCTAATTACGTGTGGTCCGAACTCGTGGTGGAATCCTTCGGTTGCTGGTCCCATGGTGGGTATGTTCCAAGTGGTGGGTACTAAACAGCTGTAGAACTGTGTTTTACCATTATTAACCTGGGCCATGTGTATATCCATTCCTCTAGGACCTTCAATAGCTCCTACTCCCAGTTTGTTAGTACCTCTGATGTCATAATCAGCCATCACAGGTGCTGAGGTATCCAGTTCTGCCAGTATATCTATAGCTTTAGATAATGCTGATTTCATTTCTAATGCCCTTGCTACATGCTGAGCTACTACACCCTTTTCTTTAAATCCTTGGAATTCAACCATTCTTGCCCTTGGTCCTACTTCGACGTTTCTACCATCATACAGTGGGACAGTAGAACATGCTCGTTTTGCTATCTCAGGATCATCATACCAAGATTCAGGTAAAATTTCTGTGAATCTGTCGAGGTCAAATTTAGTTCTGTCACCATATAAAACATCAGTAGCTAATGTCTTTTGATTATGGACACCCAAACCTTCTGGGAAACCTTTATCTGCCACTAAGCCGATTATTAAATCAACGTGAGCATCTAATTTTGGTTTCAGTGCTTTTAACCTACCGTAAAGTCTTTTTCTTGCAGTTTCACTTATATTTTTAGCCATTCCACCTATTCGTACATCTGATGGGTGTATACCTTCTCCACCGACCATGTCCACTACGTATTGTACATTTTTCCTGATTTCAGATACGGAGTTTATGGCAGTAACCATTAGATCTTCTGGCACAACATCAGCAGCTATAAGGAACTGGTGTATTGCGTGACTGTTTATGTGATGAGCACATAAAACTAGTTCTCTTAGTTGCCTGGCTGCTTTTGGTATTTCTATATCTAATGAGTCATCCATTGCCTCTACAGAAGCTAAAGTGTGAGGTATGGGACAGACACCACATATCCTTTGTGTAATTACTGGAGCAGTTTCTGGAGCTTTACCAGTAACAATTTTCTCTAGGCCTCTTACAGGAGTAATACTAAAGTATCGGCCCTTAGTTACAATCCCTTCATCATCGACTTCCATGACCAACTCTGCATGTCCTTCTTGTCGTGATGTTGGCGATATAACTACTCTTTCGCTCAAATGTATCACCTCTTTGTTTTTAAATGAACATCAATATCTCAATATATAATATATAATTATAAGCTTTTCTTTAGAAAATAAAGTGAAAATTTTATATACTATAAAAGATTTAAATATAATTTCCGTTTTTTTAATCAAAGCAACAAATAGGATCAATTATAAAGTTTAAAAACTTCCCAGTAAAATTTATAAAGAATTTTGACCATAATTATACTAGAAGCTCATTTACTTCTCCAAATAGTTAAAAAAAATAATTATAAGGGAACTATTACTAAAAAGAACTATAAGAATCCTGAAAAAGAGATTGTTGTTATAAAATTCTAAATGATAATAAATCCAATTAACATCATATCTTATAATTAATTAAAACAACACGGGGTGCACCCTATGGTTAAATTGGTTGAAACAAAAGAAGAATGTTGTAGAATAATTTCTGAAGACGTAGAAAATGCAGTAATATTAGAAGGATCTCCAGAATTGGGATTAATAGGAAATATATTAGGATGGTTACTGGTCGAAGAGCTGAAAATGAAACAGATTGGATTCATAGAATCTAAATACTTCCCACCAATGGCAGTAATATACAATGGAGTGGCTATACATCCCTTCCGAATTTACAATGCAGACAATATTGTACTTTTCTTATCAGATTTTATAATTCCACCCACCGTAGTCTTTGATATGACCAATGCCATAGTTGATTGGGCAGAGAAAAACAACAGTCAAGAAATCATAACCTTCAACAGCATCGTGGTAAGAGAAAAAAGTGGGGGAATAGGGGGAGCAGCTAATTCACTGGAAGCTCTTAAAAAATTAACTGACATGGACATTCCCATAATACCCTATGGAAACTTAAATGGACTTTCTGGCACGCTTTTAACTAGGAGTATGGTTAAAAATATTCCTGCTTCCTGTTTATTCGCTGAGGTGTTAAATCAATACCCAGATCCCAGAGCAGCAGCCACAATTGTGGATACTTTAAATAAGAAACTTAATATCAATGTCCAGACAGAACCACTTCTAAAAGAAGCAGAAGCCATTGAATCCAGATTAAAAGAACTGGCCAATACTGTACAAGATGGACAGGAATCTGCAGCTTATATGTAAATATTACTTTAAATAAAGGATCCAATTAATAAAAATTTTTTTTATTTTATCAACAAACTGTTTTTATACGATGAGTGATAAACAAAAATTTTTATATGAAAATTGATTAAACAACATAATATCATTCGGGCCCGTAGCCTAGCTGGATAGGGCGTCGGACTTCTAATCCGAAGGTCCCGGGTTCAAATCCCGGCGGGTCCGTTTAGAAATCTAACTATTTTTTAGTAAACAGAGTTAAAATGGGTTTTAGGGCCCGTAGCCTAGCCAGGACAGGGCATCAGACTCCTAATCTGAGGGTCCCGGGTTCAAATCCCGGCGGGTCCGTTACCATAATCTCATTAAAAAATTAATAGTATAAACTTTTTTCTTGGCCTTAAATTAAATGCATAAAATTTATTTATTACAGTTGTAGATAAAAAAATATAAAATGATAGGTGCAATTATGTCTTCTTTAAAACCAAATCAATCCAATAAACATACCGGAAGGAATATAGCAATAATAATTGTAGTAATAGCTATTATTGTAGTAATAGCTGGTGTTTTATCTTTTAATATTCCAACTAATTCTACAACAGAAGTTACAAAAAATCTTAATAAACAAAATATAACACCCGTTGATGCTGCTAAGCAGTTTAATCCCCAAAATGCCATAGATTTTTCCACTAAGATCTGTGATTTAGGCTCCAGATACGGAGGAAATGATGCAGAACATAAAGCGGCAGATATGTTGGAAGCAGAATTTAAAAAGAACAATATCAGTGTAACCAAAGAGAAAGTTGACCTGGGAGATGGCAAATTCACTTATAACGTCATAGGACGAATCGAAGGAACCACTAACCCCAATGAATACATAATCATTGGCTCACATATAGATTCACCGGAAAATTCTGTGGGAGGAAATGACGGTGCCTCTGGTCAGGGGATACAAGTCGAAATGGCCAGAATATTAGCTAATGCCAACACCAATAAAACTATTCTTATTGTTGGTTTTGGGGCGGAGATGTTATGGTTTAAAGGTTCTGAGGCTTTCGTGAATAATCATCCAGACATACTTAAAAATACAACAGCCATGATGGATCTCAATGTGGTTGGTGCCGGGACAAATGTTGCTCCAATATCATCCAGTAACTTACCAGAAGCTGTTGAAGCAGACCCCAGATTACTTGATCTCTTACAAAAATGCGCAAATGAACTGGGAATGCCATTTGAAGTTACTACTGATGCTTATCCTAGCGATACCTATTATTTCTACAAATTTAATGAATCCACAGTACCCGTTGTTCAAATAGAAAGCAGACCATTCAAAGTTGCCGCATGGAGCAGTGAAAATACTCCCGACAAACTGGATCTTAATGATATGAATAGTGTAGGCCAAACATTAATCATGGCCACTTTAAAACTGAGTAATTTCGGGTTTTAGAGAGAAAATCAAAAAAAGTTATAATGGAGTTTATCAAAAAAAATATGATATTAATCTAATCCAGTTCTTCATGCCAGTGGAAATTCTTTCCCACTAACTCCATCATAATAGTAACTACGATAAATCCACCGATTATTACAGCGAAAATTACATAAGCACTCATACTTCCATAATCCATATTAGATCACCTATTCTAACTTTTTTTATCAATTTGGTTTTCAGTCTTATAAAATTTTATATTTAATCATTTAATCCTACTACATTTTTTCTATTTTTAAAAAAAAATGAATGTTTAATCACTTAAATATTTATCAAGAGTATTATCTTTAACTATTTCTTCATTATCAAGATCGGAAGAG
>JAJFTX010000047.1 GCA_021372715.1 Methanobacterium sp. | reverse complement strand
GACGGACAGCACGATCCTAAGTTCATCCCGTCATTAATTAATGAAATAAAAGATGCGCATATGGTTATTTGCTCCCGTTTCATGCAAGGCCCACCACAGGGAATGGCCATTCAAAGAAAGTTATCCAACCATTTAACAACCAACATCTTACGATTCATCACTGGTTATCCAATAACAGATAGTCAATGTGGTTTTAGGATTATTTCTGAGCATGCAGCTTTATTTTTTTTAGATTTACCTCAAAATGGATATGAATATGAATCAGAAATACTCTACCAGGCCTCCCTTCATAATTTTCCCGTGAAAGAAATGCCCATACCAAGTTCTTATAAGGGCGAAAAATCATATATTACTGGAATAAAGATAATAAAATATATTTTTTACATTTTAAAACTACTTTTAAGAGAATTTAAACGGAGGATAAGAAATTGAAGCAGTTTTATGTGCTTTTATTCAGTATACTTCTATTAGTAATACTAATATTATGGATTGGACCATCAAATATAGTTAAAGCACTTGAAACTGCTAATTGGTGGTTTATTTTATTGGCTGCTGTTATTCATCTGGTGGTGGTATGGATAAGATCCCTGCGTTGGGGTTTCATAATCAATCAAACTACAGAATTTAAAAAAAATTTCATAGTAAAAACCATAGGATTATTCGCCGGGAACTTCAGTCCTATGAAATCCGCAGGGGAAGTTCTAACTGCACTGGTAGGTAAAAAAATCAACGAAATTAGTTTATCTGAAGGTTTATCTGCTGGTTTAACTGAAAGATTCTTCGATCTGGCAATAGTAGGATCTCTTCTAATTATATCAGGACTATTACTCCCCAAAATACGTTTTATTGCTATACTAGGGGGTGCGTTATCTTTAACAGTGATGTTCGTAGTTTATCTGATAAACTGGAGAGAAGGAAGCGGTGTTTGGTTATACGATAAAATACACCCCTTGATAAGCAAATTACCCATAAAAAAAGAAGTTTTGGACAATCTATACCACAGATTAACCGAAGGCCTTCAGGGAATGATCAGCTATTCCAATACATTTTCCACCACTAAAAATCTCTCATTTGTATTTATCCTATCATTAATGTCCTGGTTACTAGAATGCGTCAGATTATATACGGTATTCTACGCATTCAACCTTGAAATCAATTTTTTAGCCATAGTTATTATCTTCCTACTGGCCAATGTAATTGGAATATTATCTGCGCTTCCAGGTGGAATTGGTTCCATAGAAATTTCATTAACAGGATTATTAGTTTTATTTGGCGTGCCCAGTGCTTTAGCAGGGAGTATTGCCCTGATTGATCGACTGGTATCCTTCTGGCTAGTTAATGCTCTGGGTATAATATTCGCCCTATATTATGCACGGGATATTCTGGATGAGATCAAGTACACCATCACTCTGTCTCCTAGAAAATAAAGTACAATTAAACCAGTAATTTTAACGATGAAGCACTGTTTAATATCAATTCCATCTTTCCTTTATACTCACTTACCTTTGCAGTTACCTTTACTCTTCTATTTAGCAAACTTGACATGCTTATATTTGAATTCTGCAGATCTACCACGTTGCTATCGAATATAATAAGACTTATTTTACCGGTGCCATCCATAATATCTAAAAAATAGGTGTTGCTCTGGGATGATTTTTTCACATTCTGAACCACACCCTCTAATGAAACATCTTCATCCATCATTCCCCGGTTAATATCTTTTATTTTAATTTCACGAGGATCTATCTGATCTGCAGAAAATACCATACCTAACAAGCCAAGAATAGACGTGGCTAAGGCTATCTTATAGATTACCTTATCTTCCATATGATCACTTTATTCAATTATTATTATTAATTTATTGAATAGTATTATTTATAGTTTTATGATAATCCCAAATAACACCAAAAAAACGTATCCTTATTTTGTAAATAAAATGGAATTAAATAATCTTCATGTTCTGATAAATAGAAGCCACCCTATCCATGGTGTCGATGTCATCGATACTGATATCTTTCCTGATCCTTTTAACCACCGGGAATCTTAAGGAATATCCGCTCTCATACTCCGGACTTTTTACTATCTCACTGAAGGCCACTTCCATGATTATAGATGGGATCATATCCACCTTTCGACCAACCTTCCGGGTGATTAGGGACTCGGAAATTTCACCAAGTTCCAGGAGGGTTTTATCATCCAAACCCGTGGCCACATGGGCCAGAGTTTTCAACCCATTATTTTCATCCCTTAAAGCCAGTAGAAAAGAACCGATCAGATGGGCTCTTTTACCAATGCCATAGGTACCACCCACCACCACCAGATCCAGGGTTTCTGGTGTAGCCTTCCATTTTAACATTTTCTTACCCCTAAGACCAGGAGTATAAGGTGCGTTAGGATCTTTAATCATCAAACCTTCATGACCTTCTTCGATGGATTGATTGAAAAGATCCAGGGCTTTCTGAGATGTTTCCGGGGTAACTTTTACCTGTTTGCTTAATTCTAGTTTACCGGGCAATATTTGAACTATTTGTTCCAGTAAATTCCTCCGATCCTTTAAAGGTTCATCCAGTGTTGGTTTTTTATAATAAAGAACATCGAATAGATATAGGGTGAGAGGAATTTCTTTCCTTAATCTTTCAATATCATACTTTCTGCGGACCCTTTGCAATATGTATTGGAAAGAAATAGGCTTTCCTTCCTTGGTTACTATTATCTCACCCTCTACAATGAAATCAAACGGTTTAATAGCCTTCTTAATATAATCGGCGATTTCTGGAACGGCTGGACTTATATTTTCAAGTCTTCTGGTGAATATATTAATTTCATCATCTTTACAGTGAATTTGGACCCTAATACCATCATATTTAGTTTCACATAGGGCATATCCCATTTCCCGAATGCTGTCCTTGTAACCCGGAGATAATTGTGCCAACATGGGTTTTACAGGTTTCCCTGGTTTTAATGTGAGTTTTTTAAGTCCAACAATTCCTTGTTCTCTGGCAACTTCCGCTACCAGTCCCAGATCGTTGGTGAGCATATGGGCTCTTTCCACCACCTCTTTTGGTATATCAAATGCCTGTGAAATAGCATCTTTAAGAGTTCCCTCGCCCACTCCAACTCTTAATTGTTCCAGCACTGTGCGGGTGATATATTTAGCTTCATGGGGAGAAGCTGAGGATAGAAGTTCCCTTAATATTTCTAATTTTTTGTTCTGAGATCTTCCACCACTTATATCTGCGATTTTAACCAGGTTTTCATGTACCTTGTTGATGGTTAGGGCTCTGGTAAATAGTGTGGACTGAACTTTACGCTGGAAAAGCTCCTGGGAAGCTGATCCTATATCCCCACTATCTCTTATCTGATCCTCCACTTCTTCAATGGTTACTCCCACCACCAGGGAAATAGCTTTCATTAGAAGTTTAGATCCAATTCCTAACTCTTCTTCACTCCAGGTTGGGAATATTCTACCTAGAGAAAGCAAAGTAATCACTGCCAAGTTTTTTGGATCCTGATCACCCACCATGTTAAGAAAATCTGCTAATATTGCAGTTTTTTCCAATCTCTTTGTAGTGGAGTCCATAGTCTCATATAACTCCACCAATTTTTGATATTTCATTTCACTCTCTATATCCGGCATTATTCTCTTATCTCATTAATTTACTTGGTTATCCAGTTATTTTTCCTTGTCTGTTAGTATATAAAATCAGTATTTATATGAATCTTTCAAACCTATCTTTATCCACCTTACAGATAGGACAGATCTCCGGAGGCTCTTCCCGGGCACATAAATATCCACAAACCTTACATCTCCATACTGGAAATGGAAGATCGGTTGTTATTTCTGGTTTTGTAGTGGTTATTATTTTTTTTCGTTGCGCTGGTGCTGGTCTTCTCTCGGGTATGGGCTTCAGTTCTTTTTTTCCTTTTAATATCTCACCAGACACATAAAGACCACAATAACAGGCATTATAATCATGAAGATCGGGGTCTCGATAATCACAGGGGCAGATAATATCCATATCATCTTCTTTTATGCCAAATGAAAGTCTACAGGGGCATGCGCCGTATCCATATCTGTCTTCATTTATAATTATGGATCTAATTAGGGATTTGGTAAATTCAACATCAGGGTTAAGATGATAACCCCCTGATTCTGCCTGTTTTTTTATTCTTTCATAATAATCATCCACTTTTGATTCATCCTTTTCAGGATGATTCATGCTAAGGACTCCCTGATCTCCTCCTCTTTAAAACCTATGATGGTTTTTTCATTATTGATGACCAGAGTGGGAAAAGATAGCTGGGAATTATATTTCTTTACCTGCTCTATGATCTCATTGCGTTCTTCACCTTCCAGAAGATCCACATAGATATATTTGAATTCCACCTTTAAATCTTCCAGTAGTAATCTGGTCTTTTTGCACCAGCCACACGTACTCAATGCATATAGAACTAATTCACCCTTATTATCACCGTTTACATGCTTCATAGGCATTATTAAAACCTCCTTTTACAATTATCATAAAAATTCTTGATTTTAGATTATTTAATTATCTTTATTCTATCCGTTTTAATCAAATCCAGATAATCTATATATCTCTAACCATTCTTATGGCGCAGAATTCTCCACACATGGTACACATGTCTTTATTTATAGGTCTCCTATCCCGACATCTGCGGGGTTTTTCTTGATCAAATGCTAGATTAAATTGTAAATCCCAGTTAAAATCTTTACGTGCGTGAGCCATTTTTATCTCATTTTCCTGAGCACTTTTTATGCCTTTAGCCACATCTGCAGCTTGTGCCGCTATACGAGAAGCGATGACTCCTTCCTTAACATCATCAATATCTGGTATGGATAAGTGTTCTGCGGGGGTAACATAACAAAGATAATCTGCTCCGGCAGCTGCTGCTATGGCCCCACCTATAGCAGAGGTTATATGGTCATATCCCGGTGCTAAATCCGTTACCAGAGGCCCGAGGACATAGAAAGGCGCTCCTTTGCACACTGTTTTCTGGATTTGTATGTTGGATTCAATCTGATTTAAGGGAACATGTCCCGGTCCTTCTACCATGACCTGAACTCCAGCATCACGGGCCTTTTCCACCAGACCTCCCAATATGATGAGTTCACTTATCTGGGGGATGTCTGAAGCGTCATGCGTGCAT
>JAJFTX010000045.1 GCA_021372715.1 Methanobacterium sp. | reverse complement strand
CCAGTAAATTTGGATTTATGGCCTTTAACATTCCTTCTACACCAGAAGATTCCACCAGAGAGGCCACCGTCTGCAGGGTCATGAGTATCTGTTTTTCTACCATCTCTTTAGGTGCTTTAATTATCTCCGTACCCACATTATAGTAATCAATCACTCCGGAAAGTGTTACTGCGGTTACAAGAGAACCCATATCAGCCACCGCCGATGAAACATCAGCAGGGACCACATAGGCATCATTTCCACAACTTTGGGCTAGTTTTACGCATTTTTGAATTTGTTCCTCACTAGCTATGTCTCTATCATTACTGGAACGTCCTCCAATAACATAATGTCCGTGTTGAGGGGTTCCTGGAACTGTAGCCAGGTGTAGGGAAGCAATACCTATGTCTTTCCTGTCTTTCCTGATTTCTTTTTCCAGTACATAGTACAATACAAGAGGCGATACCGTACACGTATTGGCGATTATTCCCCCATCCGGGAGATGATATATGATTTCTTTAGCTATATTGAAGGTTCTCTTACCAAAAGGAGTAAATAGAACAGCTATTTCGGCATTTTTTGCTGCTTCCACATCATCTTCTGTGACTGTCACCCCTGAATCCTCTACAATCTTCCAGTGGTTTTTTTAAGGATATTTGAATCTGGTTCAGCCAGATAAACATCATGTCCGGCACGGGCATATTCTATAGCCATTCTAGAGCCCCCATAAGGAGGTTTTCCACCATATTTTTCTGGTAATTGGAGCTGGTTAACGTATAATTCCTGGTTTCCAGCTCCATATACAGTGATATTCATAAATTTTCACCCTGTACTGTTAAATTTTAAAGTTTAATAACGATTTTATTTGGCCTTAATTCCTTGTTGCTTTACCGAACATATTGGAAAAGTCCTTTGAAGTGGACCCATTGATTCTATGGTTTTCGTGAACTCTTCCATGGTTTTCTGGAATTTTTCACCCTCAGAAGCTGAGATCCATTCAAATCTAAACCTCTCTTCTGGGATTCCAAATTCAAGCAGAATATCCTTGATTAATTCAGCCCTTCTATTCCATTTATAGTTACCTGCATCGTAATGACAGTCACCCCTATGACAACCGCCCACAAAAACACCGTCAGCCCCTTCTTTAAAGGCTTTAAATACCATCGATGGGTTGATCCTACCAGAACACATCACTCTTAAAATTCTAACATTTGGAGGGTACTGCATACGGGCAGTGCCCGCAGTATCTGCACCTCCATAGCAACACCAGTTGCAACAGAATCCCAATATTTTTGTTTTTTCATCAGACATTTCTTTCACCATTAATTTCCTCTTTCCTCATACTTGCCTGTTATTTAACTTTTTTCCGGACTGTATAGCGGTGGCAACTCTTCACTTACACCTGCTATGAAGCCAGTTTTATCTCTGTATCTTTTCTGCATCTTGTGGAAAATAACAGCCAATGGAATTTCCATGGGACACACATCTTCGCACTGACCACAATTAACGCAACTGAAACATGCATGGGACATCCTTATTCCCTGAAAAGTAAGGGGATCCGGCACCACTTCATTTTCATCGTTGTAAAAGTCTTTTTCAAGATCGCACTCCTTACAGAAACATAAGGCACAGGCATCCCGGCAGGCATAACATTTGATGCACCGGTTCCAGTATTCATCCCAGTTTTCAGTATCAGGATAATTTTCCTCCAGATATTTATCCTGGAATTTATGGGCTAATTTTATCATAACATTTTCAATCTTCTCTCTCATACCTATGGCCTTCTCTGAAGGGATTTTAACTTCTATATATCCGCTTTTTTTAGCGTCCTTCACGAGTTTTTTACCTTTGTCTGTAAGTACTTCTATGAAGGTCCATCCTGGTTCAGCACCCCAGTTACCCCCGGCCAGATCAGCATTTCGTGGTACCTTTAACTCACATCTCTGGCAGTTAATACGTCTTCCGAATCCTTGATCCTCCAGTTCATCGATTTCCACGGATTTATGGGACCCGTCTTTAAGTTTAATTATAAACTTTCCCTTATCGATTTCCTCCTTAACTACATCATCAGGATCGACTTCGTAAAAAATATCTATCATTTTCTGGGCGATTAGGGGCATTACCACCCCCCCACAGTTGAGACCTATTTTGAAAAGGTTGTCTTCATTAATCTGATGCCTTTTTTCCAGTTCCCTAATGGCCATGGCATCGCAGGGTTTCACGCTAACCGCTAATCGCATGTCACTTAAATAATTACTTATCAGGTCACCGAACATGGTCGGTGCGCAGTGGAGGGAGCCGCATGTTTCCATAAGATCCTCTGAATCTTCAACCAGAGTGGGGATACCGTCGTATATGTCAACTCCCTGTCTTAAATTTAAAACACCATCAACCAAACCCTGATCTAACAGATATTTAAATAAAGCACTTATAGCACCCCCACATTCACCCCTTTTAGCTAGTTCTTTATCTTTTGCTTTAGCTAGTAAAAATTGTGTTTCCATCTTTTATCACCTTATAAATCAAGTCCTATTTTCTCTGCAATCTTTTTAATTATTATCTGGTCATCCAGAGCCGCACCGGGGGCATCTACTATTTTTGAAATTTCCTGTGTCTCTCCAGTGGTATTAGTAAAGGATCCTGTTTTTTCAGCCCAGCAGGAGCCGGGAAGTACCACGTCAGAGATTGAGGTGGTTTTATTAATTAGATAGCCCTGGCTAATTATAAAATCAAGGTTTTTTATGGATTCCATCATATGAGGGGCTGGATCATCACCCAGAATATACAATAATTTTACCCTTTCAAGCATGCCTTTCATATCATCTGAACTTAAAACAGGTAGAATATTCACAGCTCCTCTGCTGTTACAATCCTGGAAAACAGGGATGATCTTCGCATCGGACTGTTCGAAGAATTTTACGATTTTTTCAAAATCATCTTCACTTTCTAAATTGCTAATTAAAACTGTTGACTGTGGACTTAACTTCTCCAGGATTATATCATCAACTTCATCTATTATTGATGATGCGGATTCAACTTGAATGTACTCTTGGGAGTTTATTCCAGTCAGGGTTTTATCGGGCTCATCAACTGCAAGTATTTCTGCACCATTTTCCTGGGCCAGTATAACCCTCCTACCCAGAAGCGGATATTTCTTTATGACATCCCCTATGATCAGTATAAATTCAGATTTCTCCACATCATCAAGGGCAACTGTCTCCAGATTAGATGATGGAACACTTCCGGTATGGCATCCGATATTTCGGATTCCCAGAGCATCAGCGAATTTCTTTAAGGTTTCATATTCCTGGTTGGTATAATTCCCGGAGACGAGAATCCCTATTTCATGGGAAGGATAGGATTTAATTTGAGAAGCCACGGTGTCTAGGGCATCTTCCCAATTAGAAAGTTTAAGTCCATCTTCTTTTATGAGAGGTTCCTTCAAACGGTTTTCTGTCATTATTTTAAAACATTCACGTCCCTTTCTACAGGTTTTTCCTTCATTTACAGGATGTCTTTTATAGGGGTAGGTCCCTACTGCTTCGTTGTCTTTAATTATCAGGTTCACACCACATCCCACACTACAGGACGGGCAGATGCTATGGGCAACTTTCATCATATTTTATACACCTTCATATTTTTTTAAAAAAAGAATTAAAGTCTTTATATTCTTTTCTTAATTGTATAATATTCATAATTCTCCAGAAACACAGCTTAAATAAACCTCTGGAACTGTTTTAATGGTTACTGTAGTGGTTTTGGTTGAATTTAATATATTGATCATTGTTTCGGTACACCGGTCAAGGATCAGAGGTGATATTTCATTATATCTTTCTTCTATATTTTTTACAGGATTTTCACTATCTAAATAGCCATGAATGGCAAATTTAATCGGTATATCACCTATTGTGGTAATTGTGCAGATATATTCGATGATTTCATCCTCTTTTTTTGTGTATTCAATATTCCAATCAACATTTAAATTGTGCACACCCGTTCCAAAAGGAATTCCCGGCCTAATCATCTTTATTTCACCTATATAAACATTCAAATTTGTATTATTAATTACCATATTCATATTACCTCCAGATGATTAATAAATCCTTAAGTAGTATTACTGTAATAAACGTTTGGATAAATAAAACCTCTTTAAAACTTTTTTTACAAATTTAAATAAGCAAATATCAGGAAAATACCATATTTAAAGAATTAAATGTGCTTTTGATGATTAAAACCCCCTTATATCCCCTATTTTTTAAATAGTTAATAATGAACTAATATGCTCAAAGATGTTATAAAAAGAGAATAACAGAAAAGGAGGTTTAATAATAGTTATATAATAATTTGTTCAGGAAAAAAAATAATATTACTTTTATATAAATTATTACTTTTGTTATTTATATTAGTGATATACATTTTATTAATGAATTTTATCCGTAAATATTGAGTTTTATTTAATTATTAAAAGATAGAATGAATAAATATTTTTATTTACTTCTTTTTACTATGTTTTTATTTTATTCTGCACTTTATTACATTTTTTTAATTTATATGCCAAATAGTAATATCAATCAAAACATTTATATTACATTTTGATCATCTAAATTTTGTACTACAAAATAAATAAGTAGTATTACTATTTAGTGAAAAAAAGGAGTGATAGTATGAAACTTGCAATATTAGGCGCTGGATGTTATCGTACTCACGCAGCCAGTGGGATAACCAACTTCAGCCGAGCCTGTGAAGTAGCAGAACAAGTAGGTAAACCAGAAATAGCTATGACCCATTCCACCATTACAATGGGTGCAGAATTGAAAGAATTAGCCGGAGTGGATGAAATTGTAGTAGCTGACCCTTCATTCGACAATGACTTTAAAGTCATAGACGATTTTGAATATGAGGCAGTGATTGAAGCCCATAAAGATAACCCGGAAAGCATAATGCCACAGATCCGAGAAAAAGTCAATACAGTGGCTAAAGACCTTCCTAAACCACCAGAAGGTGCAATTCATTTCACCCACCCTGAAGATTTAGGTTTCGAAATCACCACCGATGATAACGAAGCTGTTCAGGATGCTGATTGGGTAATGACCTGGTTACCCAAAGGCGACATGCAGTTAGGTATAATCGAAAAATTTGCCGACAACCTTAAAGAAGGTGCTATTTTAACCCATGCATGTACAGTACCCACCACCATGTTCCAGAAAATATTTGAGGACATCAGCAGTGATGAGATGAATATTGCACCAAAATTCAATGTCTCATCTTATCATCCCGGTGCAGTACCTGAAATGAAGGGACAAGTATATGTTGCCGAAGGTTACGCCTCCGAAGATGCCATATGTAACCTGGTGGATTGGGGTGTTGCAGCTCGGGGAAACGCCTACAAATTACCCGCTGAATTACTAGGTCCTGTCTGTGATATGTGCTCTGCACTGACTGCAATAACATATGCAGGAATACTCCGCTACCGAGACTCTGTTATGAATGTTTTAGGAGCTCCAGCAGGTTTCGCCCAGATGATGGCGAAAGAATCACTATCACAGGTAACAGATCTGATGAATAATGTGGGAATTGACCATATGGAAGAAAAACTAGACCCAGGAGCCCTGCTAGGAACAGCAGATTCCATGAACTTTGGGGCGGCTGCAGATATGCTCCCATCAGTCTTAGAAGTACTGGAAACGAGGAAAGGAAAAGGCCCCACCTGCAATATATAAAAAAATTAAACAAATTTTATTTTTTTTTATTTCCCCATTAATGACGCTTTTCTAATGCTAAAAATCTTTACTGGTGTCAAATTGATAAGAAATATCTTAAAAAAAGCTAAAAAGAACCCTATACTGGATAAAAATGATCTATTACAATTATTTAAAATTAAATATGCAGATGATTTTCTGGATTTATTACAAACCGCATCACAGGTAAGAAATTCTAAAAATAATACTATTAAACTCACTTCAACTGTACACCTGACCAACATCTGTCAAATTACCCCTAAATGTAAATACTGTGGATTTGCAGCTAGAACTTCTTTAGATGGATACTATGATCCATTTTTTAAAGAAGACCAGGAAATATTGGATGCAGTTAAATGCGTGGAAAAATCAGACATCCCCCGGGTAAGTTGCTCAGGAGCACATGGTTATAATGGATTTCAAGCCGTTAATGCTGCAAAAATTGTTAAAGAAAACACCTCACTGGAACTTCTTGTAAATGTAGGTGCAGATCTAAATATGACCACATTAAAAGAGCTTTATAAATATAACACTGATACCATATGCTGTAATTTAGAAACTGTAAATAAAAATCTGTTTTGTGAACTTAAACCCGGTGAAAAACTTAAAGATAGAATTAAAATCTGTAGAAAAATATCTAATCTGGGAATTGAACTTTCATCAGGATTACTGATCGGTTTAGGCGAGTCTTACCAGGACCGGGTTAATCATCTTCTATTTCTTAAAAAATTCCAAAATTTAGGTGAAATTCCCATAATGGGATTCAACCCCTATAAAAACACCCCTATGGAAGATCACCCTCCCTGTCCTCTAACAGAACAGGTGAAAACCATTGCCATAACCAGATTGATGTTCCCCCAAGTAAGAATAACTGTTCCCACCCCTACTATCGGACCCAGAAATATTAAATACTCATTAATTGCAGGAGCTGATAATTTAGCTACAGTAATTCCTGAAGATTACCCTGCTGATGTTAAAGGAGTTGGATCTCCATCTTATGGGAATCTTAAAGATGTTGTTGGAGCAGTTCATGAACTGGGACTTAAACTAGAATCATAGGATGAAATTAAACTACAATCAGATAGGATAATCGAACTAGAATTAATTAAAGGATAATTGAACTTTAATTCAAGGGAAAAAATGAAATTGGAAAAGATTATTAAAAAAGCCGATGAACAATCCATCAATGGAACTAGAAATGGCGATACTGAAGAAGAGATAGGTTTTATACAGGAATATTTGAAATCTGCTAAAAAAATTATAATACCCACCAGAAATAGCAGTAAGGTAAAAATAATAAATCAGGTATTTAAGAAATTCGGGCTTTCTGAAGCGGAACAATTATCAATAAACACCAATACCGCAGATTTAAATCGAATGCCCGCAATTAACAAGGCGATTATGGCACTTGATCAAAGCGAATGTGATGTGGTGTTTGCTCGGGGCCGACTGGGTATTCCTGGCTCAGGTTCCATGCTAGTAATAATTGATTATAAGGGGAGAATACTCACCGCCACCACTTCACCCTCCCATGTGGTGCATGGAAAAGATTTAAAAATAGCTGTAGCTGAAGAAACAAAACAAGCCCTATATAGAATCGGGTTAAAGATGATAAAATGAATAATTATCAGAAAGGAATTACATCAGAAGTCTTCACCATCACATCTCAGATAAAAGTTAAAGCTCTGATGGATAAAATAATTAAAAAAAAATACTATGCTACTTCCACTTGGATTAAGTCATTAAATGTTGATATTGAAAATACCGTCATAGTAGGCGCTTATCTCACCGGTTCAGGATTTTCCAAAGAGTTAAAAAAGACATCAAATGTCACCCTGGTTGATATCTATCCTCATCTTGAAAATATGTTAGGGAAGGATGTTAAATTTTCCCAAGATATTAGGGTAATCGAAGATGCTGATCTGGTAATAGACACCACTGGTCTTGGTGGTTTAGCACCAGAAATGGCCGAACTTATTAATGCAAATATATTCTTAGTGGAAGATCCCACATCAGATGGGAGTGATGAACTGATAAAAGGAAAGAATAACATAATGGATAGGCTGAAATCAGCAACTGCTCATTACAAAGGCATTTTAAGGACTCATGGCCTGAACTTTAAAACATCTGGCACCATGACCATCACCATGGAAATTTTAAGTAAAAGCCTTACAGATGCTTTAAAAACCCCCGGAGCCCTATATGGGGTGGCCGGTATGGAATTCTATGAAGGCATATTATTTAAGGAAAAAAATGTTGATAAATTTTTAGATCTTCTAAAAAAGCCTGCAATTACAGTTTCAACCCTGGAACCGTTTTCCTGTGACGAAATAATAAATAAATATATGGAAAAACTAGATTCCCAAGTAGAAAATGTTAGCCTCTAAACTCTTCAAATTAATTGAGAAAAAAGTTCCACCTCATTTAGCCCTTAAAAATGATAAGATAGGATATTTAGGTGATTTGGATCCTGATAGAATGGAAGTAAACAAGGTTCAGGTTTCATTAGACCTCTTACCAAATTATGATCCCTCAAAATTAGGGGCTGACCTGTTAATCATCCATCATCCCCCACTCTTTGAACCAGAATTCCCAGTTTATGTGATTCACTCCCACTGGGATATTGTAAAAGGAGGGGCAAATGATGCCCTTGCTGAATGCTTAAAACTGCGAGTTACGGATGTTTTCGATGTAGAAACAGGTATTGGTAGGATCTGTTCCACATCAATCACCTTTGAAGATTTAATTAATAGAGTTTCTAATTCACTACCCACTGATTATATTAACATGATAAATTGCAATTCGCAAGTAATAATCGAAAAAGTGGCTATAGTTTCGGGTTTTGGTTTAAAAAATCCTGAATATATAAAATTAGCCCATGATTATCCCGTGGATTTATTCTTATCCGGAGACTTGAATCATCAAACTGCTATGTTTGCCAGGAAATTAGGGGTTAGTGTGGTTGACGCCACACATTATGCAACTGAAATTCCGGGGTTAATAAAATTAGGTGAACTCATTAATGAATTTGGAGTTGAAACGCTTCTAACCAATGAAGGAACACCCTGGAAGACCGTTAAAATATGATATAATTATTTCAAATTTTTTAATTACAAATCAGTTAATCGTTCCCCATATTTCAAAATAAGGAGCATATACAAATATAATATTTCATTATGCCCCCAATGACCTTTAATAATCATTTACGTTTAATACAAAACACCGTATAAACAGCTAAAAGTAATACTAATTTATAAAAAAGTATTTATATAAGATGCGCCCCCTTTATTTTGAGGATAGTTTACTTCTTCCGCCAACTACCTCAAAATGAAAATAGATGAAAATTTGGGGGACATCATACAACCCATATCATCACATTTTCGCTCAAATGTATCATTAGATTGTTAAGATGTCCCCCTAAAATTTCTATCAATTATTATGTTGTTTTCATTCTAGTTTAACTTATCGAAAAATTTTATGCAAAAGAAAAAAAATTTCCCCCCTCTGAGGCAATAAATCTATGAAAGATATCACTGAACTGGAAAATTGTAAAATTCCCAAACGCCACGTTACACTGGTGGGTGTTGGAAGATTAGGGATAAAAATTGGTGTAAATTTAATTCAAGTCCACCGAGGAGGACCAAATAAAATAACCGCCATCGATAATCAGAAAATTTCATCATCAGATATCATTTTTAAGCTTTTAGGTGGAAACTTTGGTGATTATAAGGTAGATCTTCTCTCCAGTCTCTGCACCCACCCAGAAAATATTAGAAAAATTATAAGTGTCCGGGAAGATTTAACTCTTAAAAATTTAGATCTCATCTATGGAGATGTGGTAAGCATCCAAATAGCCGGAGGAAATACCATACCAATCACAGCCGCCGCAATAAAAAGAGCACATGATATGGGGGCTAAAACCATAAGTACCGCTGGTGTTTTTGGTATCGGCGCAGAAGAAATATTAACCATGGATATCTCCCAAGCAGATGATAAAAACCCAGTAGTAAGAGAACTAAGAGAACATGGAATTGAAAAAAATCATAAAATTGTTACAACAGGCAAATTCATCGAAGATAATATACCCATAACACCGTATGTTTTGGATAAAATTGCCAATATAATGACTAGAGAAATTTTAAAGATGTTAATCAAAATATAAAAAAAGTTCTAAAATCTGATTTTAATGATAAAAATCGCTACCGCTGAATGTTTCACCCATGGATTAATCGCACGAGAGATACATGCATTATCTCAGGGTTATGAAGGAGAATTTGGATGTGAATATTTATATGATCCAAATAAGCCTATTAAAACTGTAAAAAATGTGTTTAAACAGGATATATCCGTTATATGTGGTGTTTTCGTTCCCACATTATCCGGTTTAAAAAATATTTTAAAAATCGATGCCCCCACACCATTTAAAATAATCAAAGGGGTCAAAGTGTACGATGAAAAATATGACAAAAAAGTAGCAATCCTAATGGCCAATGCCATAATGGATGTTTCCAAAGCCGATATAGGAATAGGTACCACCGCCGGTATTGGTAGGGGCGGTATTGCCCTATCCACCGAAAAGTACACCATAGTTACCACTTCAGGATTCTACGCTGATCTTACCTCTTTATGCTCATCTCAGCTACTAAAAAGACAAAAAAAGGGCGTAGAAAAAGCTTTAGACCTATTAAAGGTGATTTTAAACGATGATGTGGGGAAAATTATCGACTATGATGATGTTTCTTTTAAAATGAATCATAATTTATAAATAATCAAATTTAAAAGATGTATAGCTAATTGATGTAATTTTTCCACCCATAAAAATAGAAAATAGTCAATTAGAATCTATTTTATATTAAAAAGATCAAATAATACAATGTAAATCTAAAATTTAATATTATTATTTTGATTCTATTGGAGAAAGAGGATATAAACCCATTAATGCTTAATAAATTAATTTATTGTATGGAGATAGAAAATGAGTTGTTATAAATACTGGGATAAAATAAAAGCAATAGCCCATTCTCTTGAAGATTATAAAGAATATAAAACTGATGAAACACCCATTGATGAGATTATATCTCTTTTAGATTCAGTTGAAGTAATTGCCCATGACCAGGAAATTGATTTTGACTCTGCCAAGCACATCCTAGATGATCAACAAATGAATGAAGCCCTTAAATTAATCCGTAAGTTCTATACTAGGTTAGGGTCTAGATTGGAAACTGAAAATGCAATGGCAATATTGAATTCAGATGAACCCTGGAAAACCCTGGAATCATTCCACTTCTACCATCGCTATCAGGGACTTATAAAAAACGAAAATCAGCTGGTTAAATTCACCCCCGAACAGAAAGTGGTGTTTATAGGTGGCGGACCCCTTCCTCTGACCCTGATCCTCTTCAACAAACTGTACGGATCACAATGTGTGAGTGTGGAGATCCTGCCAGAAGTGGCAGAACTATCCCGCCAGGTGTTAAAAAAACTGGGACTGGAATCTGAAATTGAGGTAGTAGAGGGAGATGAAAACAGTGTAAAGGACATAGATTATACGGTGATAATGGTAGCTGCCCTGGCCGAACCCAAAGAGCGGATATTTACCAACCTATGGGATATAATGGACACAATAACCCCTGTAATCTACAGGACATACACCGGTATGAGGGCAATATTATATTCTCCAGTTACAGAAAAAGCCACCCGTGGTTTCCATAAGGAGGTTATGATACTACCAACAGGTAAGATTAACAATACATCCGTATTGATCAGAAAAATAGTCTAACTTAAATTAAATGTGATTGAATTAAATTTATTTATTTAGAAACGATTTTCTTATTGAAGGAAGTGAATATAATGGAGAAAAATTCTCACTCAGATGAAAGTATTGGCATTTTACTAATAGGGCATGGAAGCAGTTTATCCTCTGGTAACAAAGTGATATTTGAACTGGCTGAAAAGTATAAAGAAAAGTCAGATTATCCTGTTGAAGTAGGATTTATGAATGTGGAGAAACCGACCATCCCCAGTGCAATAAATATGCTGGCAAAAAAAGGTGTAACTAAAATTATTGCTATGCCTGTTTTCCTAGCCCATGGTCTTCACACCAAACAGGATATTCCTTACATGATGGGTTTAGGTAATGGACGTGAAGGTGCACATTATCTACATATGAAACAGGAAGAAATAGAATTTGATGGTGAAATAGTCTACATCGAACCATTAGGAGCAGATCCCAGGATCGCTGATATAATCGGTGATAGAGTAGATGATGCCCTAGAATAGGATGTTTTAATTTTTTTTGAAATATATGACAGAATAGAACAGTACATAGGTTAACTGGAAATTATCTGGAGTTTTCAAATGGAACATCGGCATATACCTTTTATTACCATATCAGAAATCGCGCCAAGGGTTTGGATAACCCTTTCAGACTGTAATTTTGCATGCCACGGCTGTTTTAGTCCAGTAAGAGATGTAATGGGGGAAAAAATAGTTTATTGATGAACTGGTAAACCTCATTAAAAAAGCCTCCATACAATATTATAAAAAATTACCAGAAGAAATCTTAATAACCGGAGGCGAACCCACCCTTAATCGGAATTATCTGCTTGATCTGGTTTTCGGGTTGAATTTTGGTGATGTGATATTAGAAACCAATGGCTATCTTCTAGATGAAGGATATGTTGATGAGCTGGTTGAAGCTGGATTAAATGAAGTGATGCTTGATTTAAAGGCATATGATGAAGAGCTGCATAGGTGGTATACGGGCTTATCTAATCAACCAATTTTAAAAAATGCACCAGTGATTCATCAAAAAACCAAATTGGCCGTCAAAACAGTGTATATTCCGGGGATAGTAGATGATGCGGAAATAGAAAATATTGCCAGATTCATTTCTACTATCAATCCGGAGATAGAATACAGAATAAACGATTATAAACCAACCAATGAAATATTTCCAGAAATCCCACCCCATTAGAAATGGAAAATGCATATTCCCGAGCTAAAAAACATCTAAAAAATGTGATAATAAGTAGAAGCTGTAGAAGAGAAAGGATTGCTGAATAAAGAAAAGCTGGATAACCGTATTTCCCGATGGAACCTCCCAAAGGAGATCAATAGAAGACTACTGAATCCTGCTTTTCTCTTTTATCAAATAAATAATTAAATTACTTTATCATAAATCGTAAATCATGATTTAGTGTATTAAATATACTTTTTTTATGGACTGACTATTTTCTTTAATACTTTTATTCCTTTTTTTATCAAATAATTATTAATCTTACATCGTATAGTATTACAATTTCATTGTGTTTCACCCGATTAGTAATAATAAAAATTAAATGAAAAGTATTATATATTAAGTTTCTTTTTAATCTATTTTATAATAGAAAATTGGAGGTGTTTATAAGCTTAAAAGTATGAATAAAACGTTGATTTTTTCTTAAATTGTAATACTCGATATTTAATGACTGATTTATAATAAAAATATTAAAAGGAGGTGAATAAGATTTCACCAATAAATAGGAAGAATATGTTATTTTTAACGTTGACCGTGCTGTTTGTACTGGTTTTAAGCGGAGCTGCTTCAGCAGGAACGCCCTTACAAGAGAACCAGACCGGTACAGTATCCGGGGACTTATACGTTAATACTACTGATGGCTGGCCTTCCTCCACCCTGGGAGCGACCAACGAAGTCACACAGGCCAACACATTACCGGCTTATACCAGTATTGACTCGGCCTGGGTTTACGTAAACGTATACTCCGGCTCTGGATCAGCAAACTGGCCAGTAAGAACCACCGTTAAAATAGACGGTAACGGAGACGGCGACTACGACGACCCCGGAGAACTATTAGGTGTGGAGGATATGAACATCCCTGGTAGCACAGACGGAACGGTTTACTGGCTGAACGACCACTGCAACCGGGTTTATTCCGATTATCAGGTATGGTACGACGTCACCAGCCTCATAACATGTAACAACCCCACCCTCTACGTTAAAACCGAGAACATGGGCGGAACAGACTACGACGGACGGATAAAACTCTTAGCCCTCACCGTAGCCTACAACGACGGAGACACCGACCAGGTGCACTACTGGGTCCTTAATGGACAGGACTGGATAAACACAGCCACCTCACCATCAACCAGCACCTTCAACACCAGCGGTTTCAACGGACAGGTCTCCAGCGCCACACTCAACACCGTAGCCCTATCCGGAACAGACGGAACCTACAACCTCAACGGAACCACCCTAACCGGCAACCTCACAGAAACCGGAACCTACTACAAAGAACACCAATGGGACGTGACCAGCAACATCAACACCGGAACAAACACCACCCTAACCTACGCCAATGTAGGAAGCTCACTAAAAATGAACCTAGCCACGCTTACCATACGGGAAGAATACACCGCACCTCCAATAGCTGATTTCACAGCAGACACTACCTCCGGCTTTGAACCTCTAACTGTAAATTTCACAGATAACTCAACAGGATTTATAAACAGTTGGGCTTGGGACTTCAACAATGACGATGTGACAGACAGTAACGTGCAAAATCCAACCTACACCTACACTATTCCAGGAACTTACACTGTGAAATTGACTCTGACAGGACCCGGTGGAACAGTATCAGAAACCAAAACCAACTACATCGCAGTCATACCACACAACTACGCAACAATGCTTGGAGGAAGCGGTGCAGAGTCTGGAACTGATATTAAAGTAGATGATGATGGAAACATATATATAACTGGACAAACAGCATCCACCAACTTCCCAACCACAAGCAACGCATACCAAACCACAAACGCCGGTGGAACTGATGCCTACCTTGTTAAATTTAATTCTAGCGGAACATTGATGTACAGCACTTACCTAGGTGGGAGTGGAAATGAC
Organism: Methanobacterium sp.; assembly: GCA_021372715.1. Lineage (GTDB taxonomy): Archaea > Methanobacteriota > Methanobacteria > Methanobacteriales > Methanobacteriaceae > Methanobacterium_A. Next base: position 45,165 of record JAJFTX010000045.1, on the reverse strand, counting down.
TACGGATCAGGTATTATAGTGGATACAAATGGGAATATCTACATTACTGGATATACCGCATCTACCAACTTCCCAACCACAAGCAACGCATACCAAAATACCAATGCTGGCAGTGACGACTTATTCCTGGCTAAATTTAATTCTAACGGTGATCTAACCTACAGTACTTATCTGGGTGGAAGTGGATCGGATAAAGTTGGATATACTTTAGCAGGAGTCAGTAGTTGTAAGATAGGAGGAAATATAGCCATCGATAATGATGGGAATGTATACATTACTGGATATACCTCATCTACCGACTTCCCTACAACTGTTGGCGCTTACCAAACCAGCAAAGCCGGATATGATGATATTTTTGTATCTAAGTTTAATAGCAGTGGAAACTTGGTTTACAGTACCTACCTTGGAGGTAGCAGCAGCGACGATGGATTTGGTATTGCAGTAGATTGCAATGGAAATGCCTACATCACAGGATATACTGATTCTACAAATTTCCCCATCACACCTGGAGCTTATCAAGCCACTAAAGCAAGCCCATCAGGAGGCTTTGATATATTTGTCACTAAACTAAATTCCGAAGGAACGGCTCTAATATATAGCACATACCTTGGAGGTAGTGCTAATAGCTCGCCCGTAGTAACTGCTTCAAGTTATGGTATAGGGATTGCATTGAGTGAAGCAGGAGATATCTACATCACTGGACGTACAACCTCTTCAAATTTCCCTACTACAATTGGAGCTTACCAAACAAATATTAATGGTGTTTCAGATGTTGTCGTTACTAAGTTTGACCCTGCAGGAAGTTTGGTTTTCAGCACCTACCTTGGAGGTGGGGGAGATACAAATACATCAGAATATGGGCATAGCATAGTAATTGATAAAAATGGATATGTATACATTGGTGGAAGAACCAATTCTACAAACTTCCCCACAACCCCTGGAGCTTACCGGACAACCAAAAATCCTGGTTCAGGTGCAGCAGCCCACGATGCATTCATCTCCAAATTCGATTCCAACGGTAATCTGATATACAGCACATACTACGGTGGATCAGGCTCAGATATGGGAACCGCTATTGATGTGGATAATGAGGGGAACGTGTACATAACAGGATACGATAATTATACTGCGCTTCCGACAACACCCGGAGCCTTCCAACCAGCTTCAGGCGGAAGTTCAGATGCTTTCTTCGGTAAACTTGACATCAGACCTCCTGTTGCTGATTTCAATGCTGATAGGACCTTTGATTATGTGCCTCTAACTGTGCACTTCACTGATCAGTCCACCAACGGCACTCCAACAGCATGGGCCTGGGACTTCGACAATGACGGTACGGTTGACAGCACAGAACAAAATCCCACATGGATCTACAACACCACAGGTGTTTACACAGTGAAATTAACAGCCTCCAATGTTGGTGGTAGTAATTCCATAACAAAAACCGATTACATCACCGTAAATCCACTTCCAGACGACCATGAAGCGCCCAATGTCACAGTTAACCCTGCCAGTGGAACATACACATCAAGAATAACAGTTACATTATCAGCCACAGACAACTACGACCCCTATCCAGTGGTTTATTACACCACAGATGGCTCAGACCCCACTACAAACAGTGCAATGTACACCATTCCAATCATCATCACTGAAAATACCACCTTAAAGTTCATAAGCGCGGACCGATTTGGTAACATCGGAACTGTACAAACAGAACTCTACAACATCAACGACACAGAATCACCAACCGTAGTGGCCAGCCCAATAGGTGGAAACTACAACATAAGAACACTAATAACCCTATCAGCAGCGGATAATGCCGATCTAAACCCAACAATCTACTACACCCTTGATGGAACAGACCCCACCACCAACAGCCAATTATATAATGGCCCCATTGACATCTACCAAACGACTAACCTGACTTTGAAGTTCATCTCAGTGGACAAAAGTGGAAACATCTCACCAGTACAAACCGAAATATATCACATCACAGATAATGAAGCACCTACTGCTGACGCAACCCAAAATGGAACTAATATCACATTATCCGCCACTGACAACATGGACTCCAACCCCATAATCTACTACACCACCGATGGAACAGACCCCACCACAAATAGCACACCATATAGCGATCCTATTACAATCCCGTTATATTCTTCCATTGTTGTGAAGTTCATCGCGGTGGATGTTAGTGGAAATATATCACCAGTGCAGACCAGAAATTTCAATACTTACACAGGTGATCCCTGGAATGGGGGAAGATACTACAATGGAACCGACCTGGAAACAGAATATTATGTTGAAGGTAATGTAGGATTAGCCATGGCCCAATATGGTGGTTACGGCTGGTTCGCATATCCATACCCTAATTCCGGAACGGGAACTGCCACATTTACTCCTAGTGATTTAAATATTCCAGAAGGTGCAATCATCCTAACCGCCCGCCTATATCAGGCTTGGACCTGGTATGGCAACCCAGGATACACTTTAAATTTCAATGGCACCGACATCACAACACCCCTAGCACATTATGTTGACCAGGATGATGGTCAGGACATCTACGATGTAACACCATACTTCAATACAACAGGCAACAACGTAGCAGTCTTATCCACCCATAGCACAGCCAGCTACGCCACAATCCTAATCGTGGTCTACCAATCTGCCACTCAACCATACCGAAAAATATGGATAGATGAAGGATACGACGTCCTACAACATCAACCAGCCACAGGCTTTGCAATGTTCAATAATGTAACCACCAGCAATGTATCTTCAGCTCAAATGATAACCATCACACCATCAGGACAGGGTGATACAGGAAGCATACTCTTCAACGGACAAACCATCCTCCTGAGCAACGCTGGAGGAAGTGACCCATCATTAAACTATTACAACGTCGTACCTGCCCTACAAAACGGCACCAACGAACTCGGAGTATACGGTGGTTCATACATGGCCCTACAAAACGCCATACTAACCCTAACCATGAACCCAGTCGCTGCTTTCACTGCAGATGTTGTTAGTGGATTTGCACCTTTAACTGTGCAGTTTACTGATCAGTCTACCGATGCTACTGGTTATGCTTGGGACTTTGACAACAATGGTACGGTGGATAGTACTGAGCAGAATCCGCTATGGTCTTTTGCTGCGGGTACCTACACCGTTAAATTAACAGTAACCGGACCCGGAGGATCTGATGAAGAAATCAAAACAGACCTGATAAGTGTGGATCCGTCGATGATCATCACTAACGTTCGCACAAATCTGGTTTACACCAGTATACAGGATGCAATTGAAGATGTTCTAACAATGGATGGTGATACTCTCATTGTGCATAATGGGACCTATACGGAGAATGTCTTCATCGATAAGCAGTTAACGTTCAATACTACGGGTGTTGTAACTGTTAACCCTGCTAACCCGGACATTCCCATATTCAGTATCAGTTCAACAGGCAGCGGAACCAGTATCACCGGATTCAACCTGACCGGAGCGACCAACTCTGCAGGTATACGTTTGTACTCTGCAGATAACTGCCAAATAAGCGGAAACAGCATAAACAACAATTTCATGGGAATCAAACTCTATAAATCCACTGCAAACACCATCAACGGAAACACCATCACCAATAATAATTGGACCGGAATCTGTCTGGATCAATCCACTGCAAACATTATCAACGGTAATGAAATCGCTGGTAATCTGGAAGGGCTTTACATAGTAAACAGCTCCAACAACAACCTCATAAACAGTAACAACATTCATAACAACATCAATAATGGTGTTGACATCCTCAGCAACTCCACCGGCAACAGCCTAGATTCCAACATACTATCCCATAATGCGGTAATTGGTTTGTTCATCCAGAACAGCAGCACCAACACCATAACCAATAACACAGTGCAGAATAATGGCTGGGTAGGCATATGCCTGGACAACGCCACCGGAAACACCATAAGTAACAGTAATGAGATCAGCAATAACACGGAAGGAGTTTACCTGGCCAACAACTCCAACAGCAACCTAGTAGCAGGAAACAACATCCATAACAACACCAACAACGGCATTGACATCCTCAACAACTCCACAGGCAACACCATAGATTCCAATACTTTATCTAATAATGGAGTTATGGGATTATTCATCCAGAATAGCAACACCAACACCATAAGTGCTAACACCGTGCAGAACAATGGCTGGGTAGGTATATGCCTGGACAATGCCACGGGGAACACCATAAATAACGGTAATGAAATCAGCAATAACATAGAAGGAGTTTACATAGTTAACGGCTCAGCAAGTAACACCCTATCCGGTAACAACATCCAAGGTAATAGTGATATTGGAGTGGCCATACTAAACTCCAACAGCAACACCATTGCCGGTTCGCAGATAAAAAGTAACGGTGTGATTGGAGTATTTGCCAGAAACAGTAATGGTACGGTAATACATCACAACACCATCGAAAGCAACGGATGGGGTGGAGTGATATTAGACACCGCTCGTAACACTTCCGTATACCAGAATAACTTCATCAACAACCCATTACAGGCATATGCAGTCAATGGAGAGAAAAACAACTTCAACAAAAGAACCAATGGAAACTACTGGAGCGACTGGACCAGCAACGAACCAAGACCCATAGACGGCAACGAACCCACCTACGACCACTACCCCAGCAGGACAACAATTTAAAAAAAAACCCTCTTTTTTTTCTTATTTTTTTTAAAAAAGTTAAATTTACACTACAAAAAGAATTATCCCCTATGCAAGCATACTATTTTGAAAATAAACTGTTTAACAGCTTTATAAATAGAAGCTTATTATCCATGTTCTAATCAGCAAATGCCCTGTTTTCCTTTAAAGAATCATCATCTCTAGGACTTAAAAAGGGATTGATTTTTGAATTTGGGTTTATTATTTGTATTAAATATGTTTTATGGTGTTTAGATGCTCTTTAATTCCCGGAATCTTATTGTTAATTACATTCCAAACTATTTCCCAATCTACGCCAAAATAGTGATGGATTAATTTATCTCTTAATCCTGCTATTTTTCTCCATTCAATTTCGGGGGTTTCACTTTTAAAGTTATCAGAAATATTTTTAACGGCTTCACCAATAATTTCTAGGCTTTTTAGACAAGCTCTCTGCAATACTGGGTCATCCATAAGATCTTGAAATTCCATATCCTTGAATTGATTTTCTAAAAAATCAATTTCATCAAAAATATCCAAATTCCTATTAATTCCGGGATGAATTTTTTAAATTGTTGATTTGGTGGTTACTAGTTCTCCATGTTTCACGCCTTTTATGGCTCGGATATGGTCTGCTAGTTTTCTGACGCTTTTTGCTTTACCCCTTAACACTAAAACCTCTAGGCAGTTGTATTTTGCAATGTGAACATGGGTGGTGGAAATTATCTCGCTTAGATGGAAGTGTTGATAGTGCTGAAGTTCGTTGGTAACATCTCCCACATCATGATCGTAGATTATGGTCAACGTTCCGATGACATCTTCATCTTCACTTTCAATGTGTGCTTCAATGATTGATTTTCGAACCAGATCCCGGATAGCCTCTGATCGGTTGGTATAGCCTTTTTTTTTAAGTAGATCATCGAATTTTTCTAGTAGTTCTGGTTCAAAGGATACTCCTACTCTTTCCACCGTCATATTTAACCTCAGATGTTTAACTTTGATATTTATATTTTCATAGTGCTACCATCATTAAAAAGTTTGCTATCGTAAAACATTTATACCACAACCAATATAAGTAGCACGATCCTGGAAAAGGTGCTACCTACTATTATTTAATTATTTCCAGGATCACTATTTAAATTTTAATGTGGTGTTTTAATGGCAATATACAAAATAACTTATTGTGAAGAATTTAAACGGGCTAACCTCCACAACTATGGCTGTAATTTTAATTGCACCTGGTGTTCTTACAAACTTGGGAACCAAACAGTACCGAATAAATTCTTGGATCTTAAAAAGATCAAAGAGGTTCTAAGTGAACTGGATATAGAAAGGGTTCATTTTGTAGGGGGAGAGTCATCCACTTATCCTCTATTATATGAAGTGGCTGATTTTGCAAAAAACAATTTAGGCATCTATACCAAGATAGGGCATTCAAATGGTTATAACCTCCCACCTAAAAATATTGATGCTATTTCGGTGAGTATTAAGAGTTTATCTGAAGATTTTTATATCAAATACACTGGAATGTCCAATAAACCAGTGCTTCAAAACTTCCAAAAAGCCCACCAAATGGGAATCATGGTTGATGCTAGTAGTGTTTACATTCCTGGGCAGGTGGATTATGATGAAATTGAAGAGATTGCCAGATTCATTGCAGATATTGATCCTAATATTCATTATCATATTACTGGTTATATCCCAGTGCCCGGTACATCATGGAGGTCACCAACCAGGGAGGAGATGTTGAAGGCCAAAAAAATTGCGGAGGATTACTTATATGAAGTTCAGGTATCCTGGTTTTCTTCTTTTGATGATTATCTTAAAATGATCAGTGAAAACCCCCAGTATCAGAAGGTGACTGTGGCTTAAGTCATCATTTCTATAACTTTATTCTTTCTATTAATTGATAATATTTTCTTTTTGAAAGTTTACGACGCTTTAATTCCCATCTAAACCCATTTTAGCTTTACTTCTATTTTATGGCATTTGGAAACTTTTTAATATACTTTCAAGTGTTTCTGTTTCCTTGAAAATGCTCCTATAAACCATTACATAGCCTGTGTTATTCTTTATTAATGCAATGGATGTGATATAGTCGCCATCTGTATTTATGAATCTTAGTTGATAAGCATCAACTCCAGCTATGGTTAAATTTTTTTCAGATAAAAATTTTAAATCATTGGAAGATGATTTTGACTTGGTTTGTTCGGCCCAGACTGCTAAAGAATTTAAAAATTCACCTTGGCCAGGGGTAATTTTTCCAAATGTCAGACGAGACTGATTTTGATCATCACCTAAAACAAATATTGCTTCACTTTTATTTCCCAAATCTATAGAATTATATTTAGTTTTATTAAGTTCTGTCCAGTTTCCAGGGTACTGAAAAGTAATTCCATCTGCAGAATAGGTTTTATTTTCAGGTGTTTGTTCTGTGCAGCCTGAAATTCCCACTATCGCTAAAATTATGATTAAAACGGTTATTATTACTTTATTCATATTATTTCTTCCATTTTTTTAATTCTCAGATCTTTTTTTTATCTTTCATATGAATCGAATATTGAAAAAAAGTAAAAGGATATTATTTATCCTTCAACTGGCCTTTTACTTCCCAGAATTCTACCTTTAAGTCCCAGAGATAGAATGGTCAGGATAACGTAAGTCACAGCCAGATAAAGATAAACATTGCGGAAAGAAGCAGCACCAGAAGCGGTGAAGTCCAGGGCTGAGGCTAAAATTGCCCCTCCTAAAAGTGAACCAGTGTTCAGGAGAATGTTCAGGAGGGCCTGGCCAGATGCTCTTTCAGATTTACCAGTTTCATCCAGGAAGATATAGTAAAGAGCGTTACCCACAATGGATGCGTTACCAATACCGATGAGCACTAAAGAAAATGCGAATAAGTATATGTTTGAGGTATAACTCAAAATTAGCATTCCTACAGCCGTTAGAGCCCCACCAAAAACCATTATTGGTTTGGCTCCCAATTTATCCAGTAGCTTACCCACAACCGGAGTGGTTATAAGGGAGGCAATGGTCATAGGCAGTATCATGTAGGCTGCTGTGGAGTAACTGAGACTGAAAGCCATGGAAGCGTATGTAGAAAAGTAATAGGTTCCAGCCATGGCTAGATAACCCACCAGAGTCACCACGCTGGCTATAAGAGTATCTCTTCCTTTTAAAAGCCCGATGGGTAAAATGGGTTCTATGGCTTTTCTTTCAATCCACCAGAATGCAATTAATGCCAGGATGAAAATTCCAAGCACAACGTATTGGGTGGTTGCTGCTACTTCTCCTGAGAGGTTGAATATGAAATAGGCAATGGATGCTATGGCTATTGCCAGGAAGGTCATCCCTTTCCAGTCAAAACTGGCGTATTTTTCACTGGTTTTGCTTTCAGGTAGAAGGGAATATCCCAGAAGAACCACTATAGCAGCCACCGGAATGTTAATTATGAAAACCCAGTGCCAACCGAAACCTACCAGGAAACCAGATATAGCTGGACCTAAGGCATAAACCAGGGCGATTATAACTCCAAAAGCTCCTAATATAGTACCACGGGTTTCATCGAAGTAATCTCCGATGATAGTGATGGCTAATACTGATAAAACAGCACCGACACCTTGTAATGCTCTTCCTATAAGTAATATTTCAAAAGAAGGGGAAAATGCAACAATCAATGTTCCCAGTAAGAATAAAGCAGCGTTTAAGATATAAATATTTTTTCGGCCATATTTATCAGATAGTTTAGCCATTATAGGTGTAGCCAATAACAAGAAAAGGATTTCCATGTTAAATATCCAAGTTATGACACTTTCATTCACTCCGAATGATTTTTGTATCGATTCCAATATTGGACTGATGGTAGAACCATCTATAGCTATTAATATAGCCCCGGCAAAAATAACTGCTAAAATTCTGGTCCTTAAATTGTTAAACATTTCTCCAAACCTCCTATTTAATATGATATTAGTAAAAATATAAATAATTATCTATAAAAAAGTATTACTAATTAATGGTTTTACATAAAGAAATTATTATTAATTTTTTAATTAATTAAAAAAATAGCAAGTAAAAATTTATTATTATCTAATTAAAAGCTTTTTAAAAGTAATAACTAAAATAAAACCACATATACCTTAATTCTAAAAGTATGAAACATTTAAAGGTGAAATTATTATAAGTAATACTTTTTTTAAGAAAAGTATTTATAAGAAGCTAATTATACTATTAATCAGCGAAAATTCGGAGGTCAAAAAAATGGAAGATGATTTAAAATATCTGATTTTAGGATACCGAAAACATACACACACCACACAAAGAGAATTAGCCAGAAAACTGGAAATTCCTTTCTACATATATACTGCACTGGAGATGGGAACCTATAAACAACCATCAGCTAAGTTGTTAGGCAAAATAAAAGAATTAACTATAGAATTCAACCAAGATGAACTTAAACACCTTGGCAGGGGTTATTGGATAAAGGATGAATTAGGACCAGATTTTAAATATTTTATGAGAGGTCTAAAAAAAGAAAAAGACATGAATATTAACGAATTGGAGAGTTTACCCAGTGATGAATGTCTACGTACTATAGGCAGTGTGGATATGGATGAATTTGAGGTGGTGCAACTAGGTAGAACTGTTTAATCACCAAAAATTCAAAACTATAATTTATTCTAAAAAGGATAGAAAATATTTAAATTTTTTTTTCAAATATTAGCATTGAATCATGAAAAATTTTGAAATTATTACAAAAATTCAGTTAAATGGTATTTAAGTAATAATTTTTTAATACTATTAAATAGTTTTTTGGATGTTAAGTAATACTGCTAGTAAACTTTATATTATAATAATTCAGAATTTTATTGAGGATTTGAGGGTATTTAAGTAATTTAGAGTTATTACATATTATATAAATGATTTATAAGTTAGTAATACTTAAATAAGATATTCACCCTCATAAAAAAAACAAAGGAGGAAAAAAAATGCATATACCAGATGGTTTTATTCCATTGTGGCAGTGCGCTATATACTATGTTATTTTAATAGTTGCATTGTACTTCTCCCTAAATTGGGCAAGGAAGAATCTTGATGAAAAAATGGTTCCTTTGATGGCAGTTTTAGCCGCAGGTATATTTGCCATAATGTCCATGAACATGCCTATTCCATTCGGTACCAGTGGGCACATGGTAGGTGGAGCTTTAGTAGCCATTGTATTCTGCGCCCCGGAAGCAGCGATTATAGTATTTACCATTGTACTTTTGGTACAAGGGTTATTCTTCGGAGATGGAGGAATCACAGCATTGGGTGCTAACGTACTTAATATGGGTATTATAGCTGGTGTTGTAGGGCTTTACACATTCAAAGGCCTGAGAAAATCCATTGGGAAATATCCTGCGATAGGCGTTGCCGCATGGTTATCTATCTTCCTGGCAGCTTTAGCAACTGCTTTAGAAATGGCTTTTGCCGGTACTTTCCCACTAGTTGAAGGACTGGCAATGATGGGAATATACCACGCATTCATTGGTATCATAGAAGCCGTGTTAACAGTAGTCGTAATATATGTGTTGGAGAAAATTAGACCCGATCTGCTTGCCTGGAACCGGAATAAAAATTTAGAGGAAATAAAACCCGAACAAAGTGAGGTGACAGCCAAATGAGCACCAAGGATAAATACTTTGTTATTGGAGGGGTGATCATCTGCCTGGTGATAGCTGTGATGTCTCCATTTTTAGCATCCCCAGACCCGGATGGTTTGGAAAAATCAGCTGAAAACCTAAACGTAGCCGAAACAGAACCTGTTCTCCAATCACCCTTCCCTGACTACTCTATTGAAGGTTTGGAAGCAATTGGACAAATAGCAGCGCTTGCTCTGGGCATAATCATAACTTTGTTAATAGCCTATGGAGTTGCTGAGTTATTTAAAAGAAGACGCCCACCAGAAGCCTCTAAATAACTTCTTTATTTTTTTTTATTTGTTTTATTACACTTGAATATTTTTAAAGTAAATTTGAATCATTAAAATCATTGTGAAATATATGAATAGAACAGGCTCAGTAATAGATCTTGAAAGAGAGACCAGTAAGGAAAGTTCGCTTCATTCTATGGATGGGAGAATAAAGCTAATTATATTGATATTCATCATTGTGTATGCTGTTTTTTCAACTCAGATAATGGTAATGATTTTCCTGGAGATCTACCTTTTAATGCTTATTTGGATATCCAATGTATCTTTTAAAACCACTGTAACCAGAGTTCTTTTACTTCTACCCTTTGGTGGTTTAATAATATTATTTCAGCCTTTCATACATCCCGGTACTGTAATCTGGTCCGGTGCTTTCGGTTTGCAGATCACCTACGAGGGATTAATGTGGGCTGCGCTTTTAGTGTCCCGTCTAATAGTGTCCCTTACTTCTATCGTGCTTTTATCTTCAATAAGTCCCATGCAAGAAGTTGTGCAGTCATTCCGGAAGTTGGGTATGCCTCGTGAGATTGCTATGATTTTTAGTCTCATGATCAGGTTCCTATTTATGTTCTATGATGAACTGCACCGCATATCCCAAGCTCAGAAAGCAAGATGTTTTGATGCCTTTAATAAAGAACTTCCATATAAATGGCGGATGAGACAGTTAGGATACACTGTGGGCATGATGTTTCTGCGGGCCTATGAACATGGAGAAACTATTTACCTGAGTATGGCCAGCCGGGGATTTTCTGATGAATCAAATCTTTATCATGATAAAAAAAGGAAAATCGGGTCTAGAGAGTATACTTTTATTATAGTAACTATAGCTTTGGTAGCATGCCTGCAGATTGGAGCTATGTTATTGTTTGAACATTATGGATTTTTGGGAATTCGCATCGGATAAAAAAATAGTTTTTAATGCGGGATGAAAATGTGCATAAAAGAAACCTATGAGGAAAATTTATGGTAAGAACAATTATTAAAACCGAAAATATGAGCTTCACCTATCCAGACGGCACCTCAGCCCTTCGCGATATCAATATTGAAATAAAAGAAGGTGAAAGAGTAGCCATTATCGGATCCAATGGTGCAGGTAAATCAACCCTTTTTGCACATTTCAATGGTATAAACCAGCCCACTTCCGGCCTGATAAAAATTGATGGTGAAGCAGCAGTTTATAAAAAAAAGGAACTACTCCAAATCAGACAAAAAGTAGGTATTGTTTTTCAAAACCCGGATGATCAGTTATTTGCACCTACCGTGATTGAAGATGTAGCATTCGGGCCTATGAATTTAGGCCTCTCTGATGATGAAGTTGATGAAAGGGTGGAGGAAGCCCTAAAAATGGTGGGGATGAGTGGACTTGAAAAAAAAGCCCCACATCACCTCAGCGGTGGGCAGAGAAAAAGAGTTGCCATTGCAGGTATTCTGGCCATGCGTCCGGAGATCATGGTTTTAGATGAGCCTACCACCGGCCTGGATCCCAAGGGTGTTGAACAAGTCATGGAAATACTATACATGCTAAATCGGGAGGATATGAGCATCATCATCGCCTCCCACGATGTGGAGATGGTCACCCAGTTTGCTGATAAGATCTTCGTTCTACATGATGGTGAGATCATTGGCCAGGGAACTCCTGAGGAAATATTCAATGATTACGAAACACTTAAAAAAGCCCATCTAAAGTCACCGAAATCAGCAGAACTTTTATATCTACTTAAAAAGAATGGAGTGCAATGTAAAGTTAAATTAACCGTTGAAGATGCCTTTCATGAGATATTACATGCTATTGGAGAAAAATCTTTTCATAATCTTTTACATCTGATTAAAAATCAACTCCATCACCGGCTTTTGCACGAATTAGGTGAGGAAAACTATCATAAAATGTTGCACATACTGGAAGAAGAACAGGAAAATAATAAACCACCAAATTAAAGGTAGTTTATTATCTAAAAATAACTAATATTTTTTTTAATGTCAATAAAATTTTTTTATGCATTATTACTCCTCATGTTCAGTGTAATCTTTGAAAAATGGGATATTTTTAGTCCAGAATAAAATTAAATATTTAATAAAATATTAAACTTGCGGCTCCAACCTCTTTATCATGAAGGCCATAAACGCCACTATAGCAGGGAAGAAGAATAAATACAATATAATTAAGAGTATTGGTGGTAATAGAGCGCCCATAACCGTAGATGCTGCTATCAGCATGATCATAGCTATCACTGGACCCAGTATAGCTACGAACATATAGATCATAGTGAAGGAGTTTAGTTTTTGTGAGTAATCTTTTAGTTTCATCCGGAGTTCATAGGCGGTGTCATCAGCTATAACACCCAGGGTCTTTGCTAAATCCCCACCACTGGAGAGTGTTCTGGTTATTTGATAAACAGCTCTTTCCAGTCCAGGGGAGTTAATTCTTTCGCTCATATCCAGCAGAGCTTTTTCGGTGGTTTCCCCGTATCTTATCTCTTCCAGAGCACGGGAGAACTCTTCGGATAGAGGTCCATAACCAGATATGGCAATTGAACGCATACTATCATGTAATCCGATTCCAGCCCTTAATTCTGTAGCCATCTGTCTTAGAGCAAAGGGTAATTCCCGGGCAGCGTCAGATGATTTCCTTCCTTTCCGCATACGGGGGAGGAAAACAATGAATAGTGCCATCATCATTATGATGATCCCGAATACCAAGCCAATTTCTATACCAAAACCAAGAATCACTAAAACGATGACCACTAATGCAAATGAAACTCCACCTAAGATAATTATTATACGAGGATCCAGGGTTTCTTTCTGTTCTTCTTTAAGTATCTCTTCTAATGACGCTTTTCTGAGAGCATCCTGCTTTTTCTTGTCTTCTACGGGTTTCTCGGGTTCTTCATGTTGTTTATCAATTAAATCTTTGAACATCTCGATTTCTTCTTTGTCCATTCTTTTTCTTTTAATAGTACGTGGAGTTCTGGTTGTTTTAAAGGATGATTTTTTCTCTCTGTCTCTAAATAGCCCTTTTGATTGTGCATCAAACAAGGGTTTGGTATCTGATTTTTTATCTTTCTCTCCTTCTTCATCAGTACGCTGTTTTCTTTTCTCTCTTAAACGTCTTTCAGGAGGCCGTATACTAGTTATTCTTTTCACCGGGGCCTGTACTCCTTCTCCAACTTTTTGACTAGAATTTACTGTGAAATTACCAATTCTATTGAAAAATTTCTTAATACCATCAAATGGAGCCATTATTTCTCACCGTTTAAGTAAAATTTTCTAAATTCAGGATCTATTAATATACATTTATAATACTTCATCCAGCATCCCTTCTGGATCCCGGTAATAGTTGTTGATACTCTGTCCCACTTCTGTGATGGAACGGATGTTGTTATCTGCCAAGTACTCCAGAACTAATCGTCTTTTTTCTATTTCTTCCTCAATCTCGGTAATTCCCATACCACGAAGTTCACTTATATCTCTTAAGGTTTGACTGGCTATTCCCACGTATTCTACTTTATCATTAACGTTGTTCCACTCGAAGATTCTGTTAAGCTGAACGTTACCTTCTTCCATACCAACTACTTCTGCCACCTCGGTGATTCTTCGTAGAGATCCTCCTTCTGGTCTGTACATCCTCTGTTGCATTATTATGAAATCCAATGCAGGTATCATGATATTTGGAACACTCATCGGCTTATTTACTAGACGGGTTATTGTTTCACGTGCGTTGTTTGAGTGGAGGGTTCCCATACCGGAGTGTCCTGTATTAAGCGCTGTAAATAAGGTGATAGCTTCCTCTCCCCTGACTTCACCTACAATTACCCGATCCGGCCTCTGACGTAAAGAATTTTTCACAAGAGTATCCATGGTTAATTCACCTTTACCTTCGATGTTCGGCGGTCGGGTTTCCATCCTTACCACATGAGAGTGAGGTAGTTGCAATTCTAGAGTATCTTCAATGGTAATTATCCTCTCCCGGGGCGGTACAAAAGCCGCTACGGTGTTAAGAGTGGTTGTTTTACCCGAACCGGTTCCTCCGGCTATTATGGCATTGCAGGGTTTAACTCCCAATCCATCTGTGCATACCCATAAAAATCCTGCTAGATGGGCAGATATGGTCTTGAAGTTAATTAAATCAACAACAGTCAGGGGATCCTTTTTAAATTTACGTATGGTGAGAGTGGGTCCATCAGCTGAAACCGGGGGTATGGTTGCATTGACCCTGGAACCGTCTTTCAATCTGGCATCTAGAATCGGAGTCTGCTGGTCTATTCTACGGTTCACCTGTCTGGCTATAACATCTATAATGGCTTTTATCTCGGCCTCATCTTCAAAAGTAACATTTGTAACCATCATTCCTATTTTACGATGGTATACAAAGACTTTCTTGTTGGTTCCTATTACCATGACCTCTTCTAGATCATCATCCTTGATCATGTGGTCTAGTTTACCATATCCCAGCATCTCCTGGGAAATCTGGGCGGACAAGCGATCTACATCCCTGACACCCCTGGCGCGCAGGAATTGTTTAACTTCTCCCATAAAGGATTCTTCATCTACTTTAAAATCATCCTGGGTAACTGCTACTTCCACCAGTTTTTCCCTTATTTCATTAAAAAGCATTCTTTCCTTATGTGAAAAACTGGGAATAGTTACATTATAATTAGGTACCAGGCCTTCCTCTATTATCTCCGCCTTCATTACATCGGAGACTTTCTTTATCTTTTTAGTTGACTTCTTTTTAGAAGGCTTCTGTATAATTTTATCTAAATTAAATAAATCTTCTTCAACATCCGGCTTTTTCTCTTTTTTTGGGGTTCTTAATTGACGTTCTATTTCATCTTCTTCTTCTTCATCTTCTTCTTCTGCAAAATCCCCTAGAAGATCCCGGATAATTTCTTTTCTTTTATCTCTCATAATTCTCACTTATTAATATAGGAAACCAACTATTTAAGCATAAACTTACTAATATATTATCTCTTGGTATAAATTAATTTCTAGTATTTTATAAAAAATTTTTATATTTTAACTAATTTATAGCTCTTTTAGTCTAATTTCATAAGACATCCTCAATATCCTTAACCCTATGGAAAAATATTTGATTCTTAATATATTGTACTAATTATATGGAGCTAATTTGTAAATGTGGTGATGACTGTATTAAATCAACCAATATCATTTCTGAAAGTTTTAAAAGTCATTTTAAACCCTGTGATAATTGTAAAGAGTATAAATTTAAGAAATATTCACCATTAAAAATTCAAATTGAATTAAAACAATTAGATGCTAATTTTGGTAAATGTAATTGTGGTAAACGTCATTTAGATGTGGTTATGGCCCATATACTAAAAATTATGATTGTTGAGGGTATTAAAACTGAAGAATCTACCTTGAGAGATGTAGGTGTACCACTTATAACACCCGCATATCCCCTTGATGAGGTACCATATCTGTCGGAGAACTCCCTGGTAATTCTCTCTAAAGAAATGGATAAAAAATGTGCTGAAAAAATTATAAATGAAGTACCAGAAGTAAAAGGAGTATTAAAAGGAGATTTAAAGAATACCGTAGGAATTAAAGACTCAAATAGCACGCCATATACATATGACCTTCTGGGGGGTTGTGATCTAAGATGTGATATAATTAACACCCCCTGGGGAATTATATTTATATATAAATATCAAGGTCAGATGCACATAGAGCTTCCCAAACCATTATCCCCAAAAATTATACATTTAAAAAAGGTTTTAGATAAATATGATAATCCAAAAGTCCTTGATTGTACATGTGGTCCTGGTACATTAGGTATAGCGGCTTTATTAGCTGGTGCCAACCGGGTTGTATTTAATGATGTTTGGTATCCAGCATCCTATACCACTGCTATGAACCTGGAGATCAATGATTTCCCCACAGAATATTTAGGCACGAAAAAGGGTTTAATTGCCACTGGCGATAATTTCGAGGTTTATTGCATGGATATTAAGGATCTAATTAAGGTTTTAGATGATTCATTTGATATTTGTCTGATAGATGTGTTTCCTGGTGTTGATTCCACTAGCTTTATAGAAGCCGTGGAAAGTCTATGCCTAGAAGTGGTTATAATTTAATAAATAAATGATTATTTACCATTTAAAGATTAAAGAGCTTATTAAGTTATTCCCATATATATAACAATGGCAGGTACAATAAGCACTCCCATAAGATTGGATTTGTTCAAACCAAGATAATGAGGAAGAAGTCCTAAAGCTATAGAGGTAACATACACTATTAAAATAAATAATATATTGGCATGTTCCATTAAAGTGAATAATAAAACTAAAAAACTCATGAAGCCTATTACTAACCATGATAACCTATTATAATTCAATTTTTGTATGTATTCACTCATCAAGTCACCTAATTTCAAGCATAAAATTAATGAAAGGGATATAGCTGTGATTGAAACGAATATATATAAAATAAGATGTTCAAAATCAAATAATTCTACTATTTTATCTATATAAACCGCTATCCCACTTCGTGGATTACCTATTAAAAAGATGGCTATAAGTGAAAATAATGCATCAGAAACATTAACTCCACTCATAGCTACCAGAAATCCATCTTTATTATCTCCTTTGTCTCCCCCACCACTTATTTCTTGAGCTAATAGACTTCCCTGGGCTGGTCCCATACCCGGTAGAAACCCTAGTATGCTTCCAGCTATTCCTCCCGCGAAAATTCCCCTTAAAATGTTACTGTTAATATGCAGACTGTGATCCTGGTTCTGGGCCGGTATCAGTGAACTCTGGGACAGGCTGAAGATCAGGGTGCTCACACCAAAAAGACCAGTGAACATACATAATAGGGAAACTCCTGATGAAACAGGAGAATTAAGCATAACCCAGCCCATTATCCCTGAGAATAAGAATATTACCACTGACCAGGCTATTGATTGCAAATCTCTATTAAGTCTGATGAACATGTAGATTACCACTAAAATCAGCAAAATCCAGATAAATGGTTTCAAAAAACCGTATAATGCAGGTAAAATCAGTGCAAAAAGCGGGAAAAAGATGATAGTTACTAATATTGCCCCGAATCCTCCTAAAGCTACCAATCTTATGGCTTCCTTACCCCTTCCCTGAAGCAGAAGATGATGACCTGGCAAAACTGACATAACCGTTCCTTCCTCTGGCACTCCCAAGAACATAGATGGTATGAATTCCAGTAGAGCATGGGAAATAGACATGGACATTAAAAAAACAGCCAAAAACTCAGGGGATAGAAATGCTAAAATAGTAGTTGAAGATGCAAAAACAAAAGCACCCACCGTATTGACATGTATTCCAGGGATTAATCCCGTTACTACGCCGCATAAAACACCGATTATGCAGGCAAATATTAGTTCGAACATATAAATCACCCCCAAGATGGTGAATTATATTTTATTATTAATAATATAAATAGTATTACTATTATTTTTTTTTTAAGAAATTAATTAGAATAATTTAAAAAAAAGATAGTTAAAAAACTTATAAAATAGTTTATATGGGTTTATTTATCTTCTTTCCTATTTTTTATGATAATAGTAATCATAAACGCGAATATTAACATTCCCAACCCATTGGCAACCAGCATAGGGAGGTAAATATTACTTACAACTGTCAACGCCTGAGAATAAGGAGTCGCTAATAACAGAATAAGTATCATATGCAGCGTTTCCATTAAAATGGCAAATAAAACTGCCCACCAGATCCCAATGAAACGTTTACCATTTATAAGCCAGATCAGACCAGCTATAAGACCTGCTAACATGGTGGATATGGCACATGGAATAGCTGTGATACCCCCAATAGTTAAACGATGCAATCCACCAATTAAACCAGCTCCCAATCCAACGATTGGACCCCCAACTAATCCTGCTATCATCGGAGCCAGATCCCGTACATTGGCTATGGCTCCAGCCACTTGAAATCCACTATAAGTGGCGAAGATGGCAATTGCTCCAAATATAATAATAAGAATCAGCTGATTTTTTATGGTTAGCTTACCATCTAGTACTTCACGGAAACTTTTCAGGTTCGTCACCAAGTATGCTATGACAAAGATCACGCACGCTTTCTCTATCAGGTCCAGGATAATGTTGAAGTTTATTATATCCATCCTATCACGATATTACCCTATTTTATCAATCTAGATAGTCAATATATTGATTTAATTATATATTATTCTTTATCTTTAGGATAAATAACTTATTAAATAATGTTAAAAAAAATAATGAAAAGAAGTTAAAAAAAATAGTACTTAAAAAAAATTACATAAGCCTTCTGACATCTTCCACTTCTACACTGCTTATGTTTTCTATTTCGGAGAGAACTTCTTCCACTTTTTCGGTCCCTCCTTCACCATCATCCACAACCACCATAACTTTAAGGGCGACCAGACCAAATGCTATTGGTTCTTCCTCTATTTTATGGAATTCTGTTCCTTCTGGTATTGATTTGATGATATCCTCTTTTGTCTTTTCTAAATCAATATCAGGACTTTCTGGCATGACTTTTATAGTTGCTACAACTTCTCCCATACTTAAACCTCCAGAATAATATTGTTAATTTAAATAAATTATTTATAATACAAATTATAACTTAAGGCCCTTTAAATCCGCATTCACATCGGTAAATATGTCCGAAAGTTCTGCATTTCTGACATCTGTACAGTATGGTTTCACATTCTGGACATTCGAATTTCACATAGGTTTCCACAGGGGATATTTCTTGTTTACATGATGTACATTCTATTTTTTCCATCTAAGTTCCTCCAATAAGTGTGTATTTATTATCTTCATCATTTTTTTCTTCAATAATAGACAGAACCCTTTCAGGATATTTTCCATTAATTACATAGCAATCGGATTCATATTGAAGTAAAAGCTTTGCTAAAAATTCATCAACTGATGTTTCACCAAAATTTAGTAGTTTTTTTGCACTTATATTTTTAATTAGTTGTGCACCATCTTGAGATGGTTGATGATCGTATATACCATCTACATCAGTTGCTATTAATAGTTTAGCCTTTAGTTGATGTGCTATATAAAGGGATATGGAATCTGAGGTAACCTTCCAGGAATGTTCTAATGGATCCAGATCATCTAAAAGACGGGAAGGTATCAAAATAGGCAGTTTACCCGCATCCATAACCCTTTCCGCATCTTCAAAGGAATAAACTTCTTTTGTAAAGGGTAATTTATCCGCTAAAAGAATTCCCAGTATATCCATGCAGAGTATGGCGCTTTTATGAGTAGCTGTACCTGAAAAATTCATATTTTTATCATATTTTCTAATAAGATTGGCCCATGCACCACCCCCACAGATGATCATAACCTTCTTTCCTACCAGTATCTTACATAGGTTAACTGCATGATCAGGGAAAAGACTTCCTCCCACCTTAACTACCCAATTCATAATAGTCACATTATAAGTTCAAAGATTCATTTCAGTAACTTCAGATCCTTGGTGATCTTGTCAATTTTTACATCTTCTTCGGGCCCTATTCCCAAACAGGTTATGGTAGATTGGGGTAATTCGGTGTGTCCTGCATCTCTTACTAAAAAATAAGGCATATCAGTTGCTTTAACAATCTCATAATATTCGTATAATTCTTCTAAATCCTCTACCTTAACTACTACCTTTTTACCGCCTTCCTTCTCCCATTTTTGTATGATCCTTTTATCTGCTTTTTTATAGGATCCTAAACTGGCATGACAGGCCTGTGCAGCTATTTTACCCCTGCTTATGGGTAGGTCCCCTCTCATAATAATTACCTGTTTCATTTAAAACACCCATGATTTATAAAATCCAATTTCATTATTAAAATTAGTAGAAATTATTCATTTAATTAATCTTTTTCCTCTTCTCTCCGTATCTACTGAGTATACTTCCATTTCAGGGATTAAAACCCTCACTACAGGTATATTAACTTCATCACGCGTTAAATCCCTATAATATATTCTTTTAAAACCATTTTTACCAAGAATCTTTACACAAGTTTCAATATCTTCCTTGAACGTGGACATTGATTTATCCTTTATTTGGGAAAGATCAATGACCTTATGGGAATCACTAAACCAATGCCTGTTAATTCTTTTCATACGTTCATATCCTGCTTTTCTCATAAAAATAGCACGAGTTGTATCTTCTCTTGTACCATGGATTTGGGTGGCTCTGCTCTGGGCAACCTCTGTAAGAGCCCTGATTACAGCTACTTCTGGATTAAGATGTGTTCCCACACCCAAGGATAATAAAGCCGGATCTTTAAGTATGGTATCATCGGATACTGCAGCCATTGTGGTTATGTGAATATCGGCTGTTAAGTCCAGTAATTTAATTGTTATTCCTGCTTTGGTAAATTTATCAAGCATATCCTTAATCAGAGGATTGTCAATCTCTTCACAGTCTATTTCATTTTTAGGTTCCTTTTTTGCTTCAAATATGCTCCAAGCATCCCTTTCAACAACTTCAGTGATTCCATGATAAACTGCCTCTTCTATACGATTTCCTGATGCTAAACCATTCGTATTGGATTTGAAGAGTACAGATCCTTTATAAGAAATGTAAGGGTGGTAAATAGCATTGGCCGGGGCCATGTAATCCTTTTCATCAGTTATTTCCACCACTTTAATCCAGTCCAGGGAAGTTTTTTCCGCTTCAAATGACAGCGGAGGTAGAATAAGTGTTTCCGGGTTAACAGCATTCTCCATTTCATCATATAAACCCTGCTGGAATTGAGAAGTGTCTGATTTGTTCATTTCAGCAGAATATCTTTCAAATGCTTCCATCATTGCTGAAGCTTTAGCTTGACTTTTTGTAGCTCCTTTACCAGCATAAATACTTACTGCTCCCTCAGCAGCTCCGGGTCTGATTGCAGAATATACAGGTATGCCCAGACGATCGAGGTGGGTTATTTCTGCTATCCTAGTTACTCCGGCATTTTTTAGTTTTCCTTCCACGTTTTCTATGGTGCGTTGGGGAGGGATGGCTCGATGGGTGCATCCGAAGTATTTAACAGGGACTTTTTGAAACATTTGCAACACGGATCTGTTTTATATTTACAATATTAATATTAAGGAATTTGTAATTCTTATGTTCATTCAAATAAATAAACTAATTCTTATTTAAAAATACAAACCGGTAAAAGAATAAAATACCATTAAACCTGCAACTGCCGTTACAGCTACCCATATAAGGGGATTCCATCTGAAAACCTTTGCACCATCGAGTATACTGAATGGTATAAGATTGAATAGTGCTAAAAAACTGTTAACGGTGAAACCTAACACTCCTAATACCACGACCAAAGGTGTTGATGGGAAATAATATATTAACATGAAGAAAACTCCAGCCAATATGATGTTGGTCGCCGGACCGGCCAGGGAAATTTTCCCATTCTGTTCCTTAGAAATATATTCCCCATGGATATAAACAGCACCCGGAGCTGCAAATACAAATCCAAAAGCAGCAGTAATCACTGCTAGAATAAGACCTTCTACCCATAATCTATACTCAGCATAGAATCCATATCTAATAGCCATGAACTTATGAGCTAATTCATGGAGAACAAATCCTAATCCTACAGCTATAAAGGTCACCGGTATTAAATAAAAGAATTCTGGGCTTGAAAGATTCCTTCCGCTGAATAGATATGCGAATATGAGGGCTATAACTGACATGGAAATTACTATGTCCATGACTTCTCTAGAGGTGAATCTAATCATATTATTATAAACATGTGACATCAACTATAAAAGGTTTACATCAAAATTTTAAATAATATCTTTCAATTACTCAATAACCAAAATAACTAGTTTTATGCCATTCAGTAGATAGTTAAATATAATTACAGGGGTAAGGAGATTTATAGTTGTAAAAATGTGTTCATCAAAATCAGGATTGAGTATATGATGACGGATAATTGCGAATACTGTCAGTTAGCTGGAGGTTATGGTGAATTGATTGAAGAAACACCATATTGGATGATCTTCCTAGCACCCAGCCAGAGATATCTGGGTACCTGCGTAGTAGCTCTTAAAAAGAAACGTGCGAATTTGTCCGAAGTGAACGATGCGGAGTGGGATGATTTCGTACAGATAGTCCGCAAAATGGAGGATAGTGTTAATAAATCATTTAAACCCAACCTTTTTAATTGGAGTTGTTTTAAAAACGCAGCTTTCCGAAAAGATAATGACGATGTTGATCCTGAAATACACTGGCATTTTATTCCTCGCTACCAGGAGACAGTTTTATTTTGCGGAGTGAAATTTGATGATCCTGATTTTGGCCACATTCCCCAACCAATAGCTCGTAAAGTTTCCAGCGAAGTTATGAATAACATCAAATTAGAAATTAAAAAGAATTTATTGGAATAATTATTATAAGATAGATTTTAGATGGTTAATATGGAAATTAATAGCATAATAGATTCCATGCAAGGGGAAGGGATAGAATCTCTAATTATTTTCAAATCTGCAAACATCACCTATTTATCAGGTTTTTCACCTTCCAGCATGTCAGTTATTGTGATAGATGATGATGCATTGCTTTATACATCAAAAATGGATATGGAAGATGCTTCAAATAGATCCCATATTCCGGTAACTGAATTTGTATCTCTGGATAATATAATAAACAATTTAAAAGGACCAGTAGGTATCGAAAAGACTTTACCAGTTTCAATCTATAAAAAAATTTGTAATCAGCATGATACTAAATTAACTGATATCATAGAAACAAAAAGAATGTTAAAATCCACAGATGAAATAAAATATATTCAAAAAGCCATAGATATTGCTGAAGAATCATTGTTAAACATTGAAATATGTGGAATTGAAAATGAAGTAGCAGCTAATCTAGAATATCAGTTAAAATCCCATGGATCCATTAAACCTGCCTTTGAGACTATAATTGCATCAGGAACACGATCAAGCATGCCTCATGCAACCATATCATCCAATAATCTTTTATCTCCCGTAATGATAGATTGGGGGGCTGTTTACAATAGTTACTGTTCTGATTTAACTCGGACATTCATTGAGAATGAAGAACAATCAGAAATATTAAGCATAGTTTTAGAATCTCAGAAAGAAGCTATAAAAGTTATAAAACCAGGTATAAAAGCTTCCTATGTAGATAAAGTAGCCCGAGGAGTAATAGGCGAATATGGTTATGGAAAGAATTTTATACACTCCACAGGGCATGGTATAGGGATTGAAATACATGAAAACCCTACATTATCAGTTAATAGTAACTTTAAACTACAGAAGGGCATGGTAATAACTGTAGAACCAGGTATTTATATAAAAGATAAATTTGGGATTAGAATTGAAGATGATATCTTAATAAAAAATAAAGCAAAAGTTTTAACTAAATTGAAAAAAGATATGACTTTAAACATTAATTAAACCAGGAAAAACCAATGTTTTTATAATCCTGCACTATAAAAAAGTAATATTTCAACTTATAATATGAAATATGACTCGTTCATAGGATAAATATTAATATAAGTTAAAAATAAGATATAATATATACTGATATAATATACGAGTTGAAAGGATGGCCATAATACCCCCGGCATTAGCACCAATCTCACGAACAGTGGATAATATCATACCAGACCGTTACTTGGTTAGTTTACAGGAAAATTTAGTAAGGGCAGGTATGTATGTTAAAGCTTCCGAATTATTAACAGTTGTTCTTATTGGTGGTGTTGGATTGGGAGTGGTTGTCTTCATATTATTCTCATTAGTGGGTATTAACCCCCTAATAGGTGGAATAATCGGATTATTTTTCCCAGCAATAGCTGTTTTTGCCTGGTTATTCTTTATGATGGAACGTCGAGTGGATAGTATTGAACAAGGAACCCCTGATTTCTTAAGACAAATCTCCTCTCTTCTAAGATCAGGTGTGGGAATTGAAACAGCCTTAGAGGATATCTCCAAACATGGGAAAGGCCCTCTAACTGATGAGCTTAAAAGAGCTGTAATTGAAATTAAAATTGGAAGCACCTTTGAAGATGCATTATTATCAATGGGAGAACGTTTAAAATCTAAGAATTTAGACAGAACCTTTAGAATGATATTAGAAGGAAGAAGAGTTGGTGGTAGCCTATCAGATGTGATTGAAACCGTAGCGGAGGATCTGAGATCTATTCTAGCCTTAAAACGTGAAAGAAGGGCTAATGTGATGATGTCCGTTATGTTCCTTCTTATAGCAGCCATAGTTGCCGCCCCATTCGCTTTGGGCATGGCAATGAGTTATTCTTCATTCATAGGTTCATTAGGTAAACCTAATCCTTTACTTGGAGCAGCTATGATTTCTTCAGGAGGATACGTAATAATACACTCAATTATCGCTGGAATTTTAATAGGAATAGTACTTTATGGAAGTGCTAAAAAAGGAATAAAATATGCCATACTACTGGCGCCAGGAGCCTTTGCAATATTTTATGTAATAATGATAATGGCACCAAAATTACTATTTGGATTTTAGAGGAGTTCAAAATGAATTTATTAGAAGATGAAACTGCACAGGGTTCAGCGGAGCTAGTTTTACTATTTGGAGGGATAATAGTAATTGCGTTAGTTGCTCTCATTTCATACCAGAGTTATCTTAAAGGACTGGGAAATGAAATCAACGGCACTCAGCTAAATGAAACCACAAACGATATACTAAATTTGACAAACAAGTTCCAATAAAAGAAAAAAAACTAGATACTTACTTTTTTTAAATAATATAATATCTAAAATTCTTTTTATTTCAGAGTTTAATTTTATATGAATTTTGGAGGAAACAAAAAATGCATATGCTGATTAACGGATTTTCAGTAGATAAAACAGAAAAAATAACCATAAAAAATCCTGCCGATGACTCTTTTGTTGATACTGTGCCTTTAGGAAGCCTTCAAGATGCTAAAAATGCCATTAATGCTGCCTCAAACGCTAAAAAAGACATGATGTCCTTGACTTCTCGTGAAATATCCCAAATTTTATATGACATCCGTAACGATCTATCTGAAAAATTGGATGAATTTGCAGAATTAATAACTAGAGAAACCGGGAAAACTATTAGAGATTCTAAGGTGGAAATGGAAAGATCATTAGATACTTTAATGCTTTCTGCCGAAGAATCTAAAAGAATTTATGGGGAAACAGTACCTATTGATGCAGGTATTGGTGGAGAAAACACTTTGGGATTCACATTCAGGATACCTTTAGGAGTGGTTAGTGCTATAACTCCCTTTAATTATCCAGTTAATTTGGCCATTCATAAAATAGCTCCAGCATTAGCAGCTAAAAATACCGTGGTGTTTAAACCCTCTATTAAAGCACCATTAACAGCTTTAAAGCTTTTGGAGTTAATGAATTTTCATCTACCCGCCGGTGCTGTGAATTCTCTAACTGGCGACAGTAAAATCATAGGTGATGAAATAGTAACCAATGAACTAATAAATAAAGTATCCTTTACAGGTAGTGTAGCCACTGGTGTTTCTCTAACAAAAAAAGCAGGTATGAAAAAGATTACTCTGGAATTAGGGGGAAATGATCCTTTAGTGGTTCTTGAAGACGCTAATTTAGATGATGCTGTAACAGCTGCTGTTAAGGGTTCCTATTTAAATGCAGGGCAGGTTTGTATAGCTATTAAAAGGATAATTATAGATGATAAAATTGCAGATGATTTTATCCAGAAATTAGTATCTATGACTAAAAAGTTAAAGGTTGGTGATCCTTTAAATCCAAAAACAGATATTGGACCATTGATAGATGTGAATGCTGCACTGCATGTGGAGAATATGGTAAAAGACGCCCTGAGTAATGGTGCAGAGCTTCTTTGTGGGGGTAAACGCTATGGTAACTATTATCTGCCCACGGTTTTAGATGATGTATCTACTAAGATGAAGTTGGTGCAGAATGAAACTTTTGGACCAGTTGCACCTATAATAAGAGTTAATGGAGTTGATGAAGCTTATAAAACTGCTAATAACACCAAATTCGGTCTTCAAGCTGGTGTTTTCACAGAGAATATTAAGTTAGCCCGTAGAGCGGTGAAAGAAATAGATGCAGGAACTGTTCTAATAAATAAATCAACTTTTAGGACAGATAATATGCCATTCGGCGGGTTTAAGATGAGTGGAATGGGAAAAGAAGGTATTAAGTACGCGATAGAAGATATGACCCGCGTTAAATTAGTTATTTTAGGATAATTCAACTTGATTGAAAAATGAAATTAAAAATTATTTTTAAAATTTATATTATCCTATTTTAAAAATGATTCAACAAAATTACGTGATTCATTTAAAGCTTCCAGTGGGATACCTTTGGGTATTCCACCAATTTCCCCTTTTACTTCTTTTAAAATTCCTTCTCCAGCTCCGAGAAACATTCCCTCACTTGTTATCCCTTGAAATACCGCTGGTGGAAGCAATGAAACTGCAACCATGTTACCATCTTTAACAGTTAAATCATTGGTTACTACAGTTATTGCTCTTCTACCTAAATTCACGTTGCATACTAATAATTTATCTGACTCTGGATGTTTTCCTACACTGGATATTATTCCGGTTATAATATCGATTCCAATTATGGGGTCATTGATTTCTCCCAAAATCAGTCTATTTTTAAGCCCACTTATTATGTTCAGGAAAAATTTTATTTTAGCAATGGATTCTTCTAATTTAGCTTTCTCTGCTCTTCCCACCAGTTGGAAAAATTGATGATACCAATCATCTCCCCCTAAAGCATCGACTATTTCTCTGGCTTGGTCCTTTAAAGTGTTTATCTGAGTAGTTTCGGCTATTTCCTTTGGATCTAAATAGCTGTAATAAAGTGATTGTATTTCTGGAACCATATTTTGAGCATTAGTTAAAGCCTTTCTCTTATTCCACTTACCCCTTAAATTTGCTCCCTCAATAGTCCTTAAGAAGAGTTCAACGGATTTTTGTGCCACTAATAATCGGTAGTCTTTACTGCTATCCCACATTTTAACACCGCCTATGATCAATCTCTTATTTTTATTATTTTCCAATAATGAACTTGTTTATGATTTACCGATATTAAGACACCATTCTCCCATTTTATTAAATAATTTATTGTAAAATGAAAGTATTTAAAGTTTAATTTTTAATTTTTAACCTCATTTAGCTCTGAAATAATATATAAAGCTAATATAAGTATATAAACTGAATTTAGTAATTATAATTTATTCATATTACCATTAATGTATCGTATCAAATAGTCTATGATGGGTATAAAAACATCCAAATAAACACACTGCTCAGATTTTATACCTAGAATCATTCTTAAACTAAAAAAACCTTTTTTTTCTTTTTTTTATTTTTGGATTTGAATCATTTATTCATTAAACATCTTAAAGCCATAATATTGACCTTCTTACCCGTAAAGTTTAAGTACAGGAGATTAATAATTTTATAATTAGTATTTTAAAAATCAGAGATTGATCTATATATAAGTGCATTTAGAGGGCAATCTTCTTTAAGGAGAAGATATAAAAGATACAACAATTAGGCGAAAGGTGGTTGAATGGTAGAATTATCAGATTTGTATAATTTAGACGTGTACACAACCCGGGGAAGGTATGTAGGAAGAATACATGACGTGATTTTAAATATTAAAAAAGGTAGAGTGTCCACCTTAAAGGCCGTAGCCAGTAATCCCGATAAAAAAAATGTGGGCATCAGGGATGTTATTAAAACAACCATAAACATTGTTCCGGAGAGAGATGAAATAAGACCTCTGCAGGAAGAAGGTGGTATGGACATACCCTATGATCGGGTTCAGGCTGTAGGGGACATATTACTTATTAGTCCTGAAATGACTGAAACCACGACATCAACCCTGCAACAATAGGCGAATCCCATGAATGTGGGAATATTAGGATGCGGCGCCATAGCTAATATAATCACTAATTTTGTAGCTGAAGGTAAGCTAGTAGGCGTTGACCTAAAATTTTTTTATGACCGTGATATGGAGAGAGCTGAAAATCTCGCTTCTCAGGTAGATGGTACAGTTGTACTGAAGATCGATGATCTGCTGGATCAGGTGGATCTGGTTATTGAAACCGCTTCCCCCCAGGCTGTAAAGGAAATAGTCCCCCAAATTCTTAATAGAGGTAAAGATGTCATTATAATGAGTGTGGGGGCTCTGATAGATTCAGATCTTAGAAATGAGCTGGAAAAACTAGCAGAACAAAATAATTCCAGAATATATATACCCTCTGGAGCTATTGTAGGTCTGGACGGTATTAAAGCAGCTTCCATAGGTAAGATTCATCAGGTTAGTCTTATTACCCGTAAACCACCCAAATCACTTGGAATTTCTGCTGAAACAGAAACAGTCCTTTATGAGGGAAAATCCAAAGATGCTGTGCTTAAATTTCCTATGAATATAAATGTAGCTGCTACATTAAGTATTGCCTGCGGCAAGGAAATTGATGTTAAAATAATTGCCGATCCCAATGTAGATCGTAACAGTCATGAGGTGCATATGGTTGGTGATTTTGGGGAGCTAAAAACTACCACCCATAATATGAGATGCTCTATAAATCCTAAAACCAGTGTTTTAGCTGCATATTCTGCTATTAAGCTTTTAAAAAGTTTAAATGAGAATTTAAAAATAGGGACATAATTTTTATAAAAAGTATATAGAAATAAAACCTAAATTCGAAGTTTTTATTTTTTATTACCAGCATAATATTATTTTTATATTTGAATAAATTTGGTTAGATAATTATGAAAGAATGTGAGATATTTTCCAATTTAAGAGTTCCATGCGGTTCTAAAATAGTTATACGTTGTGATGGTAGGAATTTCTCCCGTTTAGCCTCCAATCTTAAACTTGAAAAACCTTACGACCTGGATTTCGTTAAGGCTATGATTACTTCCTGTCATGAATTTTTTCAAGAATTTTCTCCCAGTTTCATATACACTTTCTCTGATGAAGTAAACATCTTACTTGATGATATACCTTTTAACGGACGTTTAGAAAAAATAAACTCAGTATTTTCCAGTTTTATTAGCGGTGCGCTGACCCGGCAAATTTTACTGGATAAACGATTTTCAAATAGTATAGAGGGATCTGAAACCTTTAAATCTATCTCTTTCGATTCAAGAATAATTCCCCTAAATTCTGAGGGTTTAGTGGCTTATTTTAAAGATAGGCAGGATGAAGCATGGCGAAATTGCTTAAATGGCTATGCTTACTGGATTCTCCGTCAAAAATACAGTAAAAACGAAGCAACTCAGATTCTGGATAAAAAGAAAACCCCTGAGATACATGAATTATTATACGGAAGGAATGTCAATATTACGGAGGTACCAGCTTGGCAAAGAAGGGGTGTGGGTATTTATAGGAAGATTATCAAGGTTGCAGGTTATAATCCTCTCAAGAAAGAAGAAGTCACAACCACTAGAAGGAGACCATTCACCAACTGGGATTTACCTCTTTTTGATGATGAATTTTTCAGGAAAATCCTAAAAAATAATCAATGACATTAAAAGATTCATATGAAAGAACACAGCTTATTTCAACGTTTTATGAGTTATATTCTTGGTACTAATAAGAAGATCTTCCATGAAGTGTATATAGACCAGGATGTGGTTGATGAAATGCTTAATATTGCTAGGAAGGCTTATCCAAATGAATTCGCTGCATTATTACAGGGTAAAGTCGAAGATGATGTATTGCATATTAG
Source organism: Methanobacterium sp. (assembly GCA_021372715.1). GTDB lineage: Archaea > Methanobacteriota > Methanobacteria > Methanobacteriales > Methanobacteriaceae > Methanobacterium_A. The sequence goes on along the minus strand of JAJFTX010000045.1, from coordinate 14,769 downwards.
TGGACTTTTATTTCTCCCCGGAGAAACCTCGGATAAGGGAGCGGTTATGAATGTCTTTATGATGCCTTTGATTGATGAAGGAGTGGGTTCTGTACACAGTCACCCAGGATATAATGGTAATCCTTCAGGAGCTGACCTGCATTTCTTCTCTAAAAACGGTTTATTCCATTTAATAATTGCACAACCCTATGATGAGAATAGCATATTTGCTTATAATAGCTTTGGTGACAGAATTGATTTTAAAGTTATTTAATTCTGTAAAATATCTTAATTTTATTTTTGAGAAAATGCAAAAAGTGGTTTATTAAAAAGATAAATTTAATTAAGTACATTAAAATAAATCAATATACTAAAATTCCAAAAATGGGGGAATAAAATTTGAGAAATGGTTTTTTATTTCTTATAGCAATATTAATCATTATTTTAAGCGTTTTTTGTGGATCAGTATCAGCTACAGATATCCAGAATTTAACAACAGAACAAGAGAATTTATCTACAAATTATACGAGTAATCAGTTAACATACACCAGTTATCAGGCATCGAGCCCATCTGATTTTATTGTGGGATATTATATCAATACAAATGATGCTAATACTAGAATTAATAATATCGATTGGTCCTATCTGAAAAGCATCGGAGTAACTGATATATATTTGAGGACCGAAAACAGCGGTAATTATGTTTATGTATCAGATTTGCCATCAATCAAAGCTAAGCTCGATTCATATGGTTTACGTCTTAATGCATGGGTATTTCCTGGATTCAGCCAAGCTGCGGAGGTCGCAAGTTATGGTGTGGGTTTGCAGGTGGATGTTGAAACCTATAACATCGCTTCTTATATTCCTGAATTGACTAAAATGAGAGCCGATACATACGGTCAAATTTTCAGCATATGTGTTAAACCCCAAGGATGGGACGGAGAACAAAGATATGATTTATTAGCACCCATATGTGACTATATAGTCCCCATGTGTTATACTGGCGACTATGGACAAAACAACAGTGACTTAGCATTCTTCGCCAGAACACAAAACAGTGCTTATCCTGGTAAATTCTTAATAGCACTTGAAACATATAAAAGCGACCAAAATCCCGTTGCAAAAAGCCAATCCGAAATCTTAGCTGAAATAAACGCCGTTAAAGCCTATTCAGATGGAATTATACTCTTTAGATTTAGTCCTTATCTTAGTAACTTTAACGGCGGTGTGTCTACAAACGATATTACTCCGCCCTCAATAACCAAAAGTAATCCTGTCAACAACACCACTGGAGTTTCACTAACCTCACCTATAACCATAACCTTCAGCGAAAACATCAGCAGCGAAATTAACTACGCTGGAATATATATAAAAAACCTTAATACCGGTAAATTAGTATCCATTGCCTCAAAAACCATAAGTGGGAACATCCTTACTATTAATCAAACCAGTAGTAGACTATATAATAACTCATATCAAGTTTACATACCCGCCGGTGCCATAAAAGACATCAACGGGAACATCTTAATTGATCCATACACCTTTCAATTCACTACCGTAACTCAAACTGACACTGTACCACCTACCGTAACCACCAGCAGCCCAGCCAACAACGCCACTGGAATCTCATTAACCTCACCCATAACCATAAACTTCAGCGAAAACATAGCTGCTGGTACGAATTACTCGGGAATCTACGTTAAAAACACTGCTTCCGGAGCGAATGTAAGCATAACCAAAACCATCAGCGGCAACACCCTAACCATTACACAAACCAACAGCAGACTATACAACACAACTTATCAAGTATACATACCAGCAGGAGCAATAAAAGACAGTGCAGGAAACATCTTAACTACAGTATATAGCTATAAATTCACCACCATACCACAAACAACCGACACCACCCCACCAACCATAACCAAAACCAACCCTACCAACAACGCCACCGGATTCTCACTAACCTCACCTATAACCATAAACTTCAGCGAAAACATAAAAGCAGGACCCAACTACACAGGAATCTATATTAAAAATTTAACCACAGGTAAAATAGTTTCAATCGCATCTAAAACAATCAGTGGCAACACTTTAACCCTTAAAATGACTTCCAGTCGTTTAAGCAAAAATACTTATAAGGTTTACCTACCAGCGGGAGCGGTCACTGATGCAGCAGGAAACAGTCTAACCGACTATTATACCTTCCAATTCAAAACACTGTAAAAAATAAAAATATTTTTTTTATTATTAATTTTTTAAAAAAAATTGATAGCCTTAAAAGATAAAAAGAAGATGTGTAATATATAAAAAAAGAAATTAATGGGATTATAAATTAACTAAAACCGCATCATAAACCTGCTCTAATTTTTTTAGTTCATTTAAAACATCTTCAGGCACTATCTGATCCACTTTCAACACCATAACGGCTTCTCCGCCAGGTGCTTGCCGACCTACCTGCATCTTAGCTATATTTACCAGATGTTCACCTAATTTAGTGCCTATAGCTCCTATTATGCCGGGTATATCTTCATAAGTGGCTATGAGTAAAATACCTTCAGTTTCAACATCCACCCTATAGCCATTGATCAATACTACTTTAGGTTCCTTATCATAAACTCCTTCAATGATTATATCTTTACCTTCTGACTTCATCTCCACTCTGATTAGGCTTTCATATCCTTTAACTTCACATCTTTTACTTTCAGTGACGGTTATACCCCTATTTTCTGCTATGGCCATGGCATTTACCAGATTTACTGGTTCTGTGAGTATGGGATTAAGAATTTCCTGTAGAATCATCCGGGTTAACATATCTAGTTTTGGAAAATCGGCCAGTTCCCCACAATAAGTAACATCTATTTCTCTGATATTTCCTTTAGCGGTTTGTATTAAAAATTTACCTAGCTTGGCCATCAGCTCAAAATAGGGTTTAATGAGCATTGAAGTTTCTGAATCTAAAACTGGCATGTTTATAACATTTCGGGGTGATTCTCCACTTAGAACTTTTTTTATCTCCTTAGCAACTATGATGGCAGCATCGCGCTGTGCTTCTTTAGTGGAAGCGCCGATGTGAGGTGTTGCAACCAGATTATCTAGGGTTAAAAGGGGGCTATTCTCAGGAGGTTCTTTTTCAAATACATCAAGACCCGCACCACCTATGATGTCTTTAGATAAAGCTTCATAAAGTTCTTCCTCATTTATGATTCCTCCACGAGCGCAGTTGATGATAAAAGCATTTTCGTTCATCATTTCAAATTGTTCCTTGCCTATGGAATGTTTCGTTTCTGGTGTAAGGGGAACGTGTATGGAAATAATGTCTGCATCTTTAAATAGGGTTTCTTTATCTACGATGGTAGCTCCCAACCTGGCAGCGGCTTCTTCAGTAATGTATGGGTCATTAACCAGTATTTTCATGGCGAAAGCTTTGCATCTAGTAACTACCTGACTTCCAATCCTACCCATCCCCACAACACCAAGAGTTTTACCTGCTAATTCTGTACCCATGAACTTGCTTTTTTCCCATTTACCATCCTTTACAGATTTATCTGCGATTGATATTTTACGGGCTAATGAGAGCATAACACCCATAGTGTGTTCTGCTACGGTTATTGAAGTTGATTCCGGTGCGTTTACCACCATGATTCCTTTTTCCGTGGCTGCTTTTACGTCAACATTGTCCACACCCACTCCGGCTCGGGCTATTATCTTGAGTTTGCGGCTGGCTTCGATTACATCTTTAGTTACCTTGGTTCTGCTTCTCACCACTATCCCATCAAAATCTTCTATTACATTAATTAGCTCTTCTTTAGTTATATCTGTTTGAACTACCACTTCTGCAATATCTTTAAGCTCATCAATTCCTTTTTCATTTATTTGATCAGCTATAAGCACTTTCATATTATTCATCTCCTTTTTTACAAACTTATTAGAACTGTAACAATTATATTTTCAATATTCTCTGATTTTTTAAAATTATCAGTACAACTTTATGGGAATAAATTTAAATTTATTGTCATATATTATTATAATATATTTAGAAGGTAAATTTTTGGAGGTTTGAATATGGTTTTAGTGGAAGAGTTCATAATTGCTAGTTCAAATTATGTGCCAGGATATGAAATAATCGATACTAAAGGTTTTGTTTACGGTCTAACTGTTCGCAGCAGAGGTGTAGGAGGGCAGATCGGTGCCGGAATTCGCTCCATGTTCGGTGGAGAGATCAAAGAATATGTATCTATGATGGAAGATACCAGAGATGAGGCATTACAGAGAGCAATCGATCATGCCCGAGAATACGGGGCTAATGCCATAATAAGCGTTAGATACGATTCAAATGACATATCTGAAGTTATGCAAGAGATTTTAGCCTATGGTACTGCTGTAGTTGCTCGTAAAATTGAATAATGATTCATTTGCCTTGAAGAAATTTTTTTCTTCTTTTATTATATTAGATTTTTATAAAAAGTGATAGCGAGTTTTATTTTATGTTTGAAGGACAGTTTACTCTCGGAGATAGGAAATTTCCTAGAATACAGTTAGGAACATCCCCATTCATTGCAGCAGCCCAATTCGGACATCGTGCACGTCTTTATCAACTGGATCTGTATAATCAGCCCGAAAATATTCTTAAAATAATTAAAAAATCCTATAATCTGGGAGTTAGAGGCATCCAGTTGATACCATATCCACCAGTAGTTAAAGCTGTTAGATGGGCCCAGGATGAGGGATATAAATTGAACATTATCGGCACTGTACGTCCAGATAATATAACTGAAGATATAAAATTATTTTCACAGATGAGTGCTGATGTAATGCTACTGCATGCGGTTATCACCGATACTTGTGATTGGGATTTAATTAGTGAGAATCTTCAAATTATAAAAGATAATGATTCCCTTCCTGGTTTGGTAACCCACACCCCTTTTCGAACTACTAAAAAACTTCTAAAATCTCCAGTATTGGATTTATTTGAAATATACATGCTTCCTATTAATAATATTGGTTATTTAATGGATATTGATGTTTTTATGGATAAAGAACGTGCTGAATTAGCTGATCTGATAAAAAATTTAGATAAAACTATTATTGCAAAAAAAACACTTGCTGCAGGCATATTAAGCCCTAAAGATGCATTTAAATATTTGAAAACATTGGATTATATCGATTCGGTGGCGGTAGGGATTGCATCAGAAGATGAAGCTGAAAATACTTTTAAAACACTGCTCGATGAATAGATTAATATAATAAAAAATTGTGATTTGGTTATTAAAAAATTCAGGCTGCTTAAAAAAATTAAGAATTATTTAGTTTTCCCTTTTGAGTGAACTTTTTTAATGTTTAATTTTTCCTTTCCTTTAATAAACGAATGAATTCTCGACAGTTTTCCATTTCACATATTTCGCCGATATTTACTGCTGGTATGCCCTCAATGCATTCAATGATACGCTTACTTTCCATTATAAAAACTGCTTCTTTTTTGGTTATATCAGATAGGTCTTTAATATTCAGTGCCATTTTTTTTAAGATCTTCTTATTTCTATTTTTTTCCAGGTTTGTTAGTAGTGTATTCTGTTTTTCTGCAGTTTTTTTATAATTTGTCTGGGCAATGGCATCGAATGGTGTTTTATTGGTAGGTATAACTCCAAAACCAAGTTTAATAAGTTCCTTAGGTTCTTTCTGGTTCAATTCCTGATTATTAGATTTATCAGCTTCTTTGTTAGATTCTTTTGATTTAATTATGTCTGATTTAGTATCGGGTACTTTAAATGGGTCTATAGAAAGTGTTATTTTCATATTCAATATACTTTCCAGAATCATGGCCGTTTCTGGAACAGCACGAACAATTCCATGCTCATATTTATAGATGGTCTCTCGGGACACATGGGCTATATCTGCCACATCTTTCAGGGATAGATTCTGCTTCATTCTCATTTCTTTGATGGCATCACCATCTATATTTACATAGTAACCCCCTCGATCAGCTAAAATTTCTGGATATACATCATCCACCACCATATTACGTAGTGTCTCCGGGGCTACAACTGGAATTCCATGTCTTTCATATACAACATCTTCCTCTAAAGGTTCTGTTTTAGATTTAAACCCTACAATTAAAGGAGAAGCCAGGAAGGTATGGGCTAATCTTTTTATTTCCTGGGCCTGCTGGCTGCTGAAGCCATCTACATTAATTAAAACTTTAAGTAAAAGAAGAATTAATTCACGACGAGCAACCATATCAAAACAGCTTCTATCATATATATTAGATGTTTCAAAACCATGATTAGATAGAAGTTCGGTTATCTCGATTAAGACCTGATCTCTGTGCATGGGGATGCCACTCATAGGGACCACCTGGTAAAATTTATGTATTATGAAATGTGCAATGAAAATATGTATGATATAATATATGTGGGTATCGATGATACTGATTCCAGTCGAGGAATGTGCACCACTTATATAACTGCTGTGGTGATGGATGAACTTAAAGATTACGGTTTCCAAATCATAGGTTATCCCCGGTTAATTCGTTTAAATCCATTTGCAAGGTTTAAAACCAGGGGTAACGGGGCTGTTTCCTTTAAATTGCTAGTAAAGTCCAATGAAGAATTTGAAACAGCTAAAAATCTTATTCTTAATGGTGTTGAAAAGTTATCACATCTTGAAGAAGAAAATACCAATCCGGGTGTGGTATTTTATAAACAAAAAATGGATGTCACAAACATAGATATTGATGATCTTGATGATGAACTATTTTTACCCAAGGTTTTAGAAGATTATGCCCAGAATACCGTGCGTAATTTGGTCACTATTGAAGATGCAGAAAAAACAGCAGATTTAATTGGAGCAGAAATTTATAAATTCAAAAAAGGCAGAGGAATCATAGGAGCATTAGCCTCTATAGGCTGTCCTTTAGAAGATAGAACATTTGAACTTTTAGCCTACCGAATCCCCTTAAATTATGGTACTAAAAGAAGGATTAAATACGAATCAGTTCTGAAGATGGACCAGATTACCTATCCCTGTACCTTTGATAATCTCGATGAGGAAGAAGGTTACATCGCCATTGAACCACACACTCCTTGCCCTATATTATGGGGTATAAGGGGTGAAACTTCTGATTGTGTCAAAAAGGCACATGATATGATTAAATCATGTGAACCAATAGAAAGAACAGCGATTTTTATTACTAATCAGCATACTGACCAGCATTTATTAAAAATCAACCAGATTTCTAACATGACTAAATACAACTGTTATATCGTTAAGGGAGAGGTAGCTGATAATCCTCATGTTATTGCAGGGGGTCATGTAATTTTAAAGTTAAGGGATGACTCCGGAAGCATAGAATGTGCAGCCTATGAACCAACTAAAGGTTTCCGGGATATATTTAAACAACTAATTAAGGGCGATTTTATAAAAGTTTACGGAGGAATAGGAGAAAAAGGAACCCTGAATGTTGAAAAATTTAAGATAATTGAACTTGCAAAGGCTTATAATACTATTAATCCTTTATGCTCATGCGGTAAACGGATGAAATCTGCAGGAAAAAATAAAGGATATAAATGCCCCAAATGTGGGCGGAAAATCAAAGATGATAACAAGATACTTTTAGAAATTAATAGAACTCTTAAAAAAGGTTTTTATGAAGTTCCTCCTTCAGCAAGAAGACATTTAAGTAAACCATTAATCAGATGCCGAATTGATAGATGAGATATAAAATGATTACTGCAAAGTTAACGGAATATATAAATTCCCTGAAATATGAACAGCTGCCAGAAACTGTGGTTACTAAAGCTAAACAATGTTTTATTGATTTTTTAGGTGTAGCCTTAAGAGGATCTGAAACTGATAGTGGTAAAGCTATAAAAAGTATCATCAATACCAATAACGAATCTACAGTTATTGGTGAAGGAAAATCAAGTGCTATTGAAGCCGGATTGGCCAATGGAATATTCGCCCATTCACTTGACTTGGATGATGGACACCGTAGAGCACAACTTCATCCCGGGACATGTGTTATGCCTGCAGCTCTTTCTATATGTGAAGCCCGGAATAAAACTGGAAAGGAATTAATAGAGTCCATAGTGGTTGGATATCAAATAGCCATTGTAGTGGGAATGTTGGTTAATCCTGCTCATCGCAGTAGAGGATTTCACAGTACCGGTACTTGTGGAACATTTGGTGCAGCAGCAGCAGCCAGCAAAGCTATGAATCTTAAATCAGAGAAGATAATTAATGCTTTAGGTTTGGCCGGGACCCAAGCAGCCGGTCTTCTAATATCCGATCATTCAGGCTCAATGGGAAAACACATACATGCAGGTAAAGCAGCCCAATCTGGAATTTTATCATCTTTATTAGCGGAGAAGGGTTTTACCGGATCAAATACTATTTTAGAAGGTAAAGAAGGATTTATATCCTCAATGACAGGTATAAATCCTTACGAAACAGATCTAGATTTACTTATGAATACCTACAGGATCTTAGAGGTTTATTTTAAGATCTACCCTGTTTGTAGGCATTTACACTCCAGTATCGATGCGATGCTAGACATTACGATCCAGAAAAACATCAAACCTAAAGAAATTGAGAAGATCAGGGTTAATACGTATAAAATAGCCGCAGAGCATAACAATTATCAACCTCTAACATCAGAATCCCTGAAACAAAGTTTACCAGTGTCAATGGCAGTTGCTCTATTTAATAATTATTATGGATTGGATAACCTGATATTAAACTATACATCCCTCGATGACCTGGATAATGAAATTTCAGATCTATCCCAAAAAATTAAAATTGAAATTGATGACGCATATGATGAACAATATCCATCCACTAGACCATCACGTGTATCCATCTCCACTAAAAAAGAAGTAAATGAGAAAATAGTTGATCTACCACTAGGTGAACCGGAAAATCCCTTAGATAAATCTGATATATGTGGTAAATTTTTAAAATTAAATCCTAAAGTGGATATTCAAGTAATGGAAATAATAGAAAATATGGATTCATATAATAATATAAATAATTTTATGGATGAATTAAACTCATTTCTATTATAACTCAAATAATAGTTCCATTAACCACCAATAGACCGGAGTGATTAATTTGCAATCATGGGAATTCCTTAAAACATTAGGAATAAATCAAGTAGATCGAACAGTAGATTCTAATCTTAGATTTTCAGATGGAGCCCAATACAGATTTGAAGTTCCAGGTATCCAAAAACCAGATGCAATGGCCTCTCTTTTAGACTCTTCCCAAGAGTATGATGTGATATTACATCGGGTTACTCAAACCAAAGGCATAATGCTTTTAACAGATTCTGAAATAGAAGAAATGATAGAAATGGCCAAGGATGCTAAGATAGAACTTTTTTTAAGCGTAGGCCCCCGTGCGACATATGATACCAGTGCTTCCTCCCAAACTAAAGAAGGAGCAAGGATAGGATATCGCTTAAGAGGTTATGAAAATCTTTTATATGCCATAGAAGATGTTAAAAGAGCATCAGAGCTTGGTGTTCGAGGAATAGTTGTTTATGATGAAGGATTACTTTGGGTTCTGGGAAAAATGAGAGAATCAAATGAACTTCCTGAAAATATACACTTTAAGGTTTCCGCGCACACTGGACATGGTAATCCTGCTTCTGCAAAATTATTAGAAGAATTAGGTGCTGATTCATTCAATCCAGTGCGGGATCTGCAGCTCAATATGATGGCAGCCTTGAGAAATGCCATAAATATACCTATAGATTTTCATACAGAAAACCCACAATCATCTGGTGGTTTTATAAGGCATTATGAGGTTCCCAACATAATTCGAGTAGCAGCACCAGTTTATCTTAAAACTGGAGGTTCCATTGCCCAACATCATGGTTATGAAACAACACCAAAAGAGGCTAATGAACGAATAAAACAGGTGTTTCTGGTCAAAAATATGATAGAACGTTATTATCCTAAAGCAATATCATCTAAAGCGGGGTCAAAGGATTTAGCAATTCCTGAATGATAAACTTATATTTTATAATACTATTTTTATCTTAGAAATTATGATAAAGGAGAAGTTATGGATCTAATAAATCTAGTTAAAAACGCCGTTATAAAGGCCAGTACAACATTCCGTGAGGATCAGATTAAAGCTTACCATAAAGCCATTACAAATGAGGTAAATCCTCTGGCTTCCTGGATTCTAAAGCTTTTAATTGAAAATGCACAGATAGCAAATGAAAAAAACACTCCCCTATGTGATGATACTGGAGTCCCCCATGTAATCTTAGAAATAGGAGAAGACTCCATTATACCTGCAAATTTTATTCCAGAAATTAAAGAAGGAATAAAAATGGGATTACAAGAACTACCTGGAAGGCCCATGGCTGTTCGAGGTAATGATTTAGAACGAATAGAACAAAAAAAAGGTCTTTATAATGAACCAGGAAAATTAATTCCATCATCTTTCATTATAGATCAACTAGATATAGAAAAAAATCCAAATAATCAGGATAAAATAAGGATACACATTCTCATGCTAGGTGGAGGTCCGGAGATAAGGGCAAGAACCCATAGTATTTTTCATAAAAGAGATTATAATGAAATATTTGAAGAAATAAAAAAATTTATGAAGTTAGAACTTCCTAAACTAGGCTGTACTCCCTGTATACCTGCTGTAGGTGTGGGTAGGACACATTTTGAAGCAACATCGTTGATGCTTAAAGCCATGGCATATGGAAATCTTGAAATACAATCAGAATTAGAGAGGGATTTAACAAAAACCATCAATAGTTATCAAATTGGTGCTTTAAATTTGGGTGGTTCAGTAACTGCTCTGGGTTCTTTCATCAATATAGGACCTCAAAGAGCCAGTGGAGTGCGAATATTAAGTATTAGGCCGTGCTGCTGTGTTGAACCAAGAGTATCATCATTTGATTTTCATCCCCATGATTAAAGTCTTAGAATAATATTGGAGTGATATTTATGGCAATCAATATCGAAAATATGGATGAATTCCTCAAGTTTAGAAATCCTAAATGGAAAACTTCTATAACCAAAGTTGAACCCAATCGAATTATTACCAGGGGTTATTCGCAGGAAGAATTAATTGGACATCTATCTTTCCCAGATATGGTTTATTTGTTGATAAATGGTAATAAACCCTCAAAAAACGAGTCTAACATGCTTGAAGCTGTCCTAGTATCTTTCTGTGATCATGGTACAACACCACCCAGTACACAAATAGCTCGTCTCATGGCATCCGCTGGTTCTCCATTAAATACTTGTGTGTCTGGTGGTATTATGGCCTTCGGAAAACATCATGCTGGTGCTCTGGAACTATGTATGAAAATTCTTCAGGAGAAATTGCAAAATGGTGTTATTGATGAGACTGCAGAACAAACATTAGATTTATCTCTGTCAAATATTGTATCTACTAAAGATATCAATTTACTGGCATATAATATAGTGGAAGAATATCTGCAGAAAAACCAGAAAATCCCAGGTTATGGTCATCGTTATCATAAAGAAGATCCTAGAGCTCCTAAACTTATAGAAACCGCCCAAAAGTATGGTTTTTACGGAAACCATACCCAGCTGGCTATGGCCATTGGGAAAATTCTTTTTGAAAGAAAAAATATTCATATAAATGTTGATGGGGCTAATGCGGGTATTTTATCAGATATGGGATTTACTTGGAAATTAGGTACGGGAATTTTTATGATAGGCAGGATTCCAGCATTAATATCGCATGTCCATGAAGAAAAAACTCAGGAAACTCCATTCAAAAAATTAATTGAAACCGATGAGATTTATTATGATGGTGTGGACGAAAGAAATCCAAATGAAGATATTAAAATGGTTTAAAGCGTTAATAAACAAAAAGGATATAAGAAGTCCGGAATTAAATAGTAAAAGATATATATAACTCAAGAGAAATTTTGGAATATCATGGTGATTTATATGACAACGATATCGGAAGCTATTACAACCATTAAAAAGGCTGAAAACGATGCCGATAAATTAATAGAGGATACAGAGAAGAAATCATCTGAAATGATTGATGAAGCTGAATCCAAATCGAAAGAAATTATAGAAAACGCCAAAAGAGAAGCTCTGGAAGAAGCAGAAAAGATGCTTTTTGAAGCTGAAACCAATGCAAAAAAGGAAGCTTACCAAATATCTAATAAAACTGCCGAAGAGGTAGAAATAAATAAGAAAAAAGCTACCGATAATGTTGATGCAGCTGCAGAAATAATAGTGAAAAGCATTTTATAGTGAGGATACCATGTTTAAAACAGCCAGGATGAAAAAGCTCAGTATTATCACCCTGGACAAGTACTCTGATTCTGCAGTGAGTTCACTACATGAAGCAGGTTTAGTACAAATCCAGGATATATCTGAGCGCATACAACAAGATGCCGAGTGGAAACAGATCCTTCAACCATCCCATGCCACTCCTTTTACCGGACGTATTTCTTCGCTTTTAATGAAAACCACCGGTACTATCGATTTTTTACATTCCGTCCGAAAAAGGGAAAAAGGCATGATGAAGATGGTTATGGGAATGATCAACCCTCCGCCAATAGAAAAGAAAGAAGTAGAAACTCTAGAAGTTGAAGATTTAATAAAAAAAGTGGAAAAAGTACTTAGTGAAGTTGAATCAAAAACCAAACCTCACGAAGATAATTTAAACCAACTAGATTCTGAGAAAGCTCAGCTAGAAAATGCACATAAAGTAGCTGAAAATTTAACTAATTTCAACATAGATTTAGCAGACCTTTCAGAATCTGAATATGTATCAGTCATCGTTGGAAAAATTTCTAATACGTCTTTTGAAAAGTTTAAAGAGAACTTAAAAAATTTAACAGATGAAATAGAATTGTTTGACACCGATGCTGCCCTAAAAGAATTTAAAATTCTCATCGTCATAACCAGAAAACAATATGGAGATGAAGTTACCAGTCAGCTTAGAAAACTAGAATTCGAAAGATATGAATTCCCCGGAGTAACTGGTAAACCCAGTGATATAATCAAAAATGCAGAATCAAGAATAGAAAGCATAGAAAAAGAGAAAAAAGATATACTAAGTGAATTAGCAGTTATATCTGCACAGTGGAAACCAGAATTAACAGTTTTAAAAGAGCAACTTGAAATTGAAAAACAGAGAAGCGAAATTTATTCTTCCTTCGGCCAGACCCAGAACACAGTGATGCTGGAAGGTTGGGTCATGGCAAAAAAGTTAGATAAAGCTATACAAATTATTGAAGACTCCACCGAAGGTCACTCCGTAATTGATGTTTCTGATCCTGATGTTGAGAAGGATGATATACCAGTTCATCTGGATAACCCCAAGTTCGCCAAACCATATGAGAGTTTTGTGCATATGTATTCCACCCCAACCTATCGGGAATTTGACCCCACAATTTTAATGGCGATAGTATTCCCCTTCTTCTTTGGATTCTGTCTTACTGATGCGGGTTATGGAATAATTGACGCTCTTATCGGAGTGGTTTTATATAAAGGTTTGGGTAAAACTAATAAATTTATGGGTAGTTTTGGTTTAGTATTGATTGCCTGTGGTGTATGGGCCTTCATTCTGGGAATGGTGACAAATGGTTTCATTGGAGACTTTTTCCCCAGATGGATTTTAGGAGGAGCACCTCTTCCAACTACAATAGGCTTAGCTGACGCTTTTGTACACCCCGAAATCATATTAGTTATCGCTCTAATTGTGGGTGTAATCCATATCAACATGGGTTTAGTCATAGGAGCTTACAACAACATAGTCCGTGGAGATACAAGAGAAGCTTTAGGAGCACAGATTGTCTGGTTCGTACTAGAAGCAGGTATTGTTGCTCTGGTAGCCGCGTTCCTTTTAACCGGTAACATGATGACAGCAGGCATAGTAGGAGGACCAATTATAGCCTTAAGCTTGATAATGCTCATCTACTTCAACGGTGCCTTTGGTCTTATGGACCTTACTGGTTTCCTAGGAACATTATTATCATACGCCAGACTATTAGCTCTATGTCTTTCCACAGGAGGAATAGCCATGACCGTTAACATATTAACTGGACTGGTTGGAGATATGATTCCGTATATAGGAATAATTTTAGCCCCAATTGTATTTATTGGAGGACATATTGCCAATATGGCCTTCCAGAGTTTAGGGGCCTTTATAAATTCATTACGTTTGCATTACGTTGAGTATTTTGCTCAGTTTTACATAGGTGGAAGTCAGAAATTCAGAGCCTTCCGCGCAAAAAGAAAATATACTGATTTAGGAGGTAAATAAAATGGTAGAAGTCGTTTTAGGAACAGCTTTAGCAGCCATCGGCGCAGGTTTGGCCGTTGGTATGGCTGGTTTAGGATCAGGATTAGGACAAGGAATAGCAGCAGCAGGAAGTGTAGGTGCTGTGGCAGAAGATGAGGACATGTTTGCCCGTGGTATCATATTCACCGCTCTGCCAGAGACTCAGGCTATATACGGTTTCCTGATTGCAATACTGCTTTTGGTTTTCTCAGGAATTATGGGAGCATCAAAAAATTTACCCGTTACTTCTGGTCTAGTAGCTATAGGTGCTGGTGCAGCTATAGGATTTGCAGGTTTAGGATCAGGTATGGGTCAGGGTATAACCGCTTCCTCAGCTGTAGGAGCAGTTGTTGAAGACGAAGACATGTTTGCTCGTGGTATTATATTCACCGCACTATCAGAAACCCAGGCTATATACGGTTTCCTGATCGCAATACTCTTGATGGTCTTCGGTGGAATTCTCGGATAGGAGGATAGGACATGACTGCTGGG